>CAYVRB010000409.1:0-4037 GCA_964453375.1 uncultured Alcaligenaceae bacterium
GCTCCGGCGGGTCGGCGCCAAGCCTTGACCCGCCCTACGATGGCTGTTAAATGGATTACTTCCCCACCACCGCGATCGAGCCGGTCTCGCAGATGTACACCGTGTTCCCGGTGTTCTGGTCCACGAACGCCTCGACGCCGAACTTCGCGGCCTTCTCGAAATCCTTCTCGCCCGGCTTGCGCGCCTTGAGCGTGAAGGCGTGGCTCCAGCGCGGCTGCTTGCCGGCTTGCACGTCCGCGCCGGCCGGGGCGACGGCGATCGAACCGGTCTCGCAGAGGTAGACCAGGTTCTTCGCGTTGGTGTCCTCGAAGACCTCGACGACGAACGCGCGCGTCATGGGGGTGAAGTCGCCTTCGTCGGCCTTGCGGGCGTTGAGCGTGAGGCCGTGGAGCGATTTCGGCTTCTTGGGGCTGTCGCCGGGGGGCGCGGGCGGGGCGACGCCGAGGCCGAGCGAGCCGGTCTCGGAGAGGTAGATCAGCCCGCCGGTGTTGCCGTCCTTGGACACGTCCACGCCGAAGGCCTTGGCGGTCTTGAAGTCGGTCTCCTTGAGGCCGCGCGCCTTGAGCGTGAGGCCGTGGTGGAATGCCGGCTCGGCCTCGCCCTTCAGGTCCTTCGGCAGCTTCCCGAGCGCGATCGTCTTCTGGTCGGTCGCGTAGAGCAGGTGCCCGCTGGCCAGGTCCTTGTAGGCTTCCACGCTGTATTTCTTCGTGTCCTTCGTGAAGGTCTCCTCGGTGCTCTTGCGGACGCGCAGCTCGTGCGCGAAGGCCCATTCGGAGGTCTTCGGGTCCTTCGGCGCCGCGTAGGGCGCGGCCGCGAGCGCGCCGCTGTCCGAGATCGCCACGAGCGCGTTCGCCGCGGGATCGTGGAAGAACTCGACCGCCACCTTCGGCGTGTCGGCCTTGAAGTTCTGTTCGCCGACCGGCCGGACCTTCACGTCGTGGCCGTAGAGGTGCTTGGGTTTCACGGCCTGGGCGGCGAGCGGAGCGGCCGCGGCGAGGACGGCGGCGAGCGTGAACAGGAGGCGGCGCATGGATTCGATCCGGAGGGTGGGAATGTCGGTAAGACGGTCGCGGCGGGTCGGGCTAACGGTTCCGGCGCCCGAAGCGCGCAGTTTTCCCCAATGCTAGTTCATTCCCCCGGCTCCGGCCGCGACTCCGGGGAAAATCGCAAAAAACCTTCACGCCCGGCCGATTCCTGCTTGACCCCCGTTGCGGGCGCGGGTATTCGCCCCTCCGCCTGCACACACTCTTTTCCGCGCGCGGCCCCGGAACGGCCCGCGCGGGCCGTCGCGTCGTGGGGGACGCCGGCAGGGCGAGGCTCGCACTCGGTCTTCCAAGGAGGGGATGAGGACCATGGCATTCCAGACGAAAACGTGGGGTTGGAAGGGCATGGCCGCCCGCCTCTTGCTCGTGCCCGTCCTGGCCGGGGCGTCCGCCGCCACCGTCCGGGCGCAGGCCCTGACCCCCAGCCCGTCGGCCACGCCGACGAGCACCACCACCAACACCGAAAAGGCCCGGCAGCTCGTTGCCCAGGCGCAGACCGCCCTCAAGAAGGGCGACCTCGCGACGGCCGAGAAACTCGCCAAGCAGGCGCAGGACCTGCGCGCGAGCCTCGCCTACACCGAGTCGCGGCCCGAGACGATCCTCGCCGAGGTCGCCCGCAAGAAGATGACGGCGAGCGCCCCGAAGGGCGGCTCGGCCGGAGGCGACCCGAAGGAACTGATGAAGCTCGGACGGCTGGCGCTCTCCGCCGGCAAGATCGACCAGGCGCAGGACTACGCCTCGCAGGCTAACCAGGTCGCCACGGCGAAGGGCCTGCGTTGGGGCCTGTTCGACGACACGCCGGCGTCGTTGGCGAAGGACGTGCAGGACGCCCGCAAGAAGGCCGACCGCGCCCAGTCCGACACGCTCTACAAGAAGGCCAAGGAACTGTTCGCCGCGAAGCCGGCGACCGAAGCCGAACGCCTCCAGAACCTCGATCAGGCCATGAACATGGCCTACCAGGCGAAGAACCTCCACGGCGACTACGGCATCTGGGACCTCGGCGACAAGCCGGATTCGCTGATCGCGAAGATCGAAGCGGAAAAGGTGCAGCTTCGCAAGAAGGCCGGCACGACGATCGCGACCGCGACCAAGGCGGTCGAGGAGAAGGCCAAGACCGTCGCGGGCGACGTGAAGCAGGCCGCCGCCACGGCGAAGGCGACCGTAAAGGACGTGGTGGCGAAGGCGGACCTGAAGCTGCCCGCGCCGAAGCTCGCGAGCTTGGCGGAACCGGCGAAGGCGGAAGTGCTGAAGCTCGTGGCCGACGGCCGCGAACTGCTTTCGCAGGGGCAGGTGGTGGAAGCGAAGGCGAAGGCCGACGCGGCCCGCGCGCTCGCGGAGCAATCGCGCCTGACCGCGGCCGCGTTCGCCGACGCCGAGGATTCGCCCGCCAAGCTCGCCAGCGCCGTGCAGACGACCGGCAAGGAAATGATCGACGGCCTGATGAAGGAGGCCGATAGCCAAGTGGCCTCGAAGGCCACGGACAAGGCCGAGGCGGCGCTGACGACCGCGCGGGAACTGTCCGAGGGGCTGGGCCTGTTCACGAAGACGATCGACGAGAAGCTCGCGAAGGTCGGCGGCAAGGTGCCGATGGTGCCGGCCCCGGCCGCGCCGATGCTTCCCGCGCCGATCGCCCCGATGGCCGTCGCCGTGGCGCCGATGCCGCCCGTGGCGCCGCCCGCCATCGCCGCCCCGAACCTGCTCGATCAGGCCGCGAAGGAACTCGCCAACGGCGACCTCGAGATGGCGCGCAAGATCGCCATCCAGGCGCACAACGGCGGCGACGCCGCGATGAAGGCGAACGCCCAGTCGCTGCTCCGCCAGATCGACGTGGAAGCGACCGCCGCGAACAAGAAGACCGCCCAGCAGGCGTTCGCCAACGCCGTCGCCTCGTTCAACAACAAGCAATACGACACCGCCCTGGACGTCTTCGCCAAGATCGATCCGGCCCTGCTGACGGAAACGCAGAAGGAGCAGGCGAAGGGGTTCATGGAGCAGTGCCTCGAGAGGACGGAGCCGAAGATCAAGCTCGCCGTGGCCGAGGAGGCCCCCGGCGTGGCGCGCGTCGGCAGCTTGCGGCCCGTGACGGAAATCGAAACTCCGAAGATCGAAGCGCCCAAGGCCGAGCCGAAGGTGGAGCCGAAGGGGACGCTCGTCGCCGAGAAGCCGGTCAACACCGTCGCCGACGAACAGAAGGCGATGGCGGAAGTCGCGTTCCAGAAGCTCCGCCAGGACGGCCTCGACGCCATGAAGTCCGCCGGCGACGCCTGGAGCCGCGGAGACACCGACACGGCGATGAAACTCCTCGAAGAGTACGGCACGAAGGTCCGCGCTTCCTCGCAATCGGCGGCCCGGCAGGCGAACCTCCTCCGCCCGATCGAGACGCGCCTCGAAGGCTACACGAAGCTCAAGCACCACGCCGACTACGTCAAGAAGGAAGCGACCGAGAAGGACACCGTCCGCCGCGACCGGCTCAACGCCAACGTCGCCGAGCAGATGAAGCAGGAGGAAGTGAAGAAGAAGGTCGCCGAGATCAACGGCCTGATGAAGGACAAGAAGTTCGTCGAGGCCGAGAAGCTCGCCGCCCAGGTGAAGCTGCTGGACCCGGACAATCCGACGCTCACGTTCATCGCCGAGCAAACGAAGATCGCCCGCCGGAAGGACGACTGGGCGCGGATCGAGGCCGGCAACGAGCAGTTCAACCTCGACGCCCTGAACGCGGCGAACAAGAACGGCCCGGCGCTGACCGACGACATGCCGCTCAAGATCGACCCGAAGCGCTCGCAGATCGCCGCGATGCGGGGCGAGGACCCGTACCAGCGGAAGATGACCGAGCAGGAACGGCGGATCGAGCAGACGCTCTCCGGCAGCGTGTCGATGAAGTTCGACAACACCACGCTCCGCGAAGCGATCGGCGCCCTCCGCTCGAACTCCGGCCTCAACATCGTCACCGACGATGTCGCCCTGGAAGACGAGAAGATTTCTCTCGAGAGCGTC
>CAYVRB010000410.1:0-4006 GCA_964453375.1 uncultured Alcaligenaceae bacterium
AAAAAACACCCGCCTCGCTATCGCAACTCCCCCAATTTCAGTCAATACGGCCTAGTGTTCGTCGGGAAAGAAGCTGATCCCTTCTCCTGCCCCCTCGATATTAAAACACTCCCCATCGGGTCGGGCATCCCATCGGGCAAGCAAGTGTTGTTTGGTGGCCGTCAGCACAATCGGATAACCGAGCCGACGCCCGACGGCCGCGTACAGCACCGGCATATTTCCACAGGTCCCGCCCGCCGACAAGAAGATACCGTGCAAGAAATGGTCGACGTCTTCGAACGCGTTGTCCGGCGTTTTCCGACCGGGGTGGTAGCGGACTCCGATGTCCCGTTGGAGGTGCGAGATCATCGCCTGGATGCGGAACTTCGGCTCGCTCTCCGGGTAGTCGCACCGCCCCGCGTGGAACATCGGCAAAATGCGATCGGTGAACCGGGCGCAACGACGGGCCAAGTCGTCTATCGTTCGCAAACACTTCTCGGCGTCGATCCGGTCGCACCCCGGTAGCCCGGCCCCGCACGCCAAGCTGACGGCGGCGATGTCGAGGCGGGCCAGCTCCCGATCCGGCAACATTACGAGATTGCCCCAGTCGTACATGCGACACCCGGGAAACTTATCTTTCCCAAAGAGTAATCGCTCGACTCACCCAACACAAGGATGATTACCCCAATCCCGTCTTCAATCATCCACCGAGAAGTACACCGCCGGGTCGCAGACGCCGGGGAGCTGGCCGAGCGCGCCGGCCGCGGCGCGGAAGCGGCCCGTCTCGGCCACGTGCGTCATAATCACCAGCGGCACCGTCGGCGTCGGGTGACCTTCGACCGCCTCGTGCTGGATGATCGACGCGATGCTGATCCGCTCGTTCGCCAGGCACCGGCACACGTCCGCCAGCACCCCCGGCTCGTCCTTCACCAGCGCCCGCAGGTAGAACTTCGACCGCACCCGGTCGGACGGCGCCAGCGCGAACTCCGTCGTCCCGCTCCACAGCTTCGCCGCCGCGAACGTCTTCTGCGCCCGGCCCACCGCGATGTCGAGGATGTCCGCCACCACCGACGACGCCGTCGGCATCCTCCCCGCGCCGGCCCCCTGGTACAGCGTCTCGCCGACCACGTCGCCGGTCACGAGGATGGCGTTGAACGCCCCGCGCACCTG
The DNA here is from genome assembly GCA_964453375.1 of uncultured Alcaligenaceae bacterium. Taxonomy (GTDB): domain Bacteria; phylum Planctomycetota; class Planctomycetia; order Gemmatales; family Gemmataceae; genus Limnoglobus. Next base: position 1,150 of record CAYVRB010000410.1, read on the forward strand.
CGCCAGCGGATCGGTGCGCCGCAGCAGCACCGGCGCCACGTGCAGCGCCACCGTCCGGTCCGCCACCCACGCCTCCGCGAGCAGCTTGATCGTGTAGCCCAGCTCGGCGGCGAAGCGCGTGTCCATCGCGTCGATGGTGGCGATCCCCTGCTTCTCGATGTCGCCGGGCCGCGCCGTCACGCCGAAGGCGATCTGCGCTAGCACGGCGAGCTTGTGCGCGGCATCGGAGCCGTCGACGTCGAGCGTGGGGTCGGCTTCGGCGTAGCCGAGGCGCTGCGCCTCCTGGAGCGCGTCGGCGTAGCTGGTGCCGCTCTCGGACATCGCGCTGAGGATGAAGTTCGACGTGCCGTTCAGGATGCCCTGGATGCCGGTGATCTGGTTCGCCGCGAGGCTCTCGCCGAGGGCGCGGATGATCGGGATGCCGCCGGCGACCGCGGCCTCGAAGCAGACGACGCGTTCGGCCTTGCGGGCGGCCTCGAAGACCTCGAAGCCGTGTGCGGCGAGCAGCGCCTTGTTCGCGGTGACGACGTGCTTGCCGGCGGCGAGCGCCGCGAGGACGACCTCCTTGGCGACCGTGGTGCCGCCGATCAGCTCGACGACGACCTGCACGGCCGGGTCGGCGACGGCGGCGCGCCAATCGGTGCCCACGGTCGCGCCGGGCGCGGCCACGTCCCGCGTCTTGGCGAGGTCGCGGACAACGAGGTGGCGGATCGCGAGGGTTCGACCGCCGGCGCGCCGCGTCATGCGTTCGGCGTGCTCGACGAGGATCCGCGCGACGCCGGTCCCGACGGTCCCGCAGCCGACGATCGCCATCCCTAGCGTCTCCGCCATGTCCGCAGTCCTCGATGGGTCGGGAGTGTTCTTACGTTGCGAAGTCCAAAAATGTAGGTCGGGCCGAGTCTTCAAGGCCCGACATCGGCATGATCGGCGAATGTGTCGGGCCTCCCAAAGCCTTGGCCCGACCTACAATCGAGAACCATCACTCAGTTCGTGATCCCCTTCGTGATGCGCATGAAGACGTCTTCGAGGTTGATCTCCTCCTCCTTGAACGCCCGCAGCTTGAAGCCCTCGGAAATCAGGCGTTCCGGGATGAAGCTGCCGTCGGCGTTCTCGTCCTTCATCGTCACCTTGATCGACTCGCCTTCGCCCGTCAGCTCGACGCTCTCGAATTCGGGGTAGGTCTCGAGCTTCTTCGCGGCGAGTTCGTTCGATTCCTTGCCGACCGAGACGACGTAGACGTGCTTCTGGCGCACCTGCTTGATGGCGCTGGCCACGTCGTTGTTGAAGATCAGCTTGCCGCGCTCGATGATGCCGATCTTGTTGCAGATGTCCGCCAGCTCCGGCAGGATGTGCGACGACACCATGATCGTCTTGTTCATCTTGCGCAGCTCCTTGATGAGCTCGCGCATCTCGATCCGGGCGCGGGGGTCGAGGCCGGACGCCGGTTCGTCGAGCAGCAGCACCTGCGGCTCGTGCAGGAGGACGCGCGCGAGTCCCAGTCGTTGGGTCATCCCGCGGCTGAGGCTCGTCACGAGGGCGTCGCGCTTGTAGCCGAGTTCCACGAGGTCCAGCACCTGGTCGCATTTCTTGCGGCGCTCCGGCCCCTTGATGCGATACGCGGCCGCGAAGAACTCGAGGTACTCGATCACCTTCATGTCGTCGTAGACGCCGAAGAAGTCGGGCATGTAGCCGATGGAGCGGCGGATTTCCTTGGAGCCGGTGTAGATGGAATAGCCGCAGACGCTGGCTTCGCCCCAACTGGGATTCAGGAGCGTCGCGAGGATGCGCATGGTGGTGGTCTTGCCGGCGCCGTTCGGGCCGATGAAGCCGAAGACGTCGCCCTGGTCGAGCTTGAGCGTGAGGCGGTCGAGGGCGAAGAGGTCGCCGTACTTCTTCGTCAGGTCGCGAGTTTCGATCATGGATGTCTCGAAGAGTATTTCGCCACAGATGAACACGGATGAAGACAGATCAGACCAAGAAATCCATTTGGGATTTCCTTCTGATCTGTCTTATCTGCGAGGATCGGTGGCCCTTCATTTCTTGAACGGTTTCACGGGGAGATAAATCCGTACGAAGGTTTCCTGCTGCAACGTTCCCTGTTGAGGGGTGCGCTGCGCGGCGCCGCCGGGGAGTTCCTTCAGCCAAATGCGCGTGGGCGACGGCGAGTCGGCGGCGGTCAGCAGTTCCTCGGCCGGGGCGTCGCGGACCGCGGGGACGCGGCCGATCACCAGCACTTCGTCCCGGTGGAGGCTGGAGAGGCGCCAGGTTTGATCGAGCCGGCGCAGGGAGCTGTTGCGCGGGGCGGCGGCGTCGTTCGACTTGAGCGTCTCCTCGTGGAACATCGCCTGAAACGCCGGCGCCGCGCCGTTCGATTGCAGCTTCGGCGTGTTCCCCCGGCCGAAGTTCGGCTGGTTCACCGTCGTGAAGACCGACAGGTTCGTGAGCTTCGTCATCCAATCGCCGTCGACCTTCGTGTCGTCGAGGAAGGCGTTGACGGGCACGCCGGTGGGGATCGCGTCCCACTTGTACGCCTTGCCGGCGTACACGAGGTGGACGTCTTGCAGTTCCTTGAACGGCAGGTTCAGGGTGAAGGTGCCGACGACGTTGGCGGGGTTCGCGGGGGGGTGGACGAGTTCGGCGACGACGGGCGGGGCCTGCTTGTCGAGGACGGCGCTCCAGTCGGCGACGAAGCCCTTGGTGGACCAGACCTGGATGGGGACGTCGACGAGTCCGTCGGCGAAGCGGGCGGTGGCGGGGTCGCCGGGCTGCGCGAGGCCGTACTGGTAGGAGCGGCGGAAGAGTCCGGCGCGGCGGCCGGCGCCGGCGCCGGCCCAGTCGAGGAGCGCGCCGCCGTGCG
>CAYVRB010000411.1:0-4001 GCA_964453375.1 uncultured Alcaligenaceae bacterium
GCACGACCCGTTCTCGTTCGACATCACCGACGCGCTGAAGGACGGCAAGGGCGAACTCGTCGTGAAAGTGTGGGACCCGACCGACACCGGCAGCCAGCCGCTCGGCAAGCAGATCCGCAACCCGCACGGCATCTGGTACACGCCCGTCACCGGCATCTGGCAGACGGTGTGGATGGAGCCGGTGAATCCCTTCGGATGGATTCGATCCGTCGAAGTGAAAGCCAACATTGCGAATGGTGAAATCTCGCTCACCGCAAGCATGGGGCGAGCATTCGAGGGCCAAGCAGCCACGGTTGAAATCTACGATGGAGACAATCGGATTGTGAATCAGAAAATTGGTGTCGGAAGCAATCCGATCGTTATTCCGAAACCGCTATTGTGGTCGCCCGAATCGCCACATCTTTATCGCATTCAAGTCAATGCGATCGGCACGGATGTCGAACACGGTTACGATACCGTCGGGTCCTACTTCGCCTTCCGCAAAGTCTCGTTCGGCCCCGATGCCGACGGCCACCTTCGCCTCCTGCTGAACAACAAGCCGCTCTTCCACATCGGGCCGCTCGATCAGGGCTGGTGGCCGGACGGGCTGCTCACGCCGCCGTCGGAGGAGGCGATGCGCTACGACCTCGAAGTGCTCAAGAAGATCGGCATGAACATGGTCCGCAAGCACATCAAGGTCGAGCCGGCCCGCTACTACTACGACTGCGACCGATTGGGCCTACTCGTCTGGCAGGACATGCCGAGCGCCATCAACCGCACGAAGAAGCACTTCATTCCGCCCGGCGGCAAGACCGACGCCGACGACCAGTTCACCGACGCCGAGAAGAAGCAGTTCCGCCACGAACTGAAGGCGATGATCGACCACCTGAAGTTCTTCCCGAGCATCTATTGCTGGGTTCCCTTCAACGAAGGCTGGGGCCAGCACGACACGAACGCGATCCTGAAGTGGACGAAGGAGTACGACCCGACGCGCCTCGTCAACGGCCCGTCGGGCTGGGAAGACCGCGGCTATGGCGACATGAAGGACGCCCACATCTATCCCGGCCCCGGCATGTTCCCCACCATGAAAGACCGCGTCTCCGTCCTCGGCGAGTTCGGCGGCCTCGGTCTGCCCGTGAAGGGCCACCTCTGGAAAGACCAGGGCAACTGGGGCTACCGCACCTACAAGACCGAAGAGGAACTCCGCACGAACTACCACGCCCTCATGCGCCGGTTGCACCCGCTCATCGGCAAGGGCCTCGCGGCGGCCGTCTACACGCAGACGACCGACGTGGAGATCGAAGTCAATGGCTTCCTCACCTACGACCGCGAAGTGATGAAGCTCGACATCGCCGAGACGGCGAAGTGGCACAAGGCTTTGTTCGGCCCGCCGCCGGTGGTGAAGGAGCTGGTGCCGACGAGCGAGACGACGGCGCAGACGTGGCGCATGACACTCTACGCTCCGGCGGCGGAGTGGACGAAGCCCGAGTTCGACGATTCGAAATGGAAGGAAGCAAAAGGCGGCTTTGGCGCGAAGGGGACGCCGGGCGCCGTCATCGGCACCGAGTGGACGTCGAAGGACATCTGGCTGCGCCGAACGTTCGAGCTGAAGGAGCTGCCGAAGGGAGAACTGCTCGTGCGCTTCCACTGCGACGAGGACGGCGACGTGTACCTCAACGGCGAGAAGGCCGCGAGCCTGCCGGGGTACACGACGAACTACGTCGAGGTGCCGATCCTGCCGGCGGCGGCGAAGGCTTTGAAAGTTGGAGTGAATACGTTCGCGGTGAAGGCGAAGAACGCCGGCGGCGGGCAGTACATCGACGTGGGGCTGTCGGTGGAAGTGAAGAAGTAGGCCCACCTTCCGACGTCCGGCTTCGACTTCGGAAGTCGACCGCGCGATCGACCTCCGAAGTCGAAACCGGACTTCGGAGGTCGGGCTTGGGCTGAAACGTTCGCCCTCACGGCTTCTTCGGCGCCAGCAGCGTCGGCGTCTTGTCGGGGTGGTCTTTCAGGTGCGTCGCGACGCCGCTGAAGAAGAACAGCAGTTGCTCGGCCCCGTCCTCCGCCATCTTCGGCGCCGCGGGGCCGACCATCCGCAGCACGGCGTTCGCCGCGCGGCTCTCGCTCAAGAGATACACCGACGCCTCCGGCGTCAGCTTCACCACGCCCTCCGTCGCGGTCGGCTTGCTCGGATACTTCACCACCGCCACCGCCTTCACCGGCACCATCGGCAGGAGCGTCGCGGCCTTCACCTTCCCCGTCGCGTACCAGACCAAGCCATCCGTGAGCTTCGCCACCGATTGCCAGGTGAGCTGGCTGCCGTTCTCGTCGGTCCACGCGAACTGGTCCTTGCCGGCGGTCGCGATCTCGACGCACGGCACGTTCAGGCGCTTCCACGCCAGCGCGACGCGGTCGGGGTGTTCGAGCAGCCAGGGGTAGACGCTCGCGTGCGCCTCGAACGGCTCTTCGACGTATTTGGCCGAGAGCGTCGGCTTGGTCATCACCTTGGCGACGTTCTCGCGGTGCGCCGTGGGGACGAGGTCGAGGATTTGGGAGACGGCCGTGGCGGCGGACTTGGCGGCCGGCGCGCGGGACTGGGCGACGGCGGGGCGCGCCGCGAACGCCGCGAGGAGCGCGAAGGCGGCGAAGCCGAGCGGGCGGCGGATCATGGGGACTCCTTCCGTCACCGTTCTTATCGTGCGAAGCGCCCCGTTTGCGTGAATGATTCCGACGGAGTGGCGAACTGGGGAAACTGGCGAGCCGGCGGTGTCAACCTCCGGGTTCTCAAACCGCTTGTTCGAGAACCCGGCCGCTGACGCGGCACCGCTCGCCCGGACCGGAAACGAAAAAGCCCCCGTCGATCGACGGGGGCTTCGCGGGGGAACCGCAAGGATCAATAGCGGGCTTCGACGCCGAAGCGGATCGCGTTGATGGCGGCGCCCGTTTCCCGCGGCGTGAAGACCGGGAAGGCGGGGCCGGTGACGCCGGCGGTGCGCGGCGGGATCTGCGTCGGGTTGACGCGGAGGTCGATCTGGTCGCCGGCGCGGGCGACGTTGCTGAAGTAGAGGAAGTCGTAGCCGACGTAGGTGCGGACGCGCGGCGTGACGTGCAGGCCGAGCTTCAGGCCGAACCAGGGGACGGCGGCGAAGCGGTCGCGTTCGAAGCGGCCGATGTTGGACGGTTGCGTGAGCAGGCCGCCGGGGAAGGTCTGCGGCGTGCCGCCGGGGGTCGTGATCGTCGTGCTGCCGTCGATGTCCACTTGCTGGTGGACGTTGCCGAGCGCCACGCCGGCGCGGGCGCCGAGGAACCAGTGGCTGTAGCGGCGTTCGGCGGCGAAGCCGATGTTGAAGCCGTGGAAGCTGTTCGAGGTGCGGAAGTTGTCGCGCACGATGAACCGCGTGCCGGCGGGGACGTTCGTCTGGCCGGGGAGCGAAGTCAGGTCTTCGCGGATGTTGATCTCGTCTTCGAGGTTCAGGTAGGTGTACCCGAGGAGGAGATCGAAGCGGCCGCAGGGTCCGCAGCAGATGTTCTTGATGAAGTTCGGTCCGCCGCCGATGAAGTTCGACCGCGAATCGACGGTGACGCTGCCGGCGAGGATGCCGGGGAAGGACACGAGTTCGGTGTCCTGCAGGCCGGTCTGCGTGTTGAAGAACGGCCGCGAGATGATGGCGACGCCGGGGGAGCCGGCGACGAAGCGTTCGCGGCTGGTGCCGAGGAAGAAGAAGTTCCCTTCGATGCCGCACTTTTGGCAGTCGTCGAGCCAGACGCCGGCGTTCAGGTAGAAGCCGCTGCGCCAGTTGTCGTTGACGCGGCCGGTGGGGTAGAGGATGGTCGTGCCCGGCTGGCCGAGGTTGCCGGCCTGGGTACGCGGGTTGCCCGCGGGGGCGGCGGTGACGAGCGGCGGCACGTTCTGGCCGGTGATGGTGCCGTACCAGTAGCCGGCGTCGATCCAGGCGCGTCCGGGGGGGCCGCAAGGATCGCAGCCGATGTTGCAGGCTTCCGGCGGGCAGGCGACGGCGCCG
>CAYVRB010000412.1:0-3952 GCA_964453375.1 uncultured Alcaligenaceae bacterium
CCAAGTCCGGCCGCGCAGTTAGTCGGACTGTCCGTCAAACCGTCAGCACCTCAAATCAGTAATCGCAGCCACCATTCTCGAATCAGTAATCTCAGCCACCATTCAAAACGTGAGCACCGCAGCGCAACCTCTGCCGGTAGTCACGCCGATTCCTACGCCCGAACCGAAGCCGGTTACGCCAATAGCCCAAGTTCACGAATCAGAAACTGCGCCAGCCAAGCCGAACCCGTCCGCAGATCTCTTGGCAGATGCTCGCTTAGCCCGTGAAAAAACTACTAATCAACCGAACCAGCCTGTTACGAAACCCTATTTCCATGTACACAAACAAAAACATGAAATCAATGAATTGAACAGTGAACATGAAAAAACAAGATATCAGATGTGTGCATGCGCCCTGTTCGGCCTTTGCGCACTCCGGCATTCAGGATCGCGATTGAATTCAACAGAACTGTCACTGCTGCGAAGTTTATTCTCGATCATATTTGCTTCTAAGTCCATTCGACTTGGAGAAGTCGATCTGATTATCCACCGAACAGCGATAAACAACTGTGATCAAAAGAAAGCGATAGCGGACGTTTTACGACACGGAATGCCCCTTGACCTCAAAACTTTCCACTACCATGCAGCTGTCAAGCTGGTAAGAGCCGATATTCTTGGTACAATAAAATTCAATGCGGCAATAGAATTCTTAAAAATGGCGGCTAAGGAGTTCGGAATAGATGATTTTCACTTATTTGTGATTCAGCCGTCACCTTATGTTATTACAGATAATACTTCCGATAAGATGAATTTAAATGATCCAGGCAAGGGTAGCGGCTTTGCGACGATAAGCAAGTCAATTGAAGCGATTACACCAAAAACAAATACTATTGAATCTGAACATTATTCCACAGGCGGATTTGCAAAAATCAGCACACCAAAAGGTGCCAAGTTGGCAACTGGTAAGTCCAATAGGGATACTGAACGAGAATCGCCCGATCTCTTCGAGCCCACGCAACGGGTTCCGCCGGCCCCGCCGCCACCTCCCGTCGAGCATCCCGAACTGCCGAAGCTGCGCGTCTTCGCCGGCTTCGGGTTGATGATCGCGAAGGCCGACGGCCGCATCGCCAAGGCCGAGCGCGCCGCCGTCCGCGAGTTCCTCGCGTCTCTCTTCGCCCACGATTCGCAACTCGTGCGGCACATCGATCCGGTCCTCGAATCCGCCGAAAAGGCGATTCCGAGCGAAGAGCAGGCCGTCGCGTTGATCCTGCGGAACACGAAGCCGGACGAACGGCGAACGGTCTACCGTGCCGCGGAGAAGATCGCGGACGCCTGCGGGAATCGCAATCGCCAGGAGATCGAAACCCTCGACCGTGTTGCGGCTGCTTTGGGCGTCGAGACGGCCCCCAAGCCGGTGGTCCGACCCGAGCCGCCGAAACCCGCCGCGACTTCGTTGACATACCAGCAGACGCATGCGGTGCCCCCGGTCGCGCCATCACCGCCCCCGCCCCCGGCACCAAACCATCGGGCGATCCTCGAGATTGAGACGGAAATGGAGCTTACCGTCGAACTGATCCGTCGGCGCTTCACCATGCTGTTTGAACGCTCCGATCCGGCGAAGGCGGCTTTGCTCGGACCCGAGTTCGCGGCGATGGCGGAGAAGAAGCGAGCCGACGTACGCCATGCCGCCGAATCATTGCTCGCTCCGTTCGGCGCGCCGCTCGAACCACCGGCCGCCCCGCCACCGCCGAGCGACATCCGCCACAACCCCGACCTCGATGACATCTTCGGAGGCTGACCCGTGTCCCTCTTCGACGAGCACCCGCTGACCGAATTGGATCGCAAGGCCCACGACCTGCTCGGCGACAAGGTCGTCGTCAAGTCGCTCGCCGCCTCGACGGCGTTCCACCGGCTGCCGCGCTACGTCTCCGAATACCTCATTGCCAAGTACGTCAAACCCGACACCTGGCGCGCCGACCTCGCCAACATCCAGGCCAAGATCAAGGAACTCCTCCCCGATCTCGAACACCGCGAACTCCTCAAGGAAAAGCTCCTCTCGCGCGGCGAAGTCACGCTCATCGACAACGTCGAGGCGCGCATTGACCTGCGCGGCGGGCAGCGCTGGGCGCGCGTACCGGCATTGGCCGATAACAATGTCCGAGTGCCCGCGACGATCACGGAGCAACACCCCGGCCTCCTGCTTGGAGGACTCTGGGGAACGGTCAAGATCAAGTATTCCCCGGAAACGAATGCCAACGCGCCGAACGAACTCGTCAGCTTCACGCCGTTCCAGGTCGGCCCGCCCGATGCCGGCGATTTCCGAAAGAAACGCTCGCTCTTCACGACCGACGAATGGGCCGGCCTGATGCTCCAGTCGGCCGGTTACGCCGCCGGCGCCTTTCCCGACCGGCGCACGCGCCTGCTCCTCTTCGCCCGCATGGTGCCGCTCGTCGAACGGAACGTGAACCTCATCGAACTCGGCCCGCGCCAGACCGGCAAGACGTTCCTCCTCCGCAACCTGTCGCCGCGCGTCTTCACCGTCTCCGGCGGCAAGACGACGCCCGCCAACCTCTTCGTCAACCTGAACACGCGCCAGATCGGCATCCTCGGCACGCGCAAGGTCGTCGTCTTCGACGAGATCGCCCACACCACGTTCGGCGATGGCGACGAAACCATTTCGACTCTCAAGGACTTCATGGAGAGCGGGCAGTTCAGCCGCGGGTCGCTCGGCTTCGCGTCGGACGCCGGCCTCGTCTTTGCCGGCAATCTCGACGTGGAAGGGAATCGGCCCCACTCCAAGTACGGCCACCACTTCGAACCGCTCCCGCTGGAGATCATCGACAGCGCGTTCCAGGATCGGATGCACGGCTACATTCCGGGTTGGGAAGTACCCAAGATTCTGCCTGGAACACTGGCGACCGGCGTCGGTTTCGTAACCGATTATTTCGGCGAAGTGCTCGTGAAGCTGCGGGAGGACTCGTTCGCCGACGCGGCACGCGGCGTTCCGATGCATGCGGGGCTGACCCGCCGCGATCAGACCGCCGTCGAACGCCTCGCCTCCGGGTTAATGAAGATCCTCCACCCCGACGGCAACTGGACCGGCGAGGAACTCCAGGAGATCGTGACGTTTGCGAGCGAGCTGCGCCAGCGCGTCCACCAGCAGCTCTGTTCGCTCGCGCCGGGGGAGTTCAAGCCGCGATTGATCGCGCCGGCCGCCGTGGCGATGCACGAGGCGAGCGACCTGCGGCCGCGCGAGTCGGCGCCCGTCGACGACCGATTGAACCGGGAGGCCGTTGTCGGCGCCGTGACGGGACTGGCCGTGCTGATCCAGGGGGATCGCGAGTACGGTGGGGACACGATCCTGATCCAGGTTTCCGCGATCAACGGATCAACTGGCGTGACCGTAACGGGTCTGCACGGGCGCACGCTGCGGGATTCGGTCCAAGCCGTTTACAACCTGATCCGGGCAAACTTCCGGGAATTGAACGTTCCCGATCAACGCTTGAAGACTCAGTCTCTGGCCGTCCATCTCGTGAAGATCGCGGAACCGAAGGACGGCCCGTCGGCCGGGCTGGCGTTCCTTGTGGGCATGGTATCGGCGCTGACGAACCGGCCGATCAAGCCCGGCTTCGCGTTCAGCGGCGAGGTGGCGCTGCACGGGGAAGTTGGCGCCGTAGGTGGTCTGCCCTACAAGATCGCTGCGGCCGTGAAGGCGGGGCGCAAGACCGTCGTCATTCCTGCGGCGAACTCTGGAGTAATCGACGAATTGCCGGAGGAGTTGCGCGATTCGGTCTATGTCAGGCCGGTCGCGACGGCGCGTGAGGCTCTGGAGTTGGCGTTGGTCTAAAACTACGAATCATGAACAAATAGTCATTATACCGCGCCCCGGTCGCGAGCCGCGTCCTGGGGCCGTATTTTATACGCTTCCCATGAAATATTTGCCTTCCATCGGTCTTGCGCTTTCCGCCGGCGT
>CAYVRB010000413.1:0-3894 GCA_964453375.1 uncultured Alcaligenaceae bacterium
GCCGCAATGGCTGGACCGCGCCTCGGCCGAGGCGCACTGCGCCGCCGGCGTCGGCGTGTGGCGGTGGGCGAGCTGCGCCGGCGAGCCGGACGCCGTGCTGGCCTGCTGCGGCGACGTACCGACGATGGAGGCGCTCGCCGCGGTCGCGTTCCTCCGCGAGTACCTGCCGGACGTGAAGGTACGGCTCGTCAACGTCGTGGACCTGATGAAGTTGCAATCGCCGAGCGAGCACCCACACGGCCTGCCGGACGCGGAGTTCGACGCGCTCTTCACGACCGACAAGCCGATCATCTTCGCGTTCCACGGCTATCCGTGGCTGATTCATCGCCTGACGTATCGCCGCCACAACCACGGGAACCTCCACGTCCGCGGCTACAAGGAGGAAGGCACGACGACGACGCCGTTCGACATGGCGGTGCTGAACGATCTGGATCGCTTCAAACTCGCGCTCGACGTGATCGAGCGCGTGCCGGGCCTGGCGGCCAAGGCGCCGGGCGTGGCCGCCGTCTTGCGGCGGAAGCGAGCCGAGCACACCGCCTACATCGCGGAGGTCGGCGAGGACCTGCCGGAGATCCGGGACTGGAAGTGGCGTTAAAGGGGACTGTCACCTTTTCTATCGTGGGTATTTTAAAAATACCCCCGATAGAAAAGGTGACAGTCCCCTTTTCTTCGCGCTTGCCCTTTCCGCCCCACGCCGTATCCCATCCCCGACGTTCCGATTCCGTTCACCCGCGTGAGAGTGCGATGAAGAGTGCGACGATTGCCGCCGTGACGGCCCGCGAAATCCTCGATAGCCGCGGCAACCCGACCGTGGAAGTGGATGTGACCCTCGCCTGCGGTACCCTCGGCCGCGCCGCCGTCCCCAGCGGCGCCAGCACCGGCGCCCACGAGGCGGTCGAACTCCGCGACGGCGACAAGAAACGCTACCTCGGCAAAGGCACCACCAAGGCCGTCGAGAACGTCAAGACCACCATCGCCCCCGGCCTCAAGGGGATGAACGCCTTCGACCAGATCGCCGTCGACAAAAAGATGCTCGCGCTCGACGGCACGCCGAACAAGGCGATCCTCGGCGCGAACGCCATCCTCGGCGCCTCGATGGCCACCGCGCACGCCGCCGCCAAGGCCGCCGGACTGCCGCTCTACCGCTACGTCGGCGGCACCAGCGCCGTCACCCTGCCCGTCCCGCTCATGAACGTGCTCAACGGCGGCAAGCACGCCGACACCAACGTGGACTTCCAGGAGTTCATGATCGTGCCCGTCGGGGCGAAGACCTTCCGCGAGGCCTTGCGGATGGGGGCGGAGTGCTTCCACAGCCTCAAGAAGGTGCTGCACGACAAGGGCCTGAACACCGCCGTCGGCGACGAGGGCGGCTTCGCCCCGAACGTCGCCGGCGCCGACGAGGCGCTCGCCATCATCTCGCAGGCCATCGAGAAGGCCGGCTACAAGCTCGGCGACCAGGTCGCGTTCGCGCTCGACCCCGCCTGCACCGAACTCTTCGAGGAGGCCAAGCACAAGGGCAAGGAAGGCTACTGCTTCTACAAGAGCGCCCCGGACCGGATCATCTCCAGCGACGAGATGATCGACCTCTGGGCGGCGCTCGCGGCCAAGTACCCGATCGTGTCGATCGAAGACGGGTTGAGCGAAGACGATTGGACCGGCTGGAAGAAGCTCACCGCCAAACTCGGCGGCAAGATGCAGCTCGTCGGCGACGACCTGTACGTCACCAACACCGCGCGCCTGAAGCGCGGCATCGCCGAGGCGAGCGGCAACAGCATCCTCGTGAAGGTCAATCAGATCGGCACCCTCACCGAGACGCTCGACGCCGTCGAGACGGCCAAGCGGAACAAGTTCACCGCCATCCTCTCGCACCGCTCCGGCGAAACCGAGGACACGACGATCGCCGACCTCGCGGTGGCGACCAACTGCGGCCAGATCAAGACCGGCTCCGCCAGTCGCACCGACCGCATCGCGAAGTACAACCAGTTGCTGCGCATCGAAGAGGAACTGGGCGCCGCCGCCGTCTACGGCGCCGAACTGCGGAAGTGACGTCGTGCCGAATTTCCTCTCCGATCCATCGGCGTCGTTGTACCTCGTGCTGGCCGTCGGGTTCGTGATCGCGCTGGCGGTCTGGATCCGGCGGCGGGACCGCAAGTCGCTTGTCGCGGTCGCCCTCATCGGCCTGCCGCTGCTGGCGCTGGCTCTCCTCGATTTCTCCTTCGAAAGCCCGCGCGAGCAGGCGAACCGGCGCGTGCAGCTCATGGCCGACGCCGCCACCGCGCGCGACCCGGACCGCTTCGTCGAGCAGCTTTCCGATTCGTTCAACTACCGCGGCGCGACCAAGCAGCAGATGCGCACCTCCGGCCTCTGGGCGACCCTGCGGAACTTCAACGCCCGCGTCGCGGTCTGGGGTTTCGGCAAAGGCGAGTTCGAGGAGATCGGCGACAACGAAGTCGAGATCGGCTTCTACGCCAAGGGGGAATCGCCGCAGGGGTTCCGTTACTATTTCATGAAGGCGCGGTTCGTGCGCGACCCGGACGGACAGTATCGGGCGAAGTCCGTCAAGTTCTACGCGCCCGAGGGCGGCCGCACGAACGAGGAGCCGCCGCCGGGCTTTCCGTGAGTCCGGCGATCACTTCACGAGCACGATCGCCGGCGTCTTCTCGACGTTGCCGGCCGCGTCCTCGGCCATCGCTTCGATCCGCGACGTGGTCGCCTCGAGGACGACGCTCCACTCCGAAAAATTGACCACCTCGGCCTTCGCCTCCACGCCGTTCACTCGCACGCGCTTCACGACGCCGTTGTCGATGCAGGTGCCGCGGACGACGAGCTTTCCATCCCGCCGAGTGCCGTCGTAACCGGTGACGACGCTCATCGGCGGCAAGTCGTCCGCGATCTCCGGGAAGGCCGGAAACGGCACGTTCGCCACCTCCGCCACGCGCGATTCGTTGCCCGTCAGCGGCGCCTCGGCCCGGTACTCCTCCGGCTTCGCCTTGTACTCCGGCGACCGCGTGCTCGCCACCTTCGCGATCCGGCCCGGCCCGAACCAGTCGTGAAGGAAAATCGGCACGCCCTTCTCCGTCTTCGGCTGCGGTCGCGGGCCGCCGCCCAGGTTCACGAGCGCCTTCTGCTTGCTGCCGTCGGTCCAGTTCGTCGTCTTCACGTTGCGGAAGTGCGTCTCGGCCTTGCCCGTCGGGTTGTCATCGGAAATCTGCACGAGTGGCATCCCGCCGGACCGGCAGCCATCGAACGTCAGGCCGTCCACGACGAGCTTGCCGTACTGCACGGAGAGGTCGTCGTGACCGCGGTTGAACGGCTCGGTGTTCGTCTGCGCGATCGACACGTTCTTGTAGTAGTGGTTGTCGAAGTTCGGATGGTAGACGCCGTAGGCGGCGCGGTGGATGTCGAGGTTCTCGACGACGAGGTTCGGCACCTGCGGCCGGAAGGCGTAGTGGATGTCCCACACCTTCAGGTTCCGCACGACGAACGGATGGCGTTCGTCCGGTCCGACGCGGTTGACGCCTTCGCCGAGGTTCACGCCGTAGAGGCCGGTGTTGCTGTGGACCTCGTTGTCGTCGAAGCGGACGAAGGGGAGGGTGCGCGGGTCCATCGTCTTCTTCGTTCCGTCGGGCTGGCGGATCGGGAAGCTCAGTTTGAGGGCGCTCGTGGGCGTGGCCTCGTAGCGGAATCCGTAGTCGCCGCACTCGGCCGCGACGTTGCGGGTGAAGGAGTTCAGGCTGCAGGTCCACCAGAAGCCGGCGCCCTCGTTGTGGTCGAACGGGAGGACCTGCTTCGGCAGCGGTTTGCCGCGCTTGGCGCCGACGGCGAGGTTGCGGTCGAAGAGGTTGTAAACCTCGGTGCCGTCTTCGAGGAAGAAGCCGTGGCCGACGCTCTTGT
>CAYVRB010000414.1:0-3838 GCA_964453375.1 uncultured Alcaligenaceae bacterium
CCGTGCCCAGCCTTCCCAAGGCTGTGAAAGGGGTTCGACTCCCCTATCCCGCTCTGCGAACGACCGTCGAAACTCTCCTGATTCCCAGTCACTTTTGAGTTCCTCCACGAGCCGGCCAGGCCCATGTCGATCCGATTCCGATGCGATTGCGGCGAATCCCTGCGGGCCGACGACGACGAGATCGGTCGGCGCATCCGCTGCCGCGTCTGCGGCGAGTCGATGCGCGTCCCCGACGACGATGACGACGATCGACCGTCTCGGCGGTGGAACGATGCGCCGCGCCGGCGATCCCGCCAAGCCGCGGCCGGTTCCTCCAGCGTGGGCTTGTACCTGCTGCTCGGCGGGCTGACGCTTGCCGTCGTGGCCCTCGGCCTCTACTTCGCCTTCGGCCGCGGCCGAACGTCCGAAGCCGAACGCAATCTCGTCGGCGAGTGGGAGACCGACCCCGAGGCCGCCGGCAACGCCGGCTTCTTCCTCCGCACCCAACTCCGCTTCCAGGCCGACGGCACCTACCAGCTTCAATCGCTCATGAACCTCGATGGCCGCTGGAACGTCGTCGGCCGCGACGGCAACCAGTTGAAGGTCCGCCTCGTCCACCAGATCCTCGGCATGGACCAGGACGACCCGCCGACCGCGACGATCACGATGATCGACGCCGACCACATGGAATTCGCGGCCAACGAGCGGTCGATGCAGTTGAACGGCAAATTCCGCCGCGTCGGCGTCGGCCCGCCGATGCCCAATGTCGGGCCGGGGATTCCACCGCCGCCCGGCCAGGTCATGCCGCCCGGCCCGCAACGCGACGACGCCGTGCCCGATTGCGACGTGCTTTGGGGCGGCCAATGGTTCCCCGCGAAGGTCCTGAAGAAGGAGAACGATCGCTGGTTCATCCACTATGTCGGCTGGGGCGCCAACTGGGACGAATGGGTCGGCCAGGACCGCATCCGGTTCAAGAAGTGAGCGTGCGGAACAACCGCTGTGGATTCGCGCCAGAACGACATGCCATTGATTCGCCATACCTTCGGGGGTGGATCTCATAGTTCCATTCCCCGTGGTGTTGGCTCGGCCGGATCTCGCTGGCCGCCCACTCCTCGTTGCTCACGACCCGGCCTTTCTCGTCCAACCACGCGTGAACCCCCAGACCCGCGCCGGAGAGGTGTCTCCAGGACGCGCCGCATTTCCTCCGGCGCGAGCTCCGTCGGCGCGCGATCCGGCCGCTTCGCTCGCGGCGCAGTTCCTCCGGCGTCGTGGGCACGGCGCGGAAGCGCACCTCGCCGGAGTTCGCGCGGTACCACGCCGGAACGGAGTTGAATAACCCGAGATCGACGGCGAGAATGGGAAGGACCATTCGTGACTACGAACAGAAGTGCGGGCGACGTAGGCTAACGTAGCCGACGGCCCCGTCATGCATGGATTCTTTCGGCGGCGGAGGGTGTTGAACCCACGAACCCGCAGAACACGCGTGATGTCCTTGCCACCTGATCGATGGGGAATCAATTGGCGGGAAGGCAGGTCGCGGATCATGAACCTGGACTACATACCCCTCTTGCGGGTCATGCGGGATATCCAGAGCGTTCCACGCGGCCAAGCTCCCGACTTCAATGGCATGAAGCGGTTCAAGGCGTACCTCCGCGCGATCTTCGAATATGACCGGAACGGGCAAGCACGGGTCTGCAAGTTGCCGACGTTGCTCGCCATGAACCCGATGGGCAAGGACCATGTGACGGCACTGCTCGATGACTACCTGGCCATCGACGGCGACGGCGTCGGTGCCCAAGCCGCCCGCGAAGCGGCTGCCCAATTGGCCGATGTGCCGGGGGATTTCAAAGTCGGGCTACTGGTGTGCGACGACCTTCTGGGCGGCGGGACCAACCGCTACGACTACGAGTTCGCCTTCCGCTTCGGGGCCGACGTTTCCCACGCGGGCGACGGCCCGCCGCCTTCACGTTGGGTGAAGGACTACTGGCTCACGGGCGTGCTCTGGAGCAGCGAGACCCCGTCGGAGCAGGCCGTGCGGGAGGCGATTCTCACGGCCGCTCACCGTGTGGCGTACATGAAGCGGCACGGCTATGCCCGCACACTCCGCGACAGGCTCACCCAGGAAGGGCAGGTCATGGCGAGGGCAGGCTGCAGCGGACCAACCCTCGACGCGGAGGACATCGCTTATACGCGGGAGGTGTTGGTCCCATACCTCGACGCGGACGACATGCGGACCTGCATCGCGTGCCTGTTCGGGGACGCTGCGGCGGGGACGCTCGGGTTCACGCCAACGGGGCTAAGCCCGTGGGCGGGCCTCGCGCTGGCGCTGCACGACGCCCGGTCGAACGAGCCGTTGGAGCCGACCGGACGGGGACAGCCCAGACGCCAAACCCGGATGCAGGTTTCTTAAGTCAAGAGAAAATATCTCCCCGCGCACGGCTCATTGCTCCCGCAATCCGCGTGGTCGGTCGGGGGGGCGGGGCGTTCTCGCGGGCCAACGGCTTCCCGGCGATCATTCGCCGCGGTGTCCGGCCGGCCTGTGCCAACTGCTCATCGGTCAACCCGGCTTTGCCGCTCGCCCGACGAATGTCTTCTGGACCGCACATGTTGTGCGCCCAGACGGCGAGGCACCATTCGTCGCACCCCACGAAGTACGTGTGGAATGCGCTGACCCAGAAATTGTACACCGTCTCCCAGCGGCCCGTGTCAACCACCGCTTCCACTGGCGCCCAACCGTCCTCCAATCGTAGCAGATCGCCCTCCCGTAGTTCAAAGCATTCGATCCAGCCCCGGCCCCACACGTAGAACGGGTGCTCCGCCGTCGTCTCGATGTCGATGCCATGCACGCGCAGCGACATCACCAACGCTTCGCGGACGAACACCTCCTCCACCATCTGGGCGACTACCAACCCGTCAGGATTGTTCTCGTCCCGGCTCAGCAGCAGGTCGCCGGCCCACACCTGACTCGCCAGCTTGCTCCCCGTCGGCGTCCGCATCGGCATCCGACCCGTGAAGCACGCCTTCGTGCCCGTCCACTCGGCGAGGCGCTGCGCCTGCCGGCCCACGAAGTTCTTGTTGTGCGACCCGTCGGCGTTGTGCACCAGCCGCGCCAATGCGTTCGTCCGCCCGCCCTCGTTCCCGGTGCGGAACGCGCCCCGCACCGCCGCGCCCAAGCCTTGGCCCGTCAGCCCCAGCCCGGCGCGGCCCAAGCCCAACCCCGCGCGGCCCACCATCGGCAACGCCGTGTCCAACGCCATCCCGCCCGCCTGCTTCAAGAGCGACACCGTCGCCGCCCGCGTCCCCAGCCCCGATACCGACTTGCCCAACTGCGCGCCGAGCCGGCCCATCCCCTTCAATCCCGCCGCCGACATCGCTACGCCGCCCAGCGATTCGCCGAACTGCTCCGCCGTCGCCCGGCCCCGCGCCCACTCGTACGCCGTGATCCCCGCCTCCGACACGTTGAGCGTCAACGCCCCGCCCACCGCCCGGCCCCACGCCTCCGCCGTGTCGCCCGCCTTCACCGCCTGGTCGTAGCCCTTGTACATCCCGGATCTAAACTCTCAACTGTACACCACCTCGTGCGAGTTACTGAACTGGCCGAACTGCGCGATGAGCTATACAATATAAATGCTAACTCATGCACCATTTCAAGTAGTCCGCGAGATTGACAAAGCGATTCTGCTCCATTCCGAGATATGTCCATACTTCAGGTTCATCACTCGTTGACCAAACGAGGTAAGTAAGACTGTCAGGGACGTCTTCCGTAATACCGAACAACGAGAGCATGTCGTCTGAAAAGAGCATCTGAGGTGCTGACGGTTTGACGGACAGTCCGACTAACTGCGCGGCCGGACTTGGC
>CAYVRB010000415.1:0-3834 GCA_964453375.1 uncultured Alcaligenaceae bacterium
CTGGAACGAATCAAGTTCGTCACGAACTACCCGAAGGACATGACCGACGACCTGCTCGACGCGGTGCGGGAGCTGCCGAAGGTGGTGAAGTACCTGCACGTGCCGGCGCAGTCCGGCTGCGACGAGATGCTCAAGCGGATGAAGCGGAACTACACCGCGCGCGAGTACCGCGAGATGCTTTCGCGCTGCCGGGAGAAGGTGCCGGGCGTGGCGGTGTCGAGCGATTTCATCGTCGGCTTCTGCGGCGAGACGGAGGCGAGCTTCCAGAAATCGATGGATCTCGTGCGCGAGGCGAAGTTCAAGAACTCGTTCATTTTCAAGTACAGCGAGCGCAGCGGCACGAAGGCCGCCGAGCGCTGGGCCGACGACATCCCCGAGGAGGTGAAGAAGCGGCGCAACAACGACCTGCTCGGCGTGCAGAACGCGAACTGCCTCGCCGACCACAAGGCCCAGGTGGGCCAGGAGGTGTCGGTGCTCGTGGAAGGCCCCAGCCGCCACGGCGAGCGCGACCCCGGCCCCGTTCGGCAGCTCACCGGCCGCACGATGACCGACCACATCGTCGTCTTCGATGGTCACGACCGGATGGTCGGCGAGACCGTGACACTGTGCGTGGCGAACGCCAGCCCGTTCACGCTGTACGGGGAGGTGGCGACGGCGGAGCGCGTGGGCGTACCGTTGAACGCGGAACCGAGAGGAGGTACGATGCGGCCGCGGCGAATCGGGTTGAACACGGTTTGATCCGGCGTGTAAAATGAAGCGAGCCGCCCGTGAAGCTCTATCGCGTCATGAAGGTCGATGCCGACGGGAAACCCTTGGTAGGAACCAAGCGGAACATGCTCGGTGTCCGACCGACGGATCCCGCGAACAAAGACCCGAACCGGGTGTTCGATGTTCTGGCCGTAACCGATTCCGACCCAGTCGGTCCGGGAAAGGGGATGTCAACCGCTCCCAAACCTAACGGATTGAGACCGCGAGCCGATGAAGCTCTCTTCGAGATAGAGTCGGACGAATTACCTGGAGAACTGGCACCGAATCAGGATAAGGCCAACCACTGCCTGATTCAGCCGAGCCAAGCGATGACACTGGGGGAATATCAACAAGCCCTGGCCGATACACGCGAATTGTGGCAACAGGTTCCGTAGGGCACGAAATATGGTCTCGTTTGATGTAGTTCGAGATGCATTGCTCTCGCCGCAACCATGGACGGGCATGGATCAGGTCGTCCGCAATGAACTCGCGGCCGGCCGGCTCACGCACCAGATCAAGGACGAACTGTTGGCGATGGAAAAGGCCCTCCGAGAGATCCCAGGCTTTAGCGAACAATCGGAAGAAGCGTTTCTCGACACGCTCGACCTGCTCATCGGTTTCTGCCCTGCGGGACGCGAGTATCAAAACCCGCCGGTATTGCCGTCAGAGGAGGAAATCGCAAAGCTGCCGCGGTGGGCGCGAGTGGCGTTCGCGGCGCGGTGTGCGAGGCGCGTACTGAATATTTATTCCCATTTTCGCCTAAATCCTATTATCCCCACACATAGTGCTGTCAATCCAATCAAAGCTGTAGAAATCGCGGAGACCTCGGCCGAGCTTGGTCAGTCATTGGAAAATTCGAATTCTGGCTATTCAATAGCCCACTCTAGTGTCAGGATTGACGAGGACCCTAACGACGCGGCCGCTCACAGTTCGACGAATTCCGCAGCGTACGCTGCGGCTGATGCGGGCGACAACCTTCGTCCGATCCGTGCATTTTATGCTATGCAGAATTCTCATTATGCGGCGCGACCATTTCTCGATATTTCTTTCTGGATTCGACGCGATTATGACCATTTGGCCCGGCTTGCTTTGTGGCTGCAGTGGAGAGATGATACTCCTGTTTCCACTGTAGTTTTCGGGCCCCTTTGGACGGAAGGCTCACCAAATGGTTGGCCGCTTGATCTCGATACTCCCCGTTACTCCGAATTCAATTTGGAAGTGGCAAAAAGTGAAAATATGTCCGAACAAGAATATCTGGATGAGATCATGAATCTGTTTAATGCCGTTAACTACTATCACATCTCTAGAGGCGGTCATCCTTTGACCCTGAGCGACCTGCAACCGTTCGTTCCCGCGCTTGTGCCGGTGGAGGTCTGATATGGCGATCGAATCCGCCGTCGGCTTATCCTTGCACCTGACGCCTTCCGAGGGCGAGCCGGATGCGCAATTACTCGACGATCTGATTCGGCTCGTCAAGCAGGCGATTGCCACCACGCCAAGTGCAACCACTTCGATTCCGGCTCTCCAGACCGCGAATGATGTGGAGCGAAGAGAACTCCGGGGCCTCGAATCGAAGATCAAGCACCGTATCGAGCAGGCCAGCGCCGCGAGTCGCGTTCTCGTCGAACAGCGCGCCGCCCTCGCCCAGCAACCGGACGCGGAGGCCCAACTCGCGGAGGATTCGCGAGCCAAGGCTCAGCGGGTCGTCGCCGCAGTTCGAAACGCCCTGATGAAAGGGATCGTGGTCAAGATCCCCGATACCGCTCCATGAATCCGCCCGCCGCCCCGTTCGCTTCCCACCTCGCCCGCCTGCTGCCGCGCACCGCGGACCCGGCGATGGCGGCCCTCCACTTCGAACGGCTCGCCGCGCAGCCGCACTTCGCGCCCCATGCCGACGCGCTGCTCGACTCGAACGACGCCGGCCTCGAAACCGTCCTCCAACTCCTGGCCACCTCGCAGCTCTTCGCCGACACCCTGGCGCAGGACGTCGAAGCGCTCGACCTCGTCCTCAAGCCCGCCGGCCGCAATCCGTCCACGGCCGAACTGACGCAGCAACTACAAGCCCTCGTCGACGCTGCCACCGACAACGCCGGCGTCCTCCGCGCGTTCCGGAAATTCCGCCGGCTCCAGGTCCTCCGCATCGGCCACAACGACGTCGTCCGCGACCGGCCGCTCGAGGAAATCACCCGCGACCTCGCCCGCGCCGCCGACGCCTCCATTCAGGTCGCGCTCGCCACCGCCACCCGCGCCGTCACGCGCAAGATCGGCACGCCGATGGTCGGCCCCCGCCCCGCCCGACTCGCGGCCCTCGCCTTCGGCAAGCTCGGCGGCGACGAACTCAACTACTCCTCCGACCTCGACCTCATGTTCGTCTACGACGACGACGGCGAGACCGCCGGCAAGCGCGTCCACCCCGTCTCGAACGCCGACGCCTTCGCGAGGATCATTTCCGAGTTCGTCCGCCTGCTCTCGTCGCACACCGACGCCGGCTTCGCCTACCGCGTCGACCTCCGCCTTCGCCCCGAAGGCCGCACCGGACCGCTCGCGCGCAGCCTCGCCGCCACGCGCAGCTACTACGACGTCATGGGCCGCACCTGGGAGCGCCAGGCGCTCATCAAGCTCCGCCCCTGCGGCGGCGACGTCGAACTCGGACGCGAATTCGTCCAGTCCATCGAACCGTTCGTCTACCGCAAGTACTTCAGCTTCTCCGAGATCAACGAGGTGAAGGCGCTCAAGCGCCAGATGGAGCAGCGCGCTAACCGCGCCGGCGACGACGACCGCGACGTGAAGACCGGCCGCGGCGGCATCCGCGACATCGAATACACCGTCCAGTTCCTCCAACTCCTCAACGGCGGCGACCTCCCCGCCGTCCGCCAGCGAAACACGCTGCTCGCGCTCGAAAGCCTCGAAATCGCCGGCTGCCTCACCGGCAACGAGAACTACATCCTCGCGGACGCCTACCGCTTCCTCCGCAAGACCGAGCACCGCCTGCAACTGCTCTTCGACATGCAGACCCACCGCCTGCCCGACACCGAGGCCGAGCTGGCGAAACTCGCGCGGCGGATGGGATACCTGCCAGCGCGGAGT
>CAYVRB010000416.1:0-3823 GCA_964453375.1 uncultured Alcaligenaceae bacterium
GACACCATGCGATAGGCGGACCAGTAGGTCGGGCCGAGTCTTCGAGGCCCGACGCTCCCGCGACGATCGATCTTCGGTGGGTCTCGAAGACTCGGCCCACCCTACGGTTCGGCGGCGGCGCTTCCCATCAATCGAACTCGTCGGCGTAGTCGGAGCGGCACATCACGATCATGGCGAAGATGCCGTAGCCGAGCGTCATCAGCAAGCTCACCATCTGATAGAGCACGAACTCGAACGGCGGCGTCACGGGCATGAGGAAGAAGAGCCGGAACGTGGCGTAGAGCGAGAAGAGGCCGAGCAGCAGCGCGATCGAGGCGCAGATGATGACGAGGATGCGGCCGACGCTCTTGCGCTGGAGGGCGAAGATGCCGCCCATCAGGTGCAGGATGGCCATGAGGAGCGTGGGGATGCCGCAGCAGAGGGTGGCGCCGAAGAGGGCGCCCTCGGCGGCGTCGCGGGCCTGGGCGTTGCCGATGCCGCGCGGGAGCCCGCCGAGCACGCTGAAGATGTAGGCGGAGCCGAAGAGGATCATGCCGGCGCCGATGAGCCAGAGCGCGCCGACGAGGATGGTCATGACGCTGGCGGCGGTGACGGCGCCGCTGCGTGCGCCGCGGCCGCGGGCGCGGCGGCGCGAGCGGCCGCGGCGCCGCGGGCGGTCGTCGTAGTCGTCGTCATCGTCGTCGTCGCGGCGCGAGCCGCGGCGCCGCGAGGGGCGGTCGTCGTCCTCGTCGTCGTCGTCCCGGCGGGAGACCGGGGGCTTGCCCCGGCGCGAGGGGCGCTCGTCCTCGTCGTCCTCGTCGCGGCGGGAACCGCGACGCTTCGAGGGGCGGTCGTCCTCCTCGTCGTCGTCCCGGCGGCGGCGGCGCGGGCGGTCGTCGTCCTCCACGTCGTCGCGGTCGCGGCGGGGCTTCGGCTTCCCCTCGAAATCGAGGTCCGCGCTGGACTTCCGCCCCGGCGCCGGGGGCGGCGCCGGCGGGCGCGTGCCGGCGCGGGCGGAGGCGAACACCGTCTTGCAGTACGGGCACTCCACGTCGTTGCCGAGGTCCGACACGGCCACCGAGAGCTTCGTCTGGCACTTCGGGCACGGGTCGATCTCGACCGGCGCGTTCGGATCGGCGGGGGGCGCGGACGGTTGCGGAACGGGAACCGGCGGCGGCGGGAGCGGGGGCGGCGCGGCGGGCAACGGCGGCGGGGCCGCCGCGGGCGCTTCCGACGCCGGGATGATGAACGCGGCCCCGCACTTCGGGCACTTCCCCGATTTGCCGGCCTTCGCGTCGTCGACGGAGAAGGTGGACGAGCAGCCCGGACACGCGAATCGGATCATCGCCCCCTCGGGTTCGCGGCGGTTGGCCCCTGCGGCGAAGTGTCAGTTTCGGGCCGATCGCGGGGTTGGTCAAGGTGGGGGCGCGGTCCGCACGCCGAATCGCGCCGCCCGCGTCCCGCGCCATCCTAACCGGGCCGGCCGAACAACCGGTCGGCGTTCGCCGTCGTGATCCGGCCGATCTCGTCGGGCCGGACGCCGCGCACCTCGGCGAGCCGCATGGCGGTGTGCACCGTGAACGCCGGTTCGTTCCGTTTCCCCCGCACCGGCACCGGGGCGAGGTACGGCGCGTCGGTCTCGACGAGCAGGCGATCCCAGGGCACCATCGCCGCCACGGCGCGCACGGCGTCGGCCGACTTGTACGTGAGCATGCCCGCGAACGACACGTGCAGCCCCATCGCCAGGAACCGTTCGGCGTGCGCGGCGTCGCCGCAATACGAGTGCATCACGCCCCGGATCGGGCCGTGGCGATCGTAGTGCGACCGCAGCGCGCGTTCCACGTCGGCCTCGGCCTCGCGGCAATGGATCGCCACCGGCTTACCCAGCCGCCGCGCCAGCTCCAGGTGCCGGTCGAACCACTCCTCCTGGAGCGGGAACGGCGCGCGGTCCCAGTGGCGGTCCAGGCCGGTCTCGCCGACCGCGACGACGCGCGGGTCGGCGGCGAGCGCCGCGACCGCGTCCCAGTCGCCGGGGGCGGCCGCGGCGGTCTCGTTCGGGTGGACGCCGACGGCGGCGCGGAGCCACGGCCGGTCGGCCGCGAGGCGGACGGTGGCGCGGCTGGAGGCGAGGTCGATGCCGAGCGAGAGGATGCCGACGACGCCGGCGGCGGCGGCGCGATCCAACACGGCCGGGAGATCGTCGGCGAAGCGATCGTCGTAGAGGTGGGCGTGGGTGTCGAAGAGCGTCAAAGGCAGGCTCCGAAAAACGACGACGGGGGCCGATCGGCCCCCGTCGCCCGTCCGTCGCGGACGTTAGGGCATGGCGCCGCCGAAGTTGCCGCCGCCACCCATCGGCGCGCCGAGTTGGCCGGCGTTCTTCGTGTCCTCCTCGACGCGCTTGATCCATTCGTCCCACTTCTTGAGGCGCTCGACGCGGTCGGGGTTCGCCGAGTCGACGCCGGAATTGCGGACCGCGACGGTGCCGTCCGGCCGCAGGATCAGCATCTCGACGGCGCCTTCGTCCTCGATCGAGCGGTCGCCCACGGTGCGGGACTGCTTGCCCCCGTCGTAGTCCACGCAGATGTTCGCGGTGGTGAAGTCGACCAGCACCCCCTTGGGCTGCTCCTTCTTGGGCGGGAGCCCGAAGACCTTGTACTTCGGCAGCTCCTGCAGGATGTACTTGACCTTCTGCGACGACCAGAGCGGCAGGGTGATGAGCTGCTTGCGGCCGATGAACTCGCCGCGCGCCACTGGCAGGTCGGCGACGACCCAGGTGCCGATCGGCTCCTCGGAGTTCTCGATCGTCACCTTGTGCAGCCATTGCTGGACCTGCACGACGGGCAGGCGGCCGTTCTGGTTGTCGAGCAGTTGTTGGACCTGCGGCTCCTTGAACTTGTCGCGGAGCTTGGAGGCGTATTCGACCGGATCGACGAGGTAGGTGTTGGCGTCGGCCGGGACGGTGACGGAGAGGGGCACGCCGCGTTGGTCGGCGATCGACACCCACGGACCGTAGAGCAGGGTCGCCTTGGCGTCGGATTCCTTGGCGACGGTGGGGACCTTGAGGCCGTAGTTCGGGTTCTTCATCTTGACGCGGAGGCGGTACTGGTAGGTGTGGCCTTGGAACACGTGGACGTCCATGAAGCGGATGAGCATGTGTTCGAGTTCGACGGGGGCCTTGATTTCCTGGAGGACGCCCGCGGCGGGGTTGTAGCCGCCGGCGGGATCGTAGGGGTTGGCGTTGGGGTTGCCCATGGGGGAAGGCGTGGGCGCGCCCTGCATCATGGAGCCGCGGCCGACGCCCATGCCGGCGCCGGAGGAGGTGCCGAGGTAGCTGCCGACGTCGCCGCCGCCGCCGGCGGCCGCGCCGGCGCCGCCGCCCGGGTTGGCGAGGAACGACGGCGTGAACGGCGACGATCCCTTGCCCTGGAACCGCTTCTGGATTTCCGATTGCGGGATCGGCTGCTTCTTGCCCTCGATCATCTTGTCGATGGTCCGCACGATCGAGGGGAGCGTGATCGGCGGATAGGTGGCGACGGCGTCGGCGACCGCCGGCAGCGGGATCGCCATCTCCTGCTCGTAGCGGAGGAAGTAGGGGAGGTAGCCGTCGTCGGGCTGGTCGCCGACCTTGCGGTTGTTGATGACCGTCAGGTAGGCGGCGACGTGGTCGTAGTCGTCCCAGTCGTAGACGTCGCCGTTGGGGGCGACGATGCGGCGCTGGACCTCGAAGCCGGCGAAGGTCGGCCCTTCGAGCATCTTGACGCCGGCGGTGGGGAGGGCGCCGGCGCCCATCGGGTTGCCCATGTCGTCGCCGGCGACGGTGGCGCCGGCGGCGCCGCCGCCGGTC
>CAYVRB010000417.1:0-3800 GCA_964453375.1 uncultured Alcaligenaceae bacterium
GCGTCGGCGGCGGCGGTCGCCCGCAGCACGTCCAGCTGCGCCGCCCGCGTGCGATCCCGCAGGGTGCGGTCGGCGGTGGCGAGGTTGATCGCGTCGATCTTGCGGTGCTTGATCTCGGTTTCGAGTTCGGCGGCGCGGGCCTTGAGGGCGGCGAGTTGCTGGCGGACACGGGTGAGGGCGACCTGCGCGGCGGTGTTCTCGACCTGCCGGGCGTCCCGCGTGGCCTCGGAGGCGCGGACCTGCTCCTCGGCCTCGGCGAGGCGGCGCTTCAGTTCCGCCGCCTCGGCGTCGGCGGCGTCGGCGTGGCGCTTCGCGTCGTGCCAGGCCTCCTCCGCCTTCGCCAGTTCGCGGGCGAGGATGGCGGCTTCGCTGCCGGCGAGTTCGCCGAGTTCGACGAGCCGTTCGCGCCGCTGGCGCTGCTCGAGGATGCGGTCCCGCAGCGTGCCCGCCTCGCCGGAGAGCGTTTGCACCTCCGCCTCCAGCGCGCCGATCGTGGCGTCGAGCGCGCCGGCGCGGCCCCGCAGCCCCGTTTGATCCACGTCCAGTACCGCGATCCGCTCCTCCAGTTCGCGGATCTGGTCCCGCAGTTCGCGGAGTTCGCTCTTCCGCGAGACGATGCCGGAATCGGCGTGGACGGGGCCGATGGCCAAGGAACCGTCGGGTTCGAGGAGCTCGCCGGCGCGCGTGACGATGCGCGTGGCCGGGAAGAGCAGGTGCAGGGCGCGGGCGGCGGGGAGGTCGTCCGCGAGGCGGACGTCGCCGAGGAGCCGGCGTGCGAGGCCGGGCACGCCGCAGCGCACGAGGTGGGCGGCGGAGTCGGCGGTCGGTTCGTCGGCCAGATCCTCGATGGGTAGGAAGCCGACGCGGCCGGAGAGATTCGCGAATCGGACGAGGATCGCGTCGAGGTCGGCGGCCTGGACGGCGACGAACTGCGCCGTTTCGCCGAGGGCGATGTCGATGAGCGGGGCGATCTCGTGCGGGACGGCGAGGAGGTCGGCGACGAGACCGAGGCGGCCGGGGCAATCGGCGGCGCCGAGGACTTCGCGGACGCCGGCGCCGAGGCCGTCCTGCGTCCGTTCGAGGTTGTCGAGGACTTCGGCGCGGCCGCCGAGCGCGCCGCGGCGCTCGCGCTTCGCGTCGAGTTCCGGTTGAAGGGCGTCGGCGCGGCGGCGCAGGTCGGTCTGCTCGGCGTGGCGGTTCGCGAGGTCGCCGCGAAGGGCGGCGAGTTTCTGCTGCACGTCGGCGTCGGAGCGGGAGAGGTCGTCGAGCGCGAGGCCGAGCGCGGTCGCCTCAGCGGTCACGCGCTCCGCTTCGGCCTTCTTGCGCGTCGATTCGCGGCCGAGGCGCTCCACCTGGGCGCGGTTCATCTCGGCGGTGGAGTGGAACTGCGCGGCGCGGCCGACGGCGTCGAACTGCCGATCGCGGTCGGCCGCCGATTGCCTGGCCAGTTCCGCGAGCGTCGCCGTCACCACGTTGAGCGCCGCGGCGGCCGCGTCCGCCCGGTTCTTCTCGGCGTCCACCGCGCCCGCCGCCGTTGTCGCGTCCGCCGTCGCCGTCGCCCGATCCGAGTCCAGCGTGCGAATGCGCCCCGCCAGTTCGGCGCGCTGCCGGCCCAGCCGCAGGCCCTCGTCCTCGGCGCTCGCGATCTGTTCGCGGCCCGACTTCGCCGCCGCCTCCTGCTCCGCGATCCGCTGCCGCGCCTCGCCGAGCTTCTTCTCCTGGCCCCGCAGCGCGTCGTCCAGCCGCGCGATGTCCCAATCGAGCTTCGCGATCGCCGCCTCGCCCGCGTCGGTCTTCGCGGTCGCCTCCGCCACGGCGTCGCGCAGGTTCGCCAGCACGCCCTCCTGGTACGCCAGCGTGTCGACGAGTTCGCGGAATTCGTGCCGGCCGACGGCGATGCGCAGGGCGCGCAGCCGCGCGTGGTGCTCCTGGTACTTCTGCGCCTTCGTCGCCTGCGCGCCGAGCTTCTGCAGGTTCTTCTCCAGCTCCTGCAGGATGTCCCGCACGCGGTTCAAGTCCGCGTCCACCTTCTCCAGCTTGCGGATCGTTTCGATCTTCTTGGCGCGGAAGCGGCTGATGCCGGCGGCCTCCTCGAAGATCATCCGCCGGTCCTTCGTGGACGCGACGAGCAGCGCGTCGACGCGGCCCTGCTCGATGATGCTGTACGCCCCCTGCCCCGCGCCGCTGCCGAGGAACATCTCCTTGAAGTCCTTGAGGCGCGCCGCGATGCCGTTGACGAGGTATTCGCCCTGCCCGTCGTGGTGGACGCGGCGGGTAAGTTGCACCTCGTCGCCGTCGAAGGCGAGCTGGCGCTTCGCATTGTCGAAGGTCATCGTGACTTCGGCAAAGCCGAGACTCTTGCGCGTGCTGGAGCCGTTGAAGATCACGTCGGCCATTTCGCCGCCGCGCAGGGACTTCGCCGATTGCTCGCCGAGGATCCACTTCACCGCGTCGACGATGTTCGATTTGCCGCTGCCGTTCGGCCCGACGACGGCGGTCACGCCCGACGCGAAGTCGAAGCGCGTCTTGTCCGCGAACGATTTGAATCCGATCAGTTCCAACCGCTTCAGCATGAACCACCCGTCGGCGTGCCGAATAATCGGTTTATTCGGGTTTTGCCGGAAGGGAGGGTGAATTCCGCCGGTTTGCGCCGATTCGATTCGCGTTCCCTTTTCGCCGGAAATGGAGTACACGAGCCGCCATGGCGAAACTCCCCCCGTTGACGTTCGATCCGATCTTCAAGCCCGCGATCTGGGGCGGCACGCGCCTGCGCCCGTATCTCGGCCGGCCGGCGAGCGACGAACCGACCGGCGAAGCCTGGATGCTCTCGGACGTGGACGGCAGCCTGAGCCGCGTCGCCTCCGGCCCGCACGCGGGGCGAACCCTGCGCGAGCTGATCGCGGCGGAGCCCGTCGCCATCCTCGGCGAGGCCCAACTCGCGAACGGCCGCTTCCCGCTCCTGATGAAGTTCCTCGACGCCAAAACGGAACTCTCGGTGCAGGTCCACCCGACGGACGAGCAGGCGCACGCGCGCAAACCGGGGCAACTCGGCAAGACCGAAGCGTGGGTGGTGCTGGACGCGAACCCCGCGACAAGCCTGCTCTACGCGGGGTTCCGCCCCGGCGTCACGGCCGAGGCGTTCCGCCTCGCGATGGCGCACGGCACCGCGCCCGACACGCTCCATCGCTTCACGCCCAAGCCCGGCGATTGCGTCTTCCTCGACGCCGGCACCGTCCACGCCATCGGGCGGGACCTGATGCTCTTCGAGGTGCAGCAGACCAGCGACATCACCTATCGCCTCTACGATTGGGGCCGCGTGGACGCGAAGACCGGGAAGCCGCGCGAGCTGCACATCGACGACGGGCTGGCGTGCTCGAACTTCGCCCTTGGCCCCCGCGATCCGGTGACTCCGACGAAGGACGGCGATCGCGATCGGCTGATCGCGTGCCGGTACTTCACGCTGCACCATCGCCGGGAGGCGAAGCGGTTCCCGGTCGGCGAGGCGGGGCGCTGCCGCGTGCTCGTCGTGCTGGACGCCGATGCGCGGACCGAACTGGAATGGGACGACGACGCGACGAGCCTGCGCACGGGCGAGGTGGTGCTCCTGCCGGCGAGCGCGGGGGAATGCTCGATCCTTCCGGCCGGCCCGGTGCGCGTGCTGGAGATCGGGCTGCCGTAGGCGCCGACACGCTCGGCTGCGAAGACTCCGCCTCGCCGCTAAACGATCCACCGTGCCCGCGCTCGGCTCGATGAGACGCAGGACGAGCGTTTCGATGCCGGCCTCCGTGATCGGGTACCGA
>CAYVRB010000418.1:0-3795 GCA_964453375.1 uncultured Alcaligenaceae bacterium
GGCGGCGGCACGACGGGCGGCGGCTTCGGCGGCGGCGTCGCCGGCGGCGGCGTCGGCGGCGGCCTGCTCGGCGGCGGCGCCGCCAACAACCTCGGCGCCGGCGGCGGCCTCGCCGGCTTCGGCGGCGGCCAGATCGGCCAGCTCGGCAACCTCGGCGGCCAGTTCGGCATCCAGGGCAACGACCTCATCAACTACCAACTGATCGCCACCCTCATCACCGAAGTCGTCGCCCGCGGCGAATGGGCCGACCTTGGCGCCCAGTTCCAGATCAGCACGCCCAACGGCCAGGACGACGACGACAACGTCAAGATCCTCGAAGAAAAGTACTTGAACTCGCTGGCGTACTATCCCCCGGCCCGGGCGCTCATCGTCCGCGCCAACGGCAAGTACCACCCCGGCGCCAGCGTCAAGTACAAGAAGCCCGAAGGCCTCGCGGCCGGCGGCGGCGGCAACCCGGCCCGCGGCGGCAACGCCGTCGCCAAGGCCAATCAGCCCAACCCCGAGAAGCTCGCCCTCCTCAAGGACATCGACAAGAACAACCCCGGCCGAATGTGGCAGCAGGTCCTCGAGAAGTCCAACATCTCCGACCCCGGCGTCGTCGTCGCCTGCGCCGACTTCCTCATGGACGTGAACAAGCCCGAACACGTCGTGGAAGTCCTCAAGACCGGCCTCCGCAACGGCCTCACCACCGACGCCTGGGTCCACGACGCCCTCGAAGTCGCCCTCCGCGAGAGCAAGGCCTCCCCGGCCGAAATCCAGCGGATCGCCATGTCGAACGTCGACCTCGAACCGACCGAGGCCAAGGGCTACCTCAAGGCCGCCAAGGTCGCCAGCGAGAACGGCCAAGCCGCCACCGCCGCCGCCCTCTGCAAGAAGGCCGCCTTCCTCGAACCGAACCTGCCGGCCGCCTACGCCAACGCCCTCGTCTACGCCGGCAAGGCCAACGACGTCCAAACCGACACCATCCACTGGGCCACCGCGAACCTCCTCGGCCGCGACTGGACCGACGACGGCGTCAACTACCACGAACAGACCAAGGAACGCCTCCACGGCCTCGTGAAGAAGTTCCAGCAGTCCGGCCTCGGCGAACAGGTCGATCGCTTCCAGAAGCTCCTCGACGCCGAAACCCGCCGCGACCTCGTCATCGAACTCCGCTGGCAGGGCGAGGCCGACCTCGACCTCTACGTCGCCGAGCCGTCCGGTTCCACCGCCGGCCCGACCCGCAAGCGCACCGTCGGCGGCGGCGTCCTCAAGGGCGACGTGCTCGAACAGCTCGGCAACCGCTCCGAAGTCTACACGGCCGCGTCCGCCATGAGCGGCAGCTACGTCGTGAAGGCGAAGAAGTCCCTCGGCCGCACCATCGGCTCGACCGTGCAAGTGGTCGTCACCAAGCACCAGGGGACCGCCAAGAAGCAAACCGAGTTCTACACGCTCGACCTGTCCGATCCGAAGGCCGCCGTCGAGATCAACCTCGCCGACGGCACGCGGACCGAACTCGCCGCGCTGCCGACCGACGACGCCGCCGACTCGCGCCAGACCACCACGGCGGCCGCCTCCAGCGTCCGCAAGGGCTTCGGCGGCGGGGCGATGGCCGGCACCACGAACACCTCGGCGGTCGGCGAAGTGAAGCCGAACCTGCCGGTCGTCGTCCAGCCCCTGGAAACCCGGTTCGCCGGCGTGACCGCGGGCGCCCCGTCGATGCGCGCCGTCGCCGACGTGACCCCGGACCGCAAGAACGTGACCGTCAAGGCCAACCCGGTCTTCACCGGCAAAGCCGCCGACATCGAACTGCCGAAGGTCAGCCTGCTGCCGGGCGCCGGCCGGTAAATCGTCCCCGTCGAATCGCAAGCCCCGCGACGTTCGTCGCGGGGCTTCTTCTTTTCAGGGTTGCTTCTCGAGGATGGCCTTGAGGTTCTCCATCGCCTTGCGCGTCTGGCTGCGCAGGCCGAGCCGAATGCACGGGGCCATCATCCGGCCCAGGAACGTCTTCGGCGTGATCGAGATGAAATGCCTCAGCGTAGAGCCGCCCGGCGCGGATTCGATCCGGAAATCGACGAGCACGTCGAACTTCGAATCGGTGTAGAGGCATTCAAGGCGTTCGTTGGGATACCGGGCCCGGATTTCGCCGTTCATCGTGCCGGCGCTGCCGCCCTGCTTGAAGGCGTAGCGGAGTTGATCGCCGACGACGTTCGGCCCCGGCGTCACCTTCTCGAGCGACGTGCAGGGCGGCAGCCACTCTTTCGTGCGCGGCAAGTCGTCCACGAGCGCGAACGCGACCTCGGGCAGGACGGAAACGTCGATCGAATGTTCGCAGGTCACGGGCATGGACAGACTCCGGAGGAACGAACCTCTTTGCGGAACCGCCTGTCCTCACGGCGATGCCGTCGCGTACAATTCCCCACACACGATACCCCGCCCCGAGGACCGTTGCCATCGCCAAAGGATTCGAAACCGGCCACCGCACGGAATTCTCCGTCGAGGCCGAGAAGGCCGTCCTCGTCTCGGTCGACCTGCCGAAGCGTCCGTGGCCCACGGACGACCCCTGCGACGAAATCCGCGGCCTCGCGGAAGCCGCCGGGGCGCGCGTGGTCGGCGAACTCACGCAGAAACGCCACGACATCCACCTCGCCACCTACATCGGCTCCGGCAAGGTCGGCGAACTCAAGGACCTCGTCGAAGCCGCCGACGCCGACGTCGTCATCTTCGACAACGACCTCCACCCCGCCCAGGGCCGCAACCTTGAAAAGGCCCTCGGCGTCAAGGTGCTCGACCGCAGCGAGCTGATCCTCGACATCTTCGCCACGCGCGCCCGCACGCTCGAATCGCGGCTCCAGGTGGAGCTGGCGCAACTCGAGTATTCCCTGCCGCGCCTGAAGAACATGTGGACGCACCTCTCGCGGCAGAAGGGCGGCGGCATCGGCCTGCGCGGGCCGGGCGAAACCCAGCTCGAAGAGGACCGCCGCCTCGCCGGCAAGCGCATCGGCGACCTGAAGCAGAAGATCGCCGAGGTGCAGGGCCGCAAGGAGCGCGAGGTGAAGAGCCGTCGCGAGGAGTTCACCGTCTCGCTCGTCGGCTACACGAACGCCGGCAAGAGCCGCCTCATGAACACGCTCACCAAGGCCGACGTGTTCGTCAAGAACCAGATGTTCTCCACGCTCGACACGCGCACCCGCCAGTGGCACATCCCCGACTTCGGCAAGGTGCTGCTGTCCGACACCGTCGGCTTCATCCGCGACCTGCCGCACCACCTCGTCGCGAGCTTCAAGGCCACGCTCGAGGAGGCGCGCCAGGCGAAGCTCCTGCTGCACGTCGTCGACGCGAGCAACCCGCAGGCGGAGCGGCACATCGCGGCCGTGAACTTCGTGCTGAAGGAACTGGACTGCGACAAGAACCCGGCGATGCTGGTGCTGAACAAGGTGGACGCCGTGGCGGACCGGACGTCGCTGGACGTGCTGCGGGCGGACCACCCGAAGGCCGTCGTCGTCAGCGGCCTGACGGGCGAAGGGCTGGACTCGCTGACCGCGACGGTCGTCGAGATGCTCTCGAAGGATTTCGTGGAGGTGGAGGTGGTCGCCCCGGCGGGCAACGGCAAGGCGATCGCGTACCTGAATGCGCACGCCGAGATCTTCCGGCAGGACTACCGCGGCGAGGAGGTGGTGTTCCGCTGCGTGCTGCCGCGCCACCTCGTCCACCACGTGCAGGCCACCGGCGCGACCGTGACCGGCGAACGATAACGTGGAATGAATACCACCTCCCGTTTAGCCGCGAGGCGGAGTCTTCGGAGCCGAGCGCGTC
>CAYVRB010000419.1:0-3772 GCA_964453375.1 uncultured Alcaligenaceae bacterium
ACATCCTGTTCCCGCTCCCCGTTGACGAGACCGCTGAAGGAGAACGCCATGACGACCTCGAATGACGAACTCCTCTCGCGTCTGACCAAGATCGAAACGCTGTTGGCGAGCCTCGTCGAGCAGCGGACCATCAAGGAATGGTACTCGACCGCCGAAGTGGCGACACTCCTGGGCAAGGCCGAGTTCACCGTCCGCGAGTGGTGCCGACTCGGCCGGGTCCACGCCCAGAAGAAGAAGTCTGGCCGCGGCGTCGCCAGCGAGTGGATCGTCAGCCACGCTGAACTGAACCGGATTCGGAACGAGGGGCTGCTGCCCGACCCGAGGCCGTATCGGCACGTCCAGTAAACCAACTGTGGGCAGTCATTGCCGAAAATGTAGTGGCCTCAAACGTCCGACCGAACCGCACCGAGAAGAGCGAAGTGTTTTTTCGTAGGAAATGAACCGTTTGCTAGACGAAGTTCGGGTTGGCGTCCGCCACCGCCCACCCAGACTCCCCGGTCAATGGTTGTGCCCCGCGTGGCCGTCGCTGCCCGTGTAACCGCCGCCTCCGGTCGATTCGCACCCCGTCACGGCTCCGCCGAGGACGGCACAGGCGATGACCAGCACCAACGCCCGAACGACCCACTTCCTTGCGAACATGGCTCTCCCCCAGTTTGAGATGATTGAGGGGCAACGACGCCGCCCCTGGTTCCCCCGTTTGAACCCGACTGGCGATAATGTTGCGCGGGAACGCAGTCAATCCCAATTTCTGAACGCTGGCGGATGGCGATGACCTGCCCCCACGGACGGAGCCACTGCTCCTGTCGCCGAGAAACGCACCGCAGGGAAATCGGTTCCGCATCGGGAAATGCCCTTTCTCGCCCTTTCTCGCTCAGACCTTGAATCGCTTCCCGACTCGGTAGCGGAACTTGTCGAGTGGTGGGTCGCACTGGGCGAACTGGCCGGCGGCCAAAAGCCGACCCAGTTCGTCCAAGCCCGTCCGGAACAGGGTCGGAGCTATCCTGCGGTCCCCGACGGTCATCGTCCGCTCGTCGTGCGTATCGCAGCGGTAGATGTACGCCGAGCGGCCGCCAGCGATGCCGAAGTAGCCGTGCATCCGCCGGCCGCCCGCCAGGTCAACCCGAAGGCACAACTCGTCGCGCATCGCGGGCAAGGCGGCGAACGTCGCGTGGGCCTGGGGGCCGGAGAACGTCACGCCGTGCGTTTCGGGCAAGTCGGTCAGGTCCGGCCCGCCCGGTAGCGCGTACAGGGCGATCATCGCCGCCTCGTCGGACGGGGCCGCCCCGTCGGCCGCGGTCGCCACGATCAGGGGGAACGATTGCACCACGTCCCGCTGGCTGACGCTGTGCCAGCCGGCCCAACACCGCTCGGTGACTTCCAGGCCCGTCCGCGCCAGGAGGTGTTGGAAGAGTAAGGCGCGGGGCAGGCAGACGACCCGCTCGTGCAGCACGGCGCGGCCCCCGGCGGCCGTCAGCCGGCGCACCGCCGCGACCGCGCGGGCGACGGCGAGCACCGGCGCGGCGGGTATCCCGAGGGCCGCCTCCAGGTGCGACCCGCGGAGGTAGTCTTCGGGCCGCTCGGCGGGCAGCCACGGGAGGAGGCAGGCCGGCATCGCCTGGAGGGAAACGACCGCGTCGAACGTCCCGGCGTCGAACGCGGTGAAGTCCGCGCAGGCGAACGACACGTTGCCGAGGCCGCAGCGGGCGCGGGCCGCCTCGGCGACCGCGACGGCACCGGGGTGCCGCTCGACGCCGACGACTTGACTGTCCGGGAAGGCAGCGCCGAGGTACAGGGTGCTCACGCCCGCGAACGAGCCGAGGTCGAGGATGCGGGCGGGCGGGGCGCGGCGGAGGCGGGCAGCGACCTTCGGGAGGACGGCGTCGTAGTAGCCGAGCCGCCCGGCCGCGAAGAGACGGCAGAGGTCCGGGTGCGCGTTCACGAACGCGAAGAACTCGTCGTTCACCGCGGCGACCCGGGCGACGTCGTGTTCGCCCTCCGCCGAGGCGTAACACGCATCCCGCCGCCGGCGGTACCCGTCGAAAACGGGCCACGGTAGGGCGCACTGGAGCCGCCACTCCCACGCCTCGCGGGTGTCGGGCGCGTCCAGGCCGGCGGCCGTGATCACGGCCGCGAGGGTGTCGTCCGCGAGTTCCGCCCGCCGCATCACCCACCCCCTCCTGACGCGACCGACGCCGCAGCGCTCGGTCGGATGCAAGTCGCTGGAGCCTGTTATGCACATGTTAAATTGCGGGGCCATCGAATCGGTTTCGGGCGCACCGAACTGGGAGGTCTATCCCGTCGGCTCGACCGATGACGGGGAGTGCGAGTTCGTCGCCCCGGCCAAGCCGGGCTAGTGGGCGGAAGCGGAAGAGGCGCTCTACAAGTTCCGTGACGCCGAGCCGTTCCCGAAGTGACGCAAAGAATCCGCACGGTCATGAGAGTGGCCGTCTTGATCGCTACCCGAACCGGACGGCGACCAGGGTGTAGTCGTCGTCCGGCGCGCGTCCGGCCAAGTGCGTCCGCACGGCCGCGTCCACCGCCCCGACCACCCGCTCCGGGTCCGCGCCGCCGACCGCGGTGACGACCTCGCCCAGCCGGGTCCGACCGAACTGGACCCCGTCCGCGTTCATCGCTTCCGTCACCCCGTCGGTCAGCACCAGGAGCGTGGCCCCTGGACCTGCCGGGACGGCGAGTCTCTCCCACTCCCCGTCTTCCAACACGCCGAGGAGGGTGCCGGTGGCTTCGAAGAGGACGGGCGGGGCCGACCCGACCGTCAACAGCCCCGGCTCGTGGCCGGCACTCGCGTACCACGCCGTCCTTTGTTCGGGGCACCAGCGGACGACCAGGAGCGACGCGAACCCGTCCGGGATGCCGAGGGCCGTGAACCGTGCGTTGACCCGCCGCACCACCCGCCCCGGGTCGGGGTCCAGGTCGGCCGCGTCCAGGACCAGCACCTTGAGGACGGCCGCCATCATCGCCGCCGGCACACCGTGCCCGACCACGTCGGCCACGCACAGGAGGACCGACCCGTCGGCCAGCGGGAGGGCGTCGTAGAAGTCCCCGGCCACCCCGTCGGCCGGGTGGTGGACGGCGGCGATGGTAACGCCCGGAATCGCCCGCCCGGGCTTCGGCAGCAAGTTCTCCTGCACCCGCCGGGCGTGGGCGACGGCCAGCCGCCGGCGGGCGTCGTCCGCGGCCAGTGCCCGGCCCATATCGTTCACCGCGGCCGCGAGCGCGGCGAGTTCCCGGCTCTTGAACGTCCCCGCCCTGGCCCCCAACTGCCCGGCCCGGATCGCCCCGATGGTCCGCGCCAGCCGCCGCAGCGGGCGGGACACCAGCCGGTAGATGGTGAAGTTGACGGCCAGCGCCAGAATCGTGCCGAACGCGAACACGGCGACGGCCCGGAGCGCGACCTGGGCGCGGATCTCGTCGCGGAGGGTGTCCAGCCGCTCGGCCACGAAGACGCGGGTGCCGTCCTCGGCGTGCGTGCCCACGACGACGACTTCCCCCTGGATCGCGCCGCGGCGGTCGGGCGACTGAACGGCCGTCCGCACGGCCCGCACCGTGTCGTCCGAGTCCCGCCCGTGGGCGCGGGCCTGATAAATCCGACCGCGGGATTCGACCACGATGTGGTGGCCGGGCGAGGCGTCCTCGGTCATCCGCCCGCACACCCCGTCCACGAACTCTTGCAGCTCGCCGGCCGAGTGGTGGGCGAGCCGGGCGACGGCCTGGTGCAGGGTCATCGCCTCCTCGTCCAGGGCCGCCACCTTCT
>CAYVRB010000420.1:0-3750 GCA_964453375.1 uncultured Alcaligenaceae bacterium
GGTAGCACAAGTGATTTTGGTTCACTTCGTCAAGGTTCGAATCCTTGCCGGGTAATTTCCACTTCGAGACGGTTCATGTCGGCTTCTGCCAGTTTCCGACATACCCCCGGATAAATGGGCGTTTTCGAGACCCGTGTCGGTTCCTGACGTGAACTGGCGGATTCTGGCTGCGTCGCTGCGCCCGTGGCGCGCGCGTCCGAATGCGCGCCGTCGAGGTCCGCGACGTCGTAGCCGGCGGCCCGTCCATACCCGCGTCCCGCACCTGCAGGTGGTGTGACACGACCACGGCCACCCAACGCCCCGTCCGGCGGACGACGAGGATTGTCACGAGTGCATATTGCGCCCATTGGCATGGTGCTCGGACTCGTTGGGGAGCGACCGCTGGAAGAACACCCCGCCCATCCGACGGGAGCCTGGAAGATCGGCAGTTTCCATCGCCAGGAAAGCTTGCGATATTCGGCGCGGGCTTGGTCGAGAAGCGTCATGTTCGTATCCCGTAACCGAGGACCGTCGACACCTGAATTCCATCGCTCGTCGGGCAACACCATGCGCTCGCTTCTCTCCATTCTCGCGTTGGTACTTTGCATCGACGTTCGCGCCGCCGATCGGCCGAACATGGTCTTCATCGGCCTCGAAGACATTTCGCCGTCCCTCGGCTGCTACGGCGACCCGGACGCGATCACGCCGAACCTCGACAAATTCGCGGCGCAGGGGGCGCGCTTCACGCGCTGCTTCACCCACGCGCCGGTCTGCGCGCCGTCCCGGTCCGGCCTCATCACCGGCATGTACCCCACCACGATCGGCACGCACCACATGCGCTCGAAACTGGTGAACCCGCCGGCGCTGTTCACCGACGAACTCAAGAAGGCCGGCTACGCCGTCTTCTGGCCCGGCAAGACCGACTTCAACTTCGACGCCCCCAAGGGCTGGGCCGATACGCGGAACTGGACGCAGAACCCGGACCTGCTGCCGAAGGACAAGCCGTTCTTCGCCTACGTCAACTACACGATCACGCACGAGAGCCAGGTGCGCGCGAACCCGGAGCAGTACAAGAAGAACACCGCGCGGCTGACGAAGGAGCAGTTCCGCGACCCGGCGAAGGTGAAGCTGCCGCCGTATTACCCGGACCATCCCGACGTGCGGCGGAACGTGGCGACGTACCACGAGAACATCACGGCCGCGGACTACCTCGTCGGCGACGTGCTGAAGCTCTTGGACGACCGGAAGCTGGCGGACAACACGCTCGTGGTGATCTTCGGCGACCACGGCTGGGGCATGAGCCGCGGGAAGCGCTGGTGCTACGACAGCGGCACGCGGGCGCCCCTGCTCGTGCGCTGGCCGGGCACGGTGAAGCCCGGCAGCGTGCGCGAAGACCTAGTCGCGTTCCTCGACCTCGCGCCGACGTTCGTGGCGGCCGCGGGCGCCGACGTTCCGGCGCGGATGCAGGGCCAGGTGTTCCTCGGCCCGAAGCAGGCGCCGAAGCGGACGTTCGCCTACAGCGCCCGCGACCGGATGGACGAGACCTACGACCGCATCCGCTCCGTGCGCTCGGAGCAGTATCGCTACGTGCGCAACTTCCATCCCGAGCTGCCGTACGCGCAGTGGATCAACTACATGGACGAGATGCCGACGATGAAGGTCTGGCGGAAGCAGGCGTTCGAGGGGAAGCTGAACGACGTGCAGATGGCGTTCTTCGCGCGGACGAAGCCGAAGGAGGAGCTGTACGACCTCGCCGCCGACCCGCACGAGACGAAGAACCTGGTGGCGTCGCCGGAGCACGCGAAGGTCCTGGGGGAGCACCGGGCGGCGCTCGACGCGTGGATCAAAGACACGAAGGACCTCGGCGAAGTACCGGAGAAGGAACTCATCCAGCGCGGGCTTGTCAAGGACGTGCTGTCCACCGAATACGACGCCCGCGTGAAGCTGCACCCGAAGACCAGCCCGGTGCCATAAAGACTATTTCCTTCGAACATCGCCCATCAGTCGCCTGGAAACTTGGAAACCTGACGTTCCTCTGGTCAAATGGCCGCTCAACGAAGTATCTTTGGCCAATCCGAGGGCGGCCCAATGCGGTTCTACCGACAACGAATCTTCATCGAGTTTCTTCGGCAGGCGAACCGGCCAGTCGGAAAAATCGAACTCATGAAATGGGCGTTCCTCCTCAAGGCCGAGTCGCCCTCCCGCGGGGGCGCGTCGTTCTACGAATTCGTTCCCTATAAGTTTGGCCCATATTCCTTTGGTCTGGCCCGCGATGCCCACGATCTTCAGAGGGATGGCTGGCTTCTGGAAACGGACAAACATTGGGAAAGGATTCCCATCTCCGCCCCTCCAGGGATACCGCGGGAGATCGAAAGGGATGTCCAACGGATCGTGCAACGATTTCAAAACGCGACACTCGACGACCTTCTCGACCGCGTCTACCGATCGCACGTCGCATATACCGTGATGAGTACACGACGGCGTCTAGCCGACAGGCCCGTCGCCCCGCCCGCAATCTACACCATCGGATACGAAGGCCGACAACTCGACGGATTGCTCGACGCGCTGGTACAAGCCGGCATTCGACGCCTCGTCGATGTCCGCCGCAATCCAATCTCCCGCCGATTTGGTTTTCACAAGGGCACACTCGAACGACACTGCCGCCTGTTGGAAATCGATTACATCCACCTCCCCGAACTCGGGATCGCTTCGGAAGAACGCAGCCACCTCTCGGCCAACCGCGAATATTCGGAACTCTTCGCCAAATACGAATGCACGACGCTCGACGAACAAGCTTCGAGTGTCCGAAAGTTATCCGCGTGGATGGCCGAGACCGCGACGGCCGCGATGTGCATGGAGCGAGACCCGTGCGACTGCCACCGCGGACGGCTCGCCAAACGAATTCACGAGCTTTCGAGCTTGCCGATCATTCACCTTCGGTAGCGAGATCGTCGAAGAGGCCGGGACCACGATCCGCCTCGGCTTCAAAGGTCTTGATGACCATCCAGTTTTTTCGGTGGTTGTTCATATTGCCCACGACGATCCAGAGATCCTTCCCGGTTCGATATCCACTGGCCGTCCAGAGCGACTCGGGAGTATCCGCGTAGGCCGGATTCGCCAACAACCGATACGCTCCCCATTCGCGGACTTGGAGTCGATGCTCGGATACGGCATCGCGAAACTCCAAATACGGCGCGAAGCGAACGCTGCCAACCGCCGGTTCCGCGGCGGACTGATCTTCCAAATCCTCGAATAGAGATCGGTGGTGTTCCGGCGGACTGGCGGCATCCTTCTCGACGGCCGTGCCCGACCAACGGTCGGCCGGGATGAAGAGAACCCCGAGCGATAGTCGGCAGGTATTCAACGCGTCGATCGATGGCACTTTCCGAGCGTTCAACCAATCGAGTACCGCCGATTTTTTCACTTCCCGGGCCGACGTCCAAGGCGTGCTCGTCGGGTGATGCTCGTCCTCGACGCGCCACGATTCCGTACGGTTGTCGTTCGGGTTTCGCTTGAGTTGGAGGGAGTACATGTGTCTTGCTCGAAAATCGTTCGTGCCGACATGGGGTCCGACGGGGACCATCAGGGGATAGACGCGGAGAAACTGGTTGCACGACGGCGAATACCCGGCCATGCAAACCCGTTGACCGAACTTCTTGGAGTCTTCGGGGACCGTTCGCCCCAAGACGACGAAGTCATCGACGCTCATCGTGCTCACAGGGATCACGCACGATAACGGTTGACGGCGCGGGCGGTTGCGCTACACCGTCG
>CAYVRB010000421.1:0-3750 GCA_964453375.1 uncultured Alcaligenaceae bacterium
GCCGCCCCAGTAGAGGATGAAGTCGGCCCGGTTGCGGACTTCGCCGAGGGTGCAAGTCGGTTTTCCGCCCAACTGGGCGGCGATCTCGGTGGGACCGTGTCAGAGCGAGGTGTGGCTGTCGATGATCCCGCCGGTCATCTCGGCGAGCGACACCGCCTCGCGCTGGGCCTCGCAGGTCGTGTTGCTGAGTCCGTACACGAGCGGCAGATCGGCGTCGTACAGGTGGTTCGCGGCCGCCTCGATGGCTTCGTCGAGCGTGGCTTCCTTCCCGTCCACGAGCGCGTCGGGGTAATGGCGGACGACATCGTGGTTGAGGAACCACGATTTGCCCAGCACGCATGCGGCCTTCGTCTCGACGATGCGGGTGCCGTCGGAGTGGAGTTCGATATCGTCGCAGACGCAGCCGCAGAAGGTGCAGGTCGCGTGCTTGGTGACGGTGAGTTCCATCGTGGTAGTCTCGGAAAGGCCGACGATTCGAATCCATGTATTCTGATTAACTCACAACTCAGAACTCATGACTCACAACTCTTATCAAAACCATTTCGTATCGAGTTCTGAGTTGTGAGTCGTGAGTGATGAGTCAAATCCGGGATCATGTCGCGAATTCGTCGCAACACGAATTCATCGGAAGGTCGCGAAGCTCGGATCGGAGGTCGCAATCCGATCGGAATTTTATCGTTCCGATACACCGTGCCACTCGCGGAAATCCCGGCCGGCGACGTCGCGATGGACACGCTCGCGTTCGCGATCTCGCGGTCGATCACGATCGTCGGAATGCGTTCCAATCGCTTTCGGGCCGCGTCGGGCAATCGCTTCATCGCGTTCGCTCCGACAACGAGCGCCGCGTCCACGTCGCCGCGTGCGAGCAGGTCGGCGGCGGTGAACTCGCCGGGGTTGTAGCGAGGGTAGCCGCGACTGAAGTTCACGCCGTACGGGTAGCCGGTGGCGTAGTCGAGCATCGCATCGGCGCCGCCGATGTTTCCCGGCGTCCGCAGCGGCATCACGAGGAAGCGCCCCGTCGCGTTCAGGGCGATGCCGAGCGAAGTCGCCGCCGACGCGTTCATGTGCTTCCCGCGCGTCTGGAGCAGGCCCAGGCCGACGAAGATGACGCCGTAGCGCGCCCGTTTCATCCGCTCCGCGAGGTCGCGAAGCTGATCGAAGCTCAGTCCGGTCTCGGACAGTTTCTCGCGGTCGATCCGCTGGCCGCGCACGAGGCAGCGCAGGGCTGTGAGCGCTTCAAAATCCGTTTCCGGTCGAATTATCAGGAAGACATCGGCTTCCTTCGCCGTCTCCGATTCGCGCACGTCGACGACGACGAACGTGCGGTCGGCGCGCGAACGGAACTTTCCCGTCGAATGGACCGAGTAGCGTTCGAGGTGGCGGGGGTGCGTCTTCACCGGGTTCGCGCCCCAATAGACGGCGAGGTCGGCGCGATTGCGGATCTCGCCGAGCGTGCCGGTGACTTTGCCGCCGAGCTGGGCCGCGAGTTCCATGGTGCCGTGGGTGAGCGAGGTCTCGGTGTCGAGCGTGGCGTCGAGCCGCTCCGCGAGGGCGACCGCTTCGCGCTGGGCTTCGTAGGTCGTTTCGCCGAGGCCGAAGACGAGCGGGGCGTCCGCTTCGCCGAGTAACTTCGCGGCCGCCTCGATGGCGTCTTTTACATCCACTGCTTTGCCATCGATCGTCGCGCCGGGGCCGTAATACTTGCGATCGAGGAACCAGCTTCGACCCATCTCGCAGGCGTTCTTGGCTTCGACGATCCGCTTACCATCGGAGTGCAATTCGAGGTCGTCGCAGACGCAGGCGCAGCCGGCACAGGTAGCGAACTTCGTGACGGTGAGCGGCATCGACTCTTCCAGTAGCTTCAGGTCTTGGCCTTGTCGTCGCCATCCAAACTGGACGGCTTCACGAACGTTCAGCCCAACTCGCGGCCGATGCAGCTTCCGCGAATCCGCCGCGGCATGTACCGCCCGGAGGAGATTTCTTCCCACGGCTTCACGTCGTCGGGGATCGCCGGTGAATCGGATTGTTGGTCGGGTCCGTCGATGATCGGGTTCATGTTGGTTTCTCGATTTCCGATATCGCCCACCGCGCTCGGCTCCGAAGACTCCGCCTCGCGGCTAAACGGGGTTTTGGTTTTCACTCCGCATTCCGCACTCCGCATTCCGCACTGACTCGGACTCCGCCTCGCGGCTAAACGATGACTTCCATTTCGAATTCCCATCCCTTGGACGTCGGCATGCCCGTTCCGTCGGTGTCGCCTCCCATCAGCTTACACGTCGGCGGGCCGTACGGAACGAACGCCATGCCGCGCGGCACCTTTCCCTCGGTGCAGACGAACTCGGCCTCGCCGTGGTCGGTCCGCACGATCACGCGGCTGCCGCTCGCGATGTTCCGCTCCTTCAGGTCGTCCGGGTGGACCGTGAGCGTCGTCGTCATCGTCAGGTAGTCGTCGTGGTCCTTGCCGATGTTCACCTGCTGCCCCTGCTTGCTGGTGCGGATCGGCATCAGGAGCAATCGCGGGAGGGCCATGCGTTCGATACCGGGCGAGATTTCAAGGCGGAAGGCGGACAGCTTAGTATTATTTCGGCATAACCGCCACCGACACGAGAGAAAACCAGTTTCACCGCGGAGGACGCAAAGAACGCGGAGGGAAGCCGAGAATTACTCAAAATCAATCTCTCTTCGGATTTCTCCGCGCACTCCGCGTCCTCCGCGGTGAACCGGTTTTCAGTTCCTTCAGGACTTCCGCCTTGCTCACCCTCAACGGCGTCGCGATCGAAGACACCTTCGCCGAAGCCTTCCCCATCACCGGCACGCGCCTGATCGTGACGGCCGAGCGCATCGACTGGGCGCGCACCGCCGGCACCGTCGCCACCGGCTACGCCGCGTCCGTCATCGGCTGCGACGTCGAGGCCGGCATCGAACGCGAACTCGGCCCCGACGACACGCCCGATGGCCGGCCCGGCGTGTCGCTGCTCTACTTCGCCTTCAGCCGCGATGCGCTTCAGAAGGCGCTCATCAACCGCGTCGCCCAGTGCATCCTCACCTGCCCGACGACCGCTTGCTATTCCGGCCTCGTCGGCGATCCGGGCAAGTCGATTAAGATCGGCGGCGCGCTCCGCTTCTTCGGCGACGGCTGGCAGATCAGTAAACGATTGGATGGCCTTCGCTATTGGCGCATCCCGACGATGGACGGCGAGTTCCTCTGCCAGGACGTCTTCGGCACCGTGAAGGGCGTCGCCGGCGGGAACTTCCTCGTGATGGGCCGCACGCAACTGGAGACGCTCGACGCGACGATGGCGGCCGTGGACGCGATCCGAAAACTACCGAACGTGATCCTTCCATTCCCCGGCGGCATCGTGCGGGCCGGGAGCAAGGTCGGCAGCCAGTACAAGGCCCTGAAGGCGAGCACGAACGACGCCTACTGTCCGACGCTGCGGGGCCAAGTGGCCACGAAGCTGCCGGACGGCGCGAACGCG
Organism: uncultured Alcaligenaceae bacterium; assembly: GCA_964453375.1. GTDB lineage: Bacteria > Planctomycetota > Planctomycetia > Gemmatales > Gemmataceae > Limnoglobus. Next base: position 3,480 of record CAYVRB010000421.1, read on the forward strand.
GTCTACGAAGTCGTCATCGACGGTCTCGATCTGCCCTCCGTCGAGAAGGCGATGGCCGTCGGCGTGAAGGCCGCGTGTCGCCCCGGCGTGATCAGCATCACGGCCGGCAACTACGGGGGCACGCTCGGCCCGTATCACCTGAAGCTGCGCGCCGGCCTCGCGAACTGACGCCGCGTCTATTGCCCGGCGTTCGGGCGGATGCTAAGATTCGCGGGACGGAGAGGTGGCTGAGTGGTCGAAAGCACCGCTTTGCTAAAGCGGCGTGCGGGTA
>CAYVRB010000422.1:0-3748 GCA_964453375.1 uncultured Alcaligenaceae bacterium
AACTCCGGGCTGCCTAGCCCCTCGGTCATGCTCGCCGCCAGCACGATGGTGCCGCCCGGCTTGACGATCGGCATGGCCCCGGTCAGCCCCTTCACCGCCTGGTACCACGTCGTGTCCAGCGGGTAGCCGGCGCAGCTGGTCACCACCACGTCGACCGGTTCCGGCACGCTCGCCTTCACGACGTTCCGGCAGAAGTCGACCCCCGCCTCCCACGCGCGGATCATGTCGCCGGCGCCGACCCACGTGACGCGCCGCTTGCCGTCGATGCAGACGTTCACGATGAAGTCGCAGCCGGCCTTCAGGGCGATGTACGTGTTCTCATCGTGGACCGGGTTCCCCTCGACGCTGCCGCAGTCGGCCTTCGGGTGCGTCAGGAACTTCGGCGAGTGCCAGCGCTTCACCGTCTCGAGCGCGGCGATGCCGGGGCAGATGAGCTTGCGGCCGCCGCTGTACCCGGCCATCAGGTGCGGCTCGATGAGGCCGGTCGTGATCTTCACCTCGGCGGTGGTGTAGCGGTTGTCGATCCACATCGGCACGCCGTTGGGCGTGGTGCCGAGGTAGTCGTGTTCGTGCAGCACCTTCCCGTGGTGGTTGAGGCACCGGTAGTTCGCCGCGATGAACTCGCCGACGAGTTCGACCATCTCCTCGCCCTCGTTGGGGCGGTGCAGGCCGGTGGCGTTGAGGATCGTGATGCCATCGCGCGGCACGCCGGCGGCCTCAAGCGTGCGCGTCAGCTCGGGCAGGATGAGCTTGTTCGGCACCGGCCGCGTGATATCGCAGATGACGATGCACGCCGTCCGCTTCCCCTTCGCGATCTCGGCGAGCGGCCGCGAGCCGATCGGGCGGCGGATCGCCTCGGCGATGGCCGCCTCCGGGTCCGCGAGCGGCGGCGCGTCCGAGATGGCGAGCGGCGGCGCGATCAGCCGGTCGTCGGGCAGCGTAACCGCGAGTCCGGTCTTGCCGTAGTCGAGCGTGACGTTCATGAATGGAACCGTAAAGTTGGTTGAGCGGTCGCACCCTTGAATTACTCGCGCTCGCTCGAGGCGACAATCGCAGCTTCACCGGATGCAACGACGAGTCCGATCATGCCCTTCACGATCCGATCCATCCAGTGGCAATGGGACGTCCGTGCCCCCTTGGAAGTCTGGCGGGAGAGCCTACCCGGCGATCCCATCGACCGTCACGCTTTGGCGCTGGTATACCTCGAGGCGTTCCACGAGAAGATCGTCGCGTCCCGCGGCGCCCCGCCGGCTGAGGGGGTCGTGGATTTGAACACGGTGCCGCCGAGTTTCTGGTTGGAACTGACCGGAGGGTGGTGGGCGCATTGCGCGGTGGTCGAGCGGAAGCGGGGTCCGTTTCCGGCCATCCGCACGGTCAAAGTCGTCAACTTGGTTTCGCGTCCGCGACCTGGCAAGAATTGAGGAATTCATCCATGTCGAACGTCCGGTCCAGGTTCGCGATCGCCCGCCGAGACCGTTCGCGCTCCTCGTCGGTCAGGTTCGGGATGGCGCGCTCGAAAAGGGCCCGTGCCGCCTTCGGCGGTACGAAGTAGCCGTAGGAGTCGCCGTTCACGTCCTCGATCGGCAGCAGGCCGTTCTCGCCGTTCAACTCGACCGCCTCGCGCAACAGCTCCATGAAGACCGCGTGCTTCTGATCGGCGTCGAGCGAGCGAACGTACTCGAGCGGCGACGCCTTCGACGCGACGCTCGGCACCACCGGAGTCGATTCGGCCATCGTCGTCGCGGTCATGGTCGCGTCCTCCCCGGGGCGAGTCCAACGCATTCTACACCCGCCGCGACGGCCGCGCCAAGCGAACCGCCTCCGGTTTCGCTCACACCTTCGCCAGCGCGCCGGCCTTGGTCGCTTCTTCCAGTTCCTTCTTCGGCTGGCCTTCACCCAGGATCAGCAGCAGCGGGCTGGCGACGTAGATCGACGAGAAGGTGCCGACGATCACGCCGACGACCATCACGAAGGCGAACAGGTGGACGCCGTCGCCGCCAAAGAAGTAGAGCACGCCGACCACGAGGAAGACGGTGAGCGACGCCAGGATCGTGCGGCTGAGGGTCTGGTTGACGCTGTCGTTGATGATCTTCTCGGTGAGCAGCGGGTTCTTGCCGCGGACTTCGCGGATCCGGTCGAAGACGACGATGGTGTCGTTCACCGAGTAGCCGACGAGCGTGAGCAGGGCGGCGACGGCGGCGAGGTCGATCTTGAAGTCCTGGATCTGGAAGACGGTGCCGAGTACCGGCATCAGGTGCAGGTAGTGGCACGCGGCGATGATGCCGAGCGTGAAGCAGAGGTCGTGCACCAGGCAGAGGACGGCGGCGAGGCCGAAGGTCCACGAACCGAACCGGAACCAGAGGTACAGCAGGATCGCGATCCAGCTGGCGACGATGGCGAAGAGCGCCCGGGATTGCGTCTCCTGCGCGAGCGCGGCGTCGAAGGTCTCGAGGCGGTCCGGCACCGGGCGCGATTCGACGGCGGTGGACAGCTCCGTCAGGATGTCGTCGAGCGCCGCGCGGTCCTTCACTTCCGCGTCCTTCTTCGCGACGAACGGCACCGCGCCGATGATCGAACCGACGGCGGCCTGATTCGAGAACCGCCCGACCAGATTTTCGATCTCCACCGCTTCCTTCAGCGCCGCGAATTCCGTGTTCGCCGACACGTCCAGCGTCATCGACGTGAACTTGCTGGTGGCGTCCTCGCGGGCGCGATCGGGCGTGTCGGCCGCCGAACGCACCGGCGCGAGCGCGAACGTCGCCCCCGCGTTCGGCTTGCGGCCCTTGATCGCGAAGATCCGGTTCAACAGCGATTGCACGTACGACACCGACGCCGGCTTCGTGAAAGTCAGCGTCACGCTCATGTCGCGCGTCTCCCACTTCGTCAGCTTCGGCAGGTCCATCAGGGGCTCGCCCTTGTCGTCCCGCAGCAGCCGGTCGAGCATCGCCTGCACCAGCTCCTTCTCCTTCTCGGTGGTGCGCACCGTGAACGACTTCGATTGCCCGGCGGCGAGTTGGTCGTCGCCCATCGCGGTCACTTTCACCTGCTCGACGGACACGTCGGGCAGGCGGCGGACGCGTTCGCGGACCTCGTCGGCGCCGCTCGGCTTGTTGGCGAACGTGACGACGATCGGCTTGGGATCGCCCTCGTACTCGATTTCCCAGGTGTTGGAGGCGCCGTCGGTGAGTTCGCGGACTTCCTTGACCTTGAGCTTGTCGGTTTGGCGCTTCTCGGAGAGGAGATCGAGGAAGCCGGGGACGCCGCCGGACTCGGCGAGTCCGCGGGCCTCGGCGAGGCGGCCGCCGTAGACGGTGCCGCCGCGGAAGTCGACGTTGAGGACGTTGTTGCCGCGGGCGAGGAACAGGCCGAGGCCGAGGACCGTGAGGAGCGCGGTGGCCGTGAAGATCGGCTTGCGGATCTTCATGAAGTCGATGTTCGGGCGGCTGAAGAGCTTCATCATGCGCAGCTCGCGGAGCCAGCGCTTGTGGTACCAGAAGTCGAAGATCAGGCGCGTGACGTAGAGCGAGGTGAAGAGGCTGATGATGAGGCCGACGGTGAGGCTGACGGCGAAGCCCTTGAGGTTGTCGTTGCCGAAGACGAAGAGGACGATGGCGGTGAAGATGCTGGACACGTGGGTGTCGATGATGGTGGGCAGGGCGCGGTCGTAGCCGGCGCGGAGGGCGGCCATGATGGTGGCGCCCTTCTCGCGTTCCTCGCGGAGGCGTTCGTAGATGAGCACGTTGGCGTC
>CAYVRB010000423.1:0-3650 GCA_964453375.1 uncultured Alcaligenaceae bacterium
CGACGCAGTCCTACAACCCCGGAAAGGCAAGCCTCTCCGGTTTGGGCTTCTCCGCGTTCGCTCGCCGCTACTGACGGAATCGAGGTTTCTTTCTCTTCCTCCAGGTAATGAGATGTTTCAGTTCCCTGGGTTTGCTCGGGAATTCCGGAATCAAAGCTCGTTTGACAGCTCCTCCGGACTTTTCGCAGTCTTCCACGCCCTTTCGCCTTCTAGCACCAAGACATCCCCCACACGCCCTTAATAGCTTGGCCACATTGCTCACCCCCTCGCCCCGTGTCGCCACGTCGCGGAGAAGTTTGCCCTTGTCCAGCTATTACTCCCACTCGTTGGGTAACGATTGGGAGCGACGATTAAAACTCGTTCGCTTTCTAAGGCTCGTGCTCGAATTATCGTTGATCATTGCGATTCGACCGACGGTTGCCCGCCGATCCAATCGCGATGCGACTTCGTGCTCACCAAGTTGTCAAAGATCGTCGTTTCGGCTTCAGCCCTGTTCAGGCCTCCGCCCGGCCGACCGCTTTCGCCGCCTGCCGTCCTATCGCCAACTCCGGCTCCAAGTCTTTAGCGGACTTGGCCTTCCGTCGCTCGCGGGTAGATTTCTTAGCGTCGCCGCCGGCTTTCGTCAACCGTTCGTCGCGATTATTTTTCGCGACAGGGACAATCGCCTTTCCCGTTTGTGGAGAAGAGGGGATTCGAACCCCTGACCCCCTGCTTGCAAAGCAGGTGCTCTACCAGTTGAGCTACTCCCCCGCGTGTCTTACCGTCCTTCGCCCGAGTGCGGGTACTTGGATTCGAACCAAGGACCTCAGCTTTATCAGAGCTGCGCTCTAGCCAACTGAGCTATACCCGCGTGGTTCGCTCCCCATCAAATCAAAAAGCCAAACCGTTTCGGTTTGGCTCTCTTCCGGCAAAAGAATCCGGCGAGAGCTACTCCTGAGTGATTGCGGGATCCGCAATCTGGTTCGCGGGAATCTTTGTCGCCATAGCGTGTCCGTCCCTCGGTTCACAGATTCTAAGCGGTGATCCCCCAGCGTCAAGCCGGGGGCGGAATCCTGCGCGAATCCGATGCCGAACGATCGCGGATTCGCCTTGGAATTCAAGGAAAAACGCCGGCGGGACTTTTCCGAAAAAAATCCCCGCCGCGCCGGGCGACTACTCCATCCCGCGACACGCGCGCCGCAATCGACGAATCCCCTCGGCAATCTGGGCAGGCTCTTCCACGCCGAAACAGAGCCGAATCTGGTTCCGCGGCAGCTTCCCCGCCGCGTCCGGCACGTGCGCCAACTCTCCGGGGATGAACAGCACCCCCTCCTCCACCGACCGCCGCACGAGTTCGCTCTCGCGGCCGGTTTCGATCCGATCGGGGAACGTCAACCAACTGTAGAACCCGCCGTCGGCGCGGGTCCACTGCACCTCCGGCCAGTCGGCGAACTGCTCCGCGATCGCGCCGACCATCGCGTCCCGCTTGCGGCGATAGACCCCGCGCAGCACCTCGACGTGCCGCTGGTACGCCCCCGATTCCAGCAGCTTGTTCAAGATGTGCTGGCACAAATTCGACGAGCCGAAATCGTGGCTCCCCTTCAGATTGCCGATCTGCCGCACCAGGTCCCGCGGCACGATCGAATATCCGGTCTTGAGGCCGGGCGCGCAGGGTTTCGAGAAGGTGCTCGTGTAGACGACATACTCGTTGCTCGAATCGAACCGCTTGACGCTCGGCACGTCGTCGCGATCGTAGCGCAGCTCGCGATACGCGGCGTCCTCGAGGATCAATACCCGATGATATTTGCTGGATTTCCTGGCCAATTCGACGAGCTTCGCCCGGCGCTCGGCGGCGAGCGTGAGGCCGGTCGGGTTCTGGAAATAGTCGACGGTGTAGATCATCTTCAACCGCTTCAACTCGCCGGACCGATCGAGTTTTTCCAACAGTTCCCCCAAGGAGTCCAGGCACATCCCGCCGGCGTCCATCGGCACCGTCAGCACGCGGGCGCCGCTCGATTTCAGGCAATCGTGGAAGACGAAGTACGACGGCGCCTCGGCGATCACGATGTCGCCGGGGTCGACGAGCAGCTCGCAGAGGACGTAGAGCATCTGCTGCGAGCCGGTGGTGAGGACGACATCGTCCGCCGTGAGGGCGAGGTCGCCGGGGCGGACGCCGTCGGCGGCGCAGACGTGGTCGAGCACTTTCTGGCGCAGCGGGGCGTAGCCGAGGGTGGAACCGTATTGCAGGGCCGCCTTGGCCGTCTTCGGGTCGGCGAGCATGGCGGCGACGACGTCCGCGATTTCCCGGCTGGGGAAGGCCGATTCGTCGACCAGCCCGGCCGCCAGCGAAATCAGGCCCGGCGTTTCGACGGCCTTCTGGATGAAGTAGCTGATCGGCGAATCGGTCGTGCGTTTCGCCCGGTTCGACAGCGGCAGCGCGGCGGCCATGGCGGTCCTTTCGGTGGGAAAACAACACGGCCCCGGAGATCACTCCGGGGCCGTTCGTGGGTTGCGAATTCGGTTCCCGGATCAGGGCGTGCGTGCGACGACGACGGCGACAACGGCCGGTTGGGCGTGGACGGCGACGGCGGCGAGACGATTCACGAGGAAACGCACCTTTCGGGTTCCAGCATCCTAGCAGGCGCTCGCGGGAAATCCAGTCGATTCCGCGGGACGGATTTAGGAGTGCGGCGGCTGGACGCCGCTCTGGTCTTTTCGGATTTCCGCGACGCGCCGCGCATCGACTGCATCGTGCGACGATGGCGAAAAGGACCCAAGCGGCGTCGAGCCGCCGCACTCCAAACGAACGACGGCGCGCCGAGCCGCGTGAGCGGCCGGGTCGTGGGCGAGCGTCCTCGACCTGGCGGCTGACGCCGCACGGCTCGCCGGATGCAGTTGGCCCGCGAGAATTCCCCCAAGCCGACCGCGCGGATAGCGAAGGCGATGAGTCGTGCGGTGGGTAATGTTATTGACTTGGAAAACCTAATCCGTGTTCGGCGTCCGATGCTTCTCTCCCGGAGGCCCCAGTAAGCGGCCGCCGCGGTCGTATCACCGCGAAGAACAGGGAGCAGGCAACGCCGGCACATGCCGCCACCCACACGAACCCGACCTTGCGAAACCCTTTGGCAGCCGACACGACATCGGGATCGGCATACGCCTCATCGGCGAAGGGCCGGAAGCAGTTCCAAGGCTCCCAGAAGAGTGTCCCGCACATTAATAGCACGACGGCTACAACTGCGATTGTTTTTGAACGGCATAACAAGGCAATGCCAGCGACGAGACCGACCACAGCGAAGGTCAGAAAGATTCCAGCCACAGCCATCGCCCATGCGGCCTCGGCAAGTCCCGCCGCCGCGAAGAGTCTCGGCATGCTTGCACCTCCGTCGCAGCACGAATCCATGCATGCCGGGCGGTCGGCGACCTTCGCCAATTTCGCCGGTCTTCTTCGGAGGCTTGCGATGGAGTCGACGCTCCCCATTCTCGCCGTCGATCTCGGCCCGTGCAACGACAATCGCCCGCGAGTCGTTCGGCTTTGGAGTGCGGCGGCTGGACGCCGCTTTGGTTTTCTTTGAGGGCATCGGCGATTCCAACCTGATGCGATTTCGACCCACGCATCCCTTGCGCCCACGACAAAGGCCCAAAGCGGCGTCGAGCCGCCGCACACCAAATGG
>CAYVRB010000424.1:0-3617 GCA_964453375.1 uncultured Alcaligenaceae bacterium
GCCAGCCCGGTGGCACGACTTTGTTCCCCGCGTGGCTGACGGTCGGCGCGGCTGCGTGGCCGATAGCGCTGGAACTTTGAACTAAGAAGCACGCGATGCCGATGAAGAGCGAAATGATGAATCGAAATCTCAAACTACTCGATTTTACTGCGCGGGGGGGGGGGGGGGGATTCATTGGTTGTTCCTCATGAAGTGAACCGACAATCGAGCAGTTCGATTCGCCGGTGAAGTAGAAGTAAACCAGCCCACTCTGGTTTCGTCAATCGAAATTCTGGAATCGGGAGAATATTTTCCGTTGTCTATTTCGGTCCCGGTTCGACGTTGCCGCGCGGCGTGCCGGGCGTGAACGAGCGCCCGCGCACCGGCCGCGCCACGGCGCGCGGCGCTGGTGCCGGCGTCGCGTCCCGGCACGCCCGCGCCGCCGTCGCCACCTTCACCAGGTGCAGCCCGCCGCGGAACACCACGAACCCCGCGAACAGGAACGGACCCGCCGAGAAGATGCGCTTGTTGATGACGAACAGGCACGCCTCCCCGAACAGGATCAGCCCCAGCAGCACGAGCGCCCACCCGGCGACTTCGCGAACCCAGACATTCATGGCGAACCCCTCACCGGACCAGTCCGAAGATGACGTACGACCCGCCGCAGACCAGCACGAGCGCGATGAACACGGCGATGAACAGCGTCAGGCACGCGCGGCCGACGGCGGCGAGCAGCCACGGCTCCGACGGCTTCGCGCCCTTCTTCCGCACGACCGGCGGCGGCGGGAGGCCGCGCCGCTTGCCGTGGATGCGCCACGACTCCAGCCGCGCCGCCTCGCGCCGCATCTCCGCCCAGCCGGTGTCGGCGAGCGCGAGCTGCGCCTCGTCGCGATCCATCGTTTTCAGCTTCCAGATCCAGAACGCCAGCCGGCCGAAGAAGAGCGCGAACCCCAGACCGAGCGCGAACATCACCTCGCGGCTGGCGTACATCCACGAATCCCGGAATCCGCCCTCGCGCAGCCGGAACGGCGGCAGGATGCGGAAGTCCAGGATCGTCTCGCTCAGGATCAGCCAGAGGAACTGCCCGGCGATCAGCGCGGCGGCGGCCGCGACGAGCAATTGCGGAATCTCGCGCTCCCGTACGTCGTCCGCGTCGCGCAGCTCCGGCGGCCCCGCGTCCGCGCGCCGCGCCTTCACGGTCCGATCCTCCGGCACCACGCGGTGCGCCAGCGAGTATAGCCGGTACTGCCCGACGAGGTACACCATCACCGCCGCGATCAGCAGCAGGTCCTGGATGCGGAAGTGCGTATACCGCGGGTCGATCGGCGTCATCCGCACCACCGGGACGCCGAACGGGAGCGCCTGGAACCACGCCGCCGCCCCGACGCAGATCATCGGCATCATCGGCCACCGCAGGACCAGCCCGAGGAACCCGGCGAGCGCTGGAATCAGCCCCGCGTACATCGATCCGCCAATTAGCCCCGACACGAAGATCACCAAGAGCGCCGCCGCCACGACGACGACGTAGCTCCGCAGCCGCTCGTCGAGGAGGCGTTCGATGTACGCGCGCAGGTTATCCTTCTTCTCGCTCACCGGCGGGCCCTCAGGCCGCGGATGCGGTCGATCCGGTCGAGCACGAGGCGGATCGGGTCGTCCACCTGCGCCCGCACCACGACGGCGCCGACGCGCGCCAGTTCGGCGCGCAGTTTCTCGAAGCGCTGCTGGTAGCCGCGCGTCAGTGCCAAGTGGATGAACCGCCCCGGCTGGTTCCCGCGCCACGCCGGCTCCGCCACCGGGCGTCCGTTCGCCTTCGCGGCCTCCGGCGGGGGCACGTCCACCGGCCACGGCACGATCACCATCACGTGGTGGTGCCGGCTGCGCGCCGCGCGCACCGCCTTCATCAGCGGCGCGATCGCGTCTCCGAGGTCCGCCAAGTCCGCCAGGATCACGTACAGCTCGTTGTCCCGCGCCCGCGCCACCGCCGACACGATCGCGTTCGCCAGCACGATCGCCTTCGTCTCGCCCCGGTAGCGGTAGCGGCCCTCGCGGTCGTAGAGCTTCGGCGGGATGCGGACGTGGTGGTCGGCGAGGAAGCGCCCGATCCGCTCCGCGAGCGCGTCGTCGTCCTTCAGGTAGCGTTCGATGATGCCGGGCGAATCGCGATCGAGGGCGACGAAGATCGCGGCGAGCTGCTTGCGCCGGCGCATCCGCCGCGCGCGGCCGGGGAAGAACCCGCGGATGCCGTGGAAGAACCAGACCAGCACGAAGACCGTGAACGGCAGGAAGAACACCATCCAGACGGTGAGGAAGAACAGGGGCACGTCGACCCAGATGTTGCCGGTGCGCGGGCGGACGATCCGCACGACGTTGAACGTGAAGTTCACCACCCAGAAGAACTGGAAGTAGATGAGCGCCATCCAGACGAACACCGGCGCCGCGAAGATCCAGCCCCAGCGAGTATCCATGAGCGGCAGCCAGTACAAGCCCCACGGCCGGGAGTTGTTTTCCTTGTCGAACAGTTCCGGGTACAGTTCCTGCGCGAGCGGATAGGCGGCCTCCTGGAGTTCCTCGACTTCGCGCGGGCCGGGGTTCGGCATCTTCGCCGCCGCCTCGGCGAGCTTGCCCAGCAGCCGAATCGTGTGCACCTTCGTCCGCGCCGCCGCCATCGTGTCGGACGCCTCCTCGTCGAAGCGCGTCAGACCGACGAGGTCCCGCGTCGCGGCGGCGGCCTGCGCGATCCCCGACGCCGTCTCCGCGAGCATCCCGATCGGCGTCTCGCCCGCCGGGCCGATCCGCACCGATTCCGATTGATCCAGAAAGAGCACCGTCCGCACCGGCACGTCGCTCTCGTACTCCTTCGTGATGAGCTTGTCCTTGCGCGCCGAGGCCTTCCACGCGATCATCTTCGGCGGGTCGCCGGGGCGGTAGTCTCGCAGGTCGAGCAGTTCGCTGCCGCCGCCCGGCCGGCGTAGCCGGTGCAGCCCCGGCGGCGGCAGCGAGTTGAAGCGCTTGTCCGCCCGTTGCTTCCCCTCGTCGTCCGTCAGCGGCGGGAGGATGAGGATGTCCAGCGGGGCGCGCAGGAACACGCGGCGGTAGAACAGGCCGCCGAGATCGGTCACGCGGATCTCGACGCCCTCGAACCGGAACATCCCGGCCGAGTTCGAGCGCAGCTCGTACTCGATGACGACCGGTTCGCCGGAGCGCAGCTCGCACGCGAGCTTCGGGTCGCCCCCGCGGACCTTGCGGCCCTCCGGCACGCGGTCCCGCAGGAACGCGAGCGGCCAGTTCCACGGCCCCGCGTTCGTCACGGTCACGCGGATGACGCAGGTCGATTTCGCCCACGCCGTCGCGACGGAGCGCCCGGCCTGCAGGACTTCGCGCGTCACGTCCACGGATCGCAGCGTCCGGCGGAAGCGCGCCGCGAAGAGCGCCAGCTCGAAGAGGAACCAGGCGACGATCGTGAGGCCGAGGATCGGGATCGCGGGCGCGATGTCGCCGAGGCCGGTGAGGCCGAGGAGGCACATCACCACCGCGATCGCGATCGTCCACCACCCGCGCGAGGTCAGCAAGGGGTTCGCCCGGCGAGCGTCGGGGCGTCAGCCCGACGTGGAAGGGATGGCACGTCGGGCTGACGCCCC
>CAYVRB010000425.1:0-3609 GCA_964453375.1 uncultured Alcaligenaceae bacterium
GAACAAGATCGACCTGCCGCACGCCCGGCCGGAGTTCGTCATCGGCGAGATGGAACAGGCGATGCTCGTCGAGGACCCGGACGCGGTCCTGAAGTGCTCGGCGAAGGCGGGCCTCGGCATCGACGAACTCATGACGGCGGTCATCGAGCGCGTGCCCGCGCCGAGCGGCCAACCGGATGAACCGCTCAAGGCGCTGATCTACAACAGCCACTTCGACACCTACAAGGGCGTGGTGGTCTACATCCGCATGATCGACGGCAGCCTGAAGCCGGGCCAGCGCATCAAACTCATGCGCGCCGGCCGCGAGTTCGTCGTCACCGAGATGGGCCAGTTCCGCCCGGAGCCGACGAAGATCGACGAACTCGGCGCCGGGCAGGTCGGCTACTTCACCGCGAACATCAAGACCATCGACGACGTCGGCATCGGCGACACGGTGACGGACGCCTTCCACCCGGCGGCCGAGCCGATGGCCGGCTACAAGGAGCCGAAGCCGATGGTCTACTCCGGGCTGTACCCGGTCAACAACAACGAGTTCGAGGACCTGCGCGAGGCGCTCCAGAAGCTCAAGCTGAACGACAGCAGCTTCACCTACTCGCCCGAAGTGTCGGACGGTCTCGGGTTCGGCTTCCGCTGCGGCTTTCTCGGCATGCTCCACCGCGAGATCATCCAGCAGCGCCTCGAACGCGACTGCGAGCTGAACCTCGTCCAGACCGCGCCGAACGTCACCTACGAAATCAAGAAGACCAACGGCGAAGTGATCCAGGTCCACGGCCCGCAGGACGTGCCCGACGGCGGCGGCATCGAGGAGTTCCGCGAGCCGATCGTGAAGATCAGCTTCCTCATTCCGGCCGGGAACATCGGCGACCTGATGTCGATGTGCACCGAGCGCCGCGGCAGCTTCGTCCGCACCGAATACCTCAGCCCGCAGCGCGTCATCCTCGTCTTCGAGATGCCGCTCGCGGAAGTCATCTACGACCTCTACGACAAGCTCAAGTCCGTCACCCACGGCTACGGCACCATGGACTACGAGGTGATCGGCTACCGCGCCGCCGACCTCGTGCGCATGGACATCCTCGTCCACGGCAACCGCGTGGACGCACTCTCCATCATCGTCCACCGCGCCAACGCCGACCGCCGCGGGCGGAAGGTGCTCGAACGCCTGCGCAAGGAGATCGACCGGCACCTGTTCGAGGTGTCGTTGCAGGCGGCGATCGGTTCGCGCGTCATCGCGCGGGAGAACATCGCGGCGATGAAGAAGAACGTGACGGCGAAGTGCTACGGCGGCGACATCTCGCGGAAGCGGAAGCTCTGGAACAAGCAGGCCGAGGGGAAGAAGCGGATGAAGTCGATCGGCCAGGTGGAGGTCCCGCAAGAGGCGTTCCTCGCGGTGCTGGAGGACGACTAAGTGTGAGCTCGCCCACTTTTTATCGCGGCGGGGCGTCCCTTGCGCCGCGCCGATCAGAAGTGAAAATCGACTCTCGAAGCGGCTTAGTACTCCCGCTTCGTGGGGTTTCCATTACGACCCGTCCCGATGGCTTGGAACGATTCGGCGGTGCCCATTTCTTGGGCGATTTACCGCAGGGATTGAAGGTGATTCAAGTCGGCCGCGATCCGCATCACTACGAAATCGTTCCCGTTGCGCCGATGTCGTTCGACGACTACGAATCGATACTGCAAAGCGTTCCGTTAACTTCGGTGTAGAATGCACGCGGAGGATACCATGTTACTTGCCACTCCGACCGCGACGTTTCATTTCCCCGCCGACTTCGACGATCGGGCGGAATTTGAAATGACGCCGAAGGGCTACCTGACCGGCGGGTCCGTCGAACTACAAGACGGCCGACGATATCCCGTGACCTTCTACGATCCCGTGCGACTCGCTCAAGATGTCGAAGCGAGCGGAACGAACGGCGTACCGATGTTGGCCGAACCGGGGCTGGTTGTGATTCCGGAAGTGACGCGCGAAGCCATCGAGCGCACGATCACCGAATTGATCGAAGTGCGATTCTTCGACCACCTCAAACCGATCCTTTCCGCACTCGCAAACGGCACCGTGCAATGAATGGCGGTGAGCCGATCACGTAGGCTTCGCGCTCCGCTCCGAAGACTCCGCGTCGCGGCTCAACGGGAATCCATTTTGGACGATTTCTCGAAATCCGTCGTTTTCCTCCTTGAACCTCACGCTACGTGAGGCGGTATCCTTCCGGTGGAGGTGGGCCGTGAAGGTTGGCGAACTCGCGCGACGGACCGGGTTGACCGTCCGCGCGCTGCACCACTACGACGCGATCGGGCTGCTCACGCCCGCGCAGCTCTCGGCGTCCGGCCACCGGGACTACTCGGACGCCGACGTCGCGCGGCTGCAACGCATCGTTTCGCTGCGGCAGCTCGGCTTCGCGCTCGACGAGATCCGCGACTGCCTGGACCGCCCGGACTTCGCCCCGCTGCCCCTGCTCGAACGCCACGTCGCGCGGCTGCGCGAACGGATCGCGCGCGAGCGGGCGCTGTGCGATTCGCTCGAGGCGATCGCGGCCGGCCTCCGCACGGTGGGGACGGTCTCCACCGACGACCTGTTGAACTCCATCGAGGCGATGACCGCAATGGAAACCCTGTACACGCCGGAGCAGTTGAAGCAATTCGAGGAGGCCGCGAAGAGCGTCGGCCCGGACGAAATGAAGGCCGTGCAGGACGGCTGGACGGCGCTGTTCGCCGAGCTGCGCGCGAAGCCGGACCTGGATCCGGCGAGCGCCGAGGCACAGGCGATCGCCGATCGTTGGGACGAGTTGACGGAGCGGACGCGGCGCGGCTACGCCGGCACGCCGGGGCTGTGGACGGCGATCGGCGACCAGTACAAGGCCGGCAAGTTCGAGGGGAACGCCCACGCGCCGCAACTGGCGGAGTTCGTGTTCATCGAGAAGGTGAAGGCGGCGCGCGCCAAGTAACCGCCAGTCGACCTTGTGGCGGGCGCGAATCGTTCGCGCCGGCCACAAGGTCGACGCCGAGTCGTTCGATTTCCCATGCGCTTTCTCATCATTTCGGTCCTAGGCTCTCCACGATCCTTCCCCTCTCGAAGTCGATCGGGTGCCACGATGGGCAGCAGCAACCTGCATACCCGCGCGAACTCCGCGACGCCACCGAACCATCCGACGCGGCGCATTCATCGACGGACCGCGAGGGACGCGGACACGGTGGACGTGGACACGCCGATGCCGGCGGCGCCGCTGGCGGGGGACTACGAACTGGTGAAGCCGCTGGGCCGCGGCGGCATGGGCGTGGTGTACCTCGCACGGCAGCGCGGGTTGAAGCGGAACGTGGCGTACAAAGTGTTGACGCAACTTGGCAGCCTCGACCCGGAGACGCTCGGCCGGTTCCGCGGCGAAGCCGAGACGCTGGCGAAGCTGCAGCACACCGGGATCGTGCAGGTCTTCGATTCGGGCAGCGCGGGCGGCTCGCCGTACCTGGCGATGGAATACGTCGCGGGCGGCTCGCTGGCGGACCGGGCGCGCCTCGGACGGATGGACCCGCGCGCGGCGGCGGCGATGGTCGCCACGGTGGCCGGCGCCGTCGGCCACGCGCACGCGCACGGCATCATCCACCGCGACCTGAAGCCCG
>CAYVRB010000426.1:0-3608 GCA_964453375.1 uncultured Alcaligenaceae bacterium
AACACTTGGGCCGTCGCGCCATTCTCACCCAGTCCAATTGTGTGAAAATTGCGGGATAACGCCGCTCCGCGAGCGTCCGCCGAGGCGATTTTTCAAGGCTTATCCCACCTCCCCGACGCCGGCCCCTCCGATAACTCGTCTGCCTGCAGCATGACGCTACGGCCGGTGACGCTCTCCTTATATCCCCCGCTCCACCGAACCGACATCCCATCTACAAGGACGTAGAAGTATGTTCTCGGCCCTACTGCTCACCTCCGCCATGACCGCCGGCCAGCCGCCCGCGGGATATTACCCGCCGGGCACCCTCCCGGTGGTCCGGCAAGACGTCCAGCAGCCCACGCCCCCGGCCACCCTCCCCGGTGGACCCGGCGGCAGCGGGGCGGAGGGCCCACCGGGGAATCCGGCCGCGGTCGCGAGCATCAAGACGGAGAAAGAAGAACCGCCGCCCCCGACCCCGTACCTCCTCGAACGGTCGCTCCAAGGAACCTGGTACGGCCAGGCGCTGCGGGACCGCGGCATCACGGTCTACGGGTGGACCCAGCTTTCGTACAACCTGAGCACGGCCAGCGGGACGAACCTCCCCCGGACCCTGGACGATCGGGCGAACGAGTTCCTCCTGAACCAGAACTGGCTGCACGTTGAGAAGACCATCGACCCGAAGAAGCAGGAGTTCCAGCTCGGGTGGAACGTGGACATGATCCTGCCGGGTTCGGACTACCGCTACACCCTCCCCCGGGGCCTTTGGAACGACCAGCTCACCCGGAACAACGGCGGACCCCAACTGTACGGGATCGACCCGTACCAGTTCTACACCCAGGCGTTCCTACCCGGGGTCGGCCCGCAAGGGACGACGGTCAAGCTCGGGCGGTTCGCGACCCACTGTAGCTACGAGGTAGTCCAGGGGGTGGACACCCCGTTCGTCAGCCGGTCGTACATGTTCCAGTACAACCCGTTCACCCACACCGGGGTGTGGGCCACCACCCCGCTCGACGACACCTGGACGGCGTCGTATGGGCTCGCAACCGGGAGCGACACGTTCATCGACCCAGCCAACCGGGCGACCTTCATCGGCCAGCTCAAGTGGGCCCCGCCGGAGGGGAAGACGAACGTCCTGCTCAACGTCGTGGCCAGCAACCCGGAGTACGACACGAAGGAGGCGTTCCCCTTCTACAACTACTACGGCATGGTCCTGACCCACAAGTTCACCGACAAGCTGACCTACGTCCTCGACGCCGGGTACTCCCACCTCGACAACGCCCCGATCCCCGGCAAACCGAACGGGTTCGCGGACTGGTACGGGGCGGCGAACTACTTCACCTACGCCCACACCGACAAGGTGAGCAGCACCCTCCGGGCCGAGGTGTTCAATGACTCGACCGGGTTCCGGACCGGGTCCGAGGGGCTCTACACCGAGGTGACCTACGGGGTCGCGTGGAAGCCGACCCCGGGGCTCATCGTCCGGCCGAGCGTGCGGTACGACTACAACGGGTACAGCCGGCCGTTCGAGGGGGATAACCACCTGTGGACCGGGACGATGGAATTCATCGTCCGCTGGTAGTCCATCGAGTCGCCGCGTACCGGCAACGTGCGGCCGCCCAATTGTTAGGCGGCCGCACCGCTTGAGCCGCTCAAGAGCGTGTGACTCCTCATTCCCGTTTCTCACCCGCCGAAACCGGGAACGTGCCTTGACTCGTTGAGGTCCACTCGCTATCGCCGTCCGCCGACGTGTCCGTGACCTGGTGCGTCAGCGGCCCGGGGTGGGAGAGCCCCCGGGCCGCACCTTTCGCCTCCGGTCGGGAGCCGTATCATGCCGTCCGTACCCCGTTT
This sequence comes from uncultured Alcaligenaceae bacterium, assembly GCA_964453375.1. GTDB lineage: Bacteria > Planctomycetota > Planctomycetia > Gemmatales > Gemmataceae > Limnoglobus. The sequence continues at coordinate 1,828 of CAYVRB010000426.1, forward strand.
GGCCCTGTTCTCGCTCGCCGCCGCGCTGACCGGTGCGACGGCAGGTCGGACGGAACCGTCGCCCCCGGGTACCACCCCCGAAATCGTCGTCGAACGGTTCACCCTCGCGAAGGGCGGGACGCTCTTGCTCCTCCCCGTCGAGTTGAAGGGGAAGACCTTCCTCTTCGCCCTCGACACGGGTTGCTCTTCCGGTGTGTACGACTCGTCCCTCGCCCCGTTCCTCGGTGACCCGCTCTCGGTCAAGGAGGTCCGGACCTCCGACGGCGTCGCCCGCATCCCGATTTACCCGTCCCCGGACGCGAAACTCGGCGGGCTGAGTCTTCGGACGGGCTCCCCGGTCATGCTCTCCGACCTCCGCCGCCTCCGCGACGGCCTGGGCGAGGAGGTGTACGGCTGCATCGGGATGGACTTCCTCACCCGGCACGTCTTCCGCGTCGACCCGGACCGCGGGGAGGTGGTGTTTCTGCGGTCGCCCGGTGCCGCCCCGGGCGACCGCCTCCCGGTGACCATCGAGAACAACATCCCGTTCGTCCGGGTCACTATGGCGGGGCTGGCCGAGCCGGAGGTCTTCATGGTCGACACGGGTGCCTCCTCGGGGGGTGGGTCGGGTCTTTTCCGCGGCGAAACGTATGACTCGCTCGCCAAGCAGGGCAAAATGAAGCCCATCGACACGGCCCTCGCCACGTCCTTGTCCGGGCCGTCGGTGCGGCGGCGGGGGCGGGCGGCCGAGATTGAACTCGCCGGGCACCGCCACTCGGGCCTCATCTTCAGCGCGCCGGGCCGGAATCTCCTGGGCCTGAACTACTGGTCGCGGTACGTGGCGACGTTCGACCTCGCCGCCGGGGCGATCTACCTAAAGAAGAGCAGCCGGTACGACCAGCCGGACGCCCACGACCTGAGCGGCCTGACATTCGTGCGGGTGGCCGGCCGCCCAACCGTCGTCGACGTGGAAAGCGGCAGCCCGGCGGCCCTGGCCGGCATCCGGCCCCGGGACGTGATTTTGAGGGCCAACGGCGGCGGGGTCGAGGGCGTGCCACTCGCGCCGGTGCGGCGGTCGCTCGCCGTTCGGGGGGCGAAGGTGTCGCTCATCCTTGAGCGAAACGGCGGGGAGCTGGCAGTGTCGTTGTCGCTGCCGGACTGAACACCCGCCCGCGGGCATCGCCTTGGCGTAATCTTTTCCTGTGATGGAGGGCTGCATTCCAACCCGCTGCGTTGTATCGGCACGTCGCGTAATCAGGCCGCCTGACATTATCGGAGGGCAAAAGGAGGGCAACATTGCCCCTTCACCTGCAATCCTCCCGCCGTACAATTCCAGTGCAGAAACGCCGTAATCCACCTACCCGAAAGAGCTTTCAACGCATCCTCGACACATCTGCAACGCTGCCGAAACACGGGGGTAGTAGTCGCTGCAGCAGACCGGGGCCGCATGTTCGCTTCCTGGGATTCGTAGCTCCCCGAGCGGCCCCGGCTGCTGAGCTGGGTCGACTATGATGCCGGGAACTCGTCAAGCTCCCTCGCGCAGGGTTTTTCCCCGCGCCTCCATTTCCCCCCCCCAAACCTCCGCACTTTTCCCCGCGCCTTCGCCGCACCACGACGTGGCTTCGCCGGACGGACCACGCGCCCACGCCGATCCGGGACCGGACCGCCAAGACACGACAAACCCACGGCCCGCCGCGATACCACCGCGCGGGACCCGCGATCGCCCAGAACCGGACCGACCGAGGGAGAACCCGGGATCACTCGACTATGCGCGGTCGCCGGCACACGGCCGGGCCGCAGGG
>CAYVRB010000427.1:0-3606 GCA_964453375.1 uncultured Alcaligenaceae bacterium
GAAGGAACAGAGGGTGTAAAGCCTCAGCCACCGGTTGTTTTTTTACATTTCAGGGTTGGTTTGAAATGAGACGACGGGGTCGCGGGTCGGACGCACCTCGTTTCTCGCTCGGCCCGCGAGTGTGTTGGGGAAGTCGGTTCGGGATGCTCGGGGAGGCGACCCCGACACGTCCCAAAATACCGCGACCCCGCCGGCCGGCGGGGTCGAAGTTGGGGCGATTCTCGGGCGGGTGCGGTTACTTGCTGAGCAGCCCCTCCTCGACCAGGACCGGGCCGAGTTCGACGAGCAGGTCTTGCACCTTCTGGATCTTCTCCTGCTGGGCCGTGGACCACCAGTTTCAGGGTCGTGAAATCCGCGTCGGTCTTGTTGCGACCGGCATACTTCTTAGGTCCAAGCAGAGTACCTCCGAGCACCGACAATGAATCTGGCCGCAAGCCGCTCATATTTACTTTGCACGCAGTTTTAGCTGTTTGAGAACATCTTGGCTGCGTTGCAACTGGATTGCGAACTGAACATACAAATCGATGTGTTCGATAAGTTTACGAAAGACCACGGTCCCGGACGCCTGAGAATGCAAGTCGCCATCGACTGCAATTCTGTAAAGCTGATCGTGCAAGCGGGCGACCGACAGCTTGCTCTCAAGCACCAAGGCTATAATCGATTGAATTTTAAGGATTTCCCACTCCATCCACGGATCGAATCTCCCAGGAACCAACGTGCGGATTCGTTGGACGCACGCTTGAGCCGATTTCGCATATTTGATTCGATCGTTCTTTGGGATTTTCATACCTAGATGACATAAATGCCACTCAGCTGTAATGCGTTGACAATGTACAATTCCATCCTGATCGTTTAGAACAATGGCGCGACGATTTAGTTCCGACAGCCACACGTCTAACGTCCACCATCGTTCGTCACCGAAATTGTCCATGCCCAGGCATACTTCAAAGCAGAGCACGTTTTTGAGGACATGCACGGCGTGCTGACTTGTGTCGTCAGGCACCCGCCCATTGAGGACGAATGCCTCCTTCGGGTGATTCTTTGTTTCCCTCCGAGTCGGGATGTCCAAAATCATTCTGTAAAGTCTCCGAGCTTCACGTACGGAGCGCCCAGCATGGTATTGTGTCGCCCGCACCAAGATGGCATTGTGCCGGAACTCCATGTCGTCGCGTGATTCTTGAAAGCGTCCGTGATGACATTGTCGGCCGATGCCCTTGAGTAACCGAAAAAGATCCCATGCGATGCGATCTACACCTGGAGTGTCCGGAGGGTGGCTATTGAAGCGTTTCGTCGATTCGACGATCAGTCGCGATATGAAGGGTAGGAAACAAGTCCCCTTCTTCCCCCGCGTCGATTTCCAGAATTTATTCAAATCAGAAATGATCTTTGTCCATGTAGCTCCGTCACGCGGGCTGGCGTCTTGCATGGCCGCTTCGAGCTGTCGAAATCGAGCGAGGTCAATCCTCAGATAACCAGCTGACACATAGTCATCGAGCGTGTACTGCTTTCGCAATTGGTCGCGCGCGACCTTGGCCACATCGCCTTCGATCGAGAGCCACGATGCCAGCGGGCCAGCTGGCCTGAGGGCGGCGGTATAAAGCTCCGATTCCAGTTTTGCGAGTTCGGCATCGATCTTGTCCAGGAAGTCATGCAGGAACGACGAAGGCTGGGGGAGTTGGCCGCGTGCCGGAGTGCGCGCCTGGCGGTTGAGTTCGTTCTGATCGCCGTCCATCTCCAGGCGCTGAAACAGGCCCCGGTTGCTCAATGGTGGGCTGAAGCACTCCCCCAGTGCCCTGCAAAAAGTCTTGAATTCCCTGGGAATCACGCGTTCGTCGGGCACCTTCGAGCTCCTCTTGAGGCAAGATTTCGGCGCGGCACGAGCACCCACATTTGCTCTGCCAACAATTCCAACGACTGGACCTGATCCCCCAGTCTTTTTCGTCCGGGCCCGGACTTCCTTCGATCTCGAACGGGAGTCCACAATGCAAGAGTTCGTACACACGGTCGGGGCATCGACCCTTGCCGAGCCGTTCCCGAACGGCGACACGGCGACAACGCTCTCAGAAACTGTAACTCAAGTCCGGACCGCGATCAACAGTCCGGGCGACTACGAAGCGCACACGGTTGCGGCGGTGCTGCTCCGCCACCGCAAACCCAGCCGGGGCGGCTGTGATTCGCCGGACTGCCCGCACTGCCGGGAGGTGCTGGTCCGTCGCCTCCTTCCGGTGTTGGAGCGCCGCGAGAAACTGGAGATGGTGATCTCGGCGTTTCCGTACAAGATCCCGAACCCGAGGAAGACGGTGTCGGACCTGCCCGACATGGCCGAGCGTCGGGCGATCCTCGCGCTCGACCGGCTCTGTAGCGATATCGGGGAGTTGTACCTGCCGGGGGCGTGCGTCGTGATCGGGTCGGACGGCCTGCCTTTCGCCCACGTCGATGCCGAGTGGTCCGACCTGACCGAAGCCCAGATCGGCAAGTACGTCGCGGAACTACGGGTCGTGATCACCGAAGTCGGTGCGAGCGACACGATTCGCGTGGTGTCGCTGGACGAGTTCTACTTCGACTTCGGCGACGCCGCGGCGATGCGGCGGGATTTGGAGGCCGGGTACTCCACGACCAGCCGCGAGCAGGTGTACGAGCGGTTCAAGGACACGGACATGTACCGGGGCATCAAGAAGGCGTTCTGCGAAGACCTCGCGGACTCGCCCCGCATGGCCGCCGGTAGCCCGCTCACCGGCAAGGCGATCAAGCGGAAGGCCAGCGAACTGGCGGTCGAGACGGTCTATTTCTCGATGGCCTGGCGACAGTTCCTCTCGGCCCGGTTTCCGGACGCTCTGCGTCTGAGCATCCACCCGGAGTGTCTGCACGCCACGCCCGCCGGGCAGGAAAAGCTCGGCGTCCGCTTCGGCGAGAACCCGTCGGTCTGGTTCGCGGACAAGGTGTTCGATTTGGACGAGACCATCGACATCTCGCCGTGGCAGTCGGTCTGGGTCGAGGACGTGCAGACCGGCGACGGTTGCAGGATGAAGCGGTGGGTGGCCGAGAAGATCGGCGCACGACTCGTCTCGGTCGGTGGTCGCCCGAGCCATTTCGTGATGGCACGGGAGTAGTAGGTTCTGGGTTCTTCTTCAACGGGTGCCGGGTGCAACACCCCGGCACCCCGGAGGTACTAAAATGGTGATCCACATTGCTCTGTTCCGTTGGAAGCCCGAGTTCGGCGAGGCCGACATCGACGCCGTGATGGCCGACATCCGGCGGCTCAAGCAACAGATTCCCGAAGTGATCGACCTCACTTCGGGGGTGAACTTCGGGCCGTACAGCGAGGGGTACACGCACGCGGTCGTCGTCACGCTCAAGGATCGAAACGCCCTGGCGACATACCGCGACCACACGATGCACCGCCCGGTCGCCGAGGCCGTGGACCGGATGTACGAACAGTCCATCGGGATCGACTTCGAGGCGTAACGAACTGACAACTCCGAACGGCGTGACATCGGACTCCATCCGTGTTACGCCGTTCATTCGTATCGGCGTCCGGGCGGGTGCGGTAATTGAGTTCGGTGCCTTCGGTCGGCGGCAGGGACGCGGCGTCGAGCGTGTCGTTCG
>CAYVRB010000428.1:0-3601 GCA_964453375.1 uncultured Alcaligenaceae bacterium
ATCCTGGTGGCTGAATCCATTGTGGTCCTGCCGCCAGACGTGCGACGTGATCAGGTAGTTGAGCGACGCGATCGGTTTCCGCCACGGGATTTCGTGGCAGACTTTCAACCACTTCGCGTGCTGGTTGAACATGCTGTCGACGATGTGGATGAAGGCCTCGTAGCAGTTGAAGAAGCCGTGCCGGCCGGTGAGCAGGTAGCCTTCGAGCCAGCCCTGGCACTGGTGTTCGCTGAGGACTTCGAGCACGCGGCCGTCGGGCGACGTCTGGTCCGCGTTCGCGGGCACGGGGTCGACATAGCAGCGTTTCGTGACCTCGAAGACATCCTGCCAGCGGTTCGACGCGTTCTCGTCCGGGCTGACGATGCGGAAATTCTTCGCCTCGAGATTCAGCTTCATCACGTCCCGCAGGTACTTCCCCTGGATGCGCGTGCTCTCGACCTCGACCGCGCCCGGGGCCGGCAGGGCCACGGCGTAGTCGCGCCAGTTCGGCAGCTTCAACTCTTGAAGCAACAGCCCGCCGTTCGCGTGCGGGTTCGCGCCCATGCGCCGGTTCCCCTTCGGAGCGAGCGCCGCCAACTCCGGCTTCAGCGCGCCGGATTCATCGAACAACTCCTCCGGCCGATAGCTCTTCAGCCAGCCTTCGAGGACCTTCACGTGTTCGGGCTTCCGCGCGTCGCCCATCGGCACCTGGTGCGATCGCCACGAGTCTTCGACGATCTTGCCGTCGATCTCGTGCGGGCAGGTCCAGCCCTTCGGCGAACGGAGCACGATCATCGGCCAGCGCGGGCGGCCGGAGAAGCCGCTCGTGCGAGCCTGGGTCCAGATCGCCCGAATCCGGCGCACGACGGCGTCCATCACGCCGGCCATGAGCTGGTGCATCGTCGCCGGGTCGGAGCCTTCGACGAAGAACGGCTCGTAACCGTAGCCGATCATCAGCGACTTCAACTCCTCGTGTGGCATCAGCGAGAGCAGCGTCGGGTTCGCGATTTTGTAGCCGTTCAGGTGCAGGATCGGCAGCACCGCGCCGTCGCGCGCGGGGTTGAGGAATTTGTTGCCGTGCCAGCCGGTGGCGAGGGGGCCGGTCTCGGCTTCGCCGTCGCCGATGACGGTCGCGGCGATCAGGTCTGGGTTGTCGAAGACGGCGCCGAAGGCGTGCGAAAGGGCGTAGCCGAGTTCGCCCCCTTCGTGGATCGAGCCGGGCGTCTCCGGGGCCGCGTGCGACGGGATGCCGCCGGGGAAGCTGAACTGCTTGAAAAGCTTCTTCAGTCCGGCGAGGTCCTTCGTCACGTCGGGGTAGAACTCGGTGTAGGTGCCTTCGAGGTACGTATTCGCGACCATCCCCGGCCCGCCGTGGCCGGGACCGCAGACGTAGAGGACGTTCAGGTCGTCGCGTTGGATGACGCGGTTCAAATGGGCGTAGATGAAGTTCAAGCCGGGCGTCGTGCCCCAGTGGCCGAGCAGCCGGGGTTTGATCTGTTCGCGCGCGAGCGGCTGGCGGAGCAACGGATTGTCGAAGAGATAAATCTGCCCGACGGAGAGGTAGTTCGCGGCCCGCCAGTAGGCGTCGATGCGGTCGAGTTCCGTCGGGTTCAGCGGTCCGCTCATGGGGCATCTCCGATCAGGGCGGCGGCGTGGTGGGCGATGACCGACTCTTCGTCGGTGTGCAATTGGAAGAGTTCTACCGTACTCTCGTCGACGTGGAGTCGGGTCGCCGATTTCGCGTTGACGGCCGGATCGAGTCGAACGCCGAGCCACGCGAGGCGGTCGCAGATCCGTTGCCGGACCGGCGCGGCGTGCTCGCCGATGCCGGCGGTGAAGACGATCGCGTCGAGACCGTCAAGGACGGTCGCGGCCGCGGCGATCTCCTTGGCGACGGAGCGGCAGAAGAGTTCGATCGCCTCGGCCGCCTCCGGCTCGTTGGCGCCCAGCAAGGTTCGCATGTCCGAGCTGATACCGGAAATGCCGAGCAGACCAGATTGGTGTCCGAGCACGCGTTCCACCGCTTCCAGGCGACCTTCGATCTTCAGGAGCTGAAGCACGACACCGGGGTCGAGCCGACCGGGCCGCGTGGCCATGACGAGGCCATCGAGCGGCGTGAAGCCCATCGAGGTCGTCCGGCTTTCGCCGGCAATCATTCCGCAGAGGCTCGCGCCGTGGCCGAGGTGGCAGACGACGGTTTTCCCATTCGCGGCCGTCGGCGAGACGGCGGGCAGTTGCGACGCGATCGATTCGTAGGAGAGGCCGTGGAAGCCGTAACGGCGAATGCCTTGGTGATAATATCGTCGCGGGATACCGAACATCCGTTCTTCGAGGGGAAGCGTCGCGTGGAATGCCGTGTCGAAGCACGCGACTTGAGGCGCGCCGGGGCGGAGTCGTTCGACGGCGCCGATGCCAGCGAGGGCGCCGGGCATGTGCAGAGGGGCAAGCGGAACAAGGCTTTCGAATCGGGCGATGATCTGTTCATCGATCCGAACAGGCTCGCGGAAATCGTCGCCGCCGTGGACGAGTCGATGCCCCACGACGTCGAACGGAGTCGATTGCGATTCGAGGATCGTCCGCACGGCGGCGTCGACGTCGGTCGACTCGACGGTCGCCCCGGCGATGCGGCGGTCGCCATCGAAGCGCGCCCATTTGACCGTCGACGAGCCGACGTTGAGCACGAGGATCGCGGGTGGCATGGGGCGCCCCGGAAAGGGGACTGTCACCTTTTTAATCGGGGTCATTTTCAGAAAATCGACCGATCAAAATGGCGACAGTCCCCTTAAAAAAGTATCCCCCGCAAGCCGGCGAGGGATCGCGAGGGATAGTGTAGGCGGCGAGGGCCGCGATTGCAGACCCGCAGGTCCGATTTCGGTCAGTACGTCAGCACCACCTCCATGAACAGCGAGCCGAGCGGGTTCACCGTGTCGTCCTGGCGGTTGTAGAGTTGGCGGAAGCCGCCGCCGGGCACGAAGACCGACGCGCCGCTGAGGATGATGACATTGTTGTTCAGGACGGGCCGCCATTCGAAGAGCGTGCTGAAGTCGGCGCCGATGTCGCGATCGATCTTGTTCTGGAAGACGAACTGCTCGAGGACGTTCGTCTTGTTGAACCACATGAAGTTGGCGTTGTTGACGACGCGGAAGCGCGGCGTGATGTCGGCGTCGAACCCGAAGTTGATCAGCTCGAGGCCGGGGTTCACGAAGTTCGTCTGGCCCTGGATCTTGCTGGAGCGCAGGCCGTTGAAGAGCGAGTTCCGCTGGACGAGCTGCACGCCGAAGAGCGGCAGGTTCTGGCGGTTGTAGAAGCTGCCTTCGCCGGCGAAGACGGTGTTGTCCAGGATGGAGTCGAAGCCGGTGGCGCGGCCGTTGCTGACGTTGCTGTCGCCGGACGCCCACAGGCCCGAGACGCGGAAGCGCGCCCAGTCGCGGTCGTAGGAGAGTTCCATCGCGGCCATCTGCGCGCTGATGGATTGGGGCTTGCCGGCGAGCGGGTTCTTGCTGTCGCGGCCGACGGCCCAATAGAAGGCGTGCGAGACGTTGAAGCGGTCGATGTGGCCGTCGCCGGCGAAGCCGAGGTACGCCACTTCGACGCGGTGCGGCTGGAACACGCCGGTCGGGTC
>CAYVRB010000429.1:0-3597 GCA_964453375.1 uncultured Alcaligenaceae bacterium
CCAACGATCCCGCGACCGACCTAAAGGGGATACACCCGTGAAATATGCGGGCTAGTCCGTCTTTCCTAGCTCGGACGGACTAGAAGTCCGTCCTACGGGCAAATCATCTCGTGCCTTTCGCCTCATGATAGGCGCGACGGACGGGGGAAAAAACGAGACCCGGCACAAGGCCGGGTCTCGCGGACAATCAACGGAAGCTCGTGCGCCAGTAGTCGTGCGGCGTTTGCAGCCGGCCGAGCCACCAGTGGCCGTCTTCCCATTCGAGGACGACTTTCCGCCAGCCCGGCGGAACCTTCGGGAAGGGGTAGAACGGCCCGATGAACGGGAAGGCGTTGTACGGGTAGGCCTGCGGGTACGCGACGCGCGACAGGTTGTTGTGCGGGGCGTAGGTCGGCCAGGCGTACGGGGGGAGCGGCGGACCGCTCATCTCGCCGCCGCCGGGCATCATCGCGGCGCCGCCGGGCATGCCGAGCGGGGTCGGTTCGACCACCGGCGCGCCGGAGCTGGGCGGCACGGCGGCGATCGGTTGGGACGCGACCGGGCCGATCGGGGCGGCGGCCTGCGCCTTCACGAGCAGGTTCGTCGCCGGCAGCGACAGGCCGTCGCGCACCTTCTTGACGCCCACCACGCGGCGGATGTCGTCGATGATCTGGCCGTGGATCGTCGAGTCCTTCGCCGTGCCGGTCACGGTCACGACGCCGTCGACGCAGGAGATCGAGACGTCGGCGTTCGCCGCCGAACCGGTCGCGGTCAATTGCGTGGCGACGGCGTCGGCGAGCGCCTGGTTGCTCGACGCGGCGGTCTTGGTCACGGGTTGGGGGAGCTTGGCCGGTTCGGCCGCGCCGGCGGCCGCCAGGCCGCTGCCGGCCACCACCGCCGACAAAAAGAGCGAACGCACGTTCACGGGAATTCCTCCGGGGTCCTGGACCGCGTCAGGCCGGGTGACGGCACGCGCCTGGGCAGTACCCGATCAATCGTCACGCCGAACCCATCCGGTACAGTCCCACCCACGCGAAAACTCGGACTTCCCAATTGTCCTTCGGACTACAACCGGCACCTCGTGCAATCTTTCCCCCGTCCCCCGGCGATTCCGAAAAAATCGAACGGAATCGTTCAAGTTTCCCGCCCCGTTCGTTACAGTGTCCCCGATACCGCCCGTTCCCCGAGAGTCGCCATGAACAGCAATCCCGTCCGCGCCGGCGTCAGTCTGCTCTTTGTCGGCGCCATCATTTTCTTCTCCTTCTTCTACTCCGGCGGATTCGGCTCGAAAGTCACCGAAGGGAACATCGAGGTCTACTACAAGGACGGCGCGACCAAGGAGGAGGCGCGGAAGTTGGCTCTCCACCTCAACCGCTTGTGGGCGGCTATCCCGGAACGTAGCAGCGTCCAACTGGTCAAAAATGGCGAGAGACCCCGCTTCCGAATGGTCGTGAAGCCCGAATTCCGCGAAGACCCCAAATCCAACTTCCAACTCGCCTACTTAGGCGCTCAACTCGCGCGCGACGTGTTCGGCGGCGAGCATCTCGAATTCGACATCTGCGACGACCACTTCGTCACGGTGAAGGCCCTGCCGATCCCGCCGGCGTTTCGCCACGGCATTCTCAAGGGCAAGATCGAAGTCTTCTACGCCGAAGGCGTCGCCAAAACCGACGCCGAGAAGCTCCTCGCCTCGCTGGAGAAGGAATTCGCGAACGTCCCGGCGCCTCTCGTCACCGTCACCCTGACGAAGCGCGATGCGACGTTCATCGTGAGCATTCCCTACGATCTCGAAAAGCTGAAGGCTCCGGAAGTCCAGGCCGCGTTGAAGTCGTATTGCGCCATGCTGTCGCAGACCGCCTTCGGCGGCGCGACGGTCGAATGGGCCGCGTGCGACGCCTCGTTCAACGTCCTCGAAACGATCAAACCCTGAGGCCGCCGATGCTCCGCGTTCTCCTCGCCGCCGTCCTCGTGGCCCCGGCGATCTCCGTCGCCGCCGAGCCGCGCCGGCCGAACGTCGTCTTCGTCTTCGCCGACGACCTCGGCTGGCGCGACCTCGGCTGCTACGGGCAGACGAAGATCCGCACGCCGGGCATCGACCGGATCGCCGCCGAGGGCGTGAAGCTGACGCGCGCCTACTCCGGCAACGCCGTCTGCGCGCCGTCCCGCTGCTGCCTCATGACCGGGAAGCATCCCGGCCACGCCTACATCCGCGACAACCGCCAGTGGAAGCCGATGCAGAAATGGAGCGGCCAGGTGCCGCTGCCCGAGGATACCGCGACGCTGCCGAAACTGTTTCGACAAGCCGGCTACGCCACCGGCGCGATGGGCAAGTGGGGCCTCGGATCGCACGAGAACTCCGGCGACCCGAAGAAGCTCGGCATCGACCACTTCTTCGGCTACGAATGCCAGGCGCACGCCCACAACCACTACCCCGCCTACGTCTACCGGAACGGCGTGAAGGTCCCGCTCGACGGCAACGACGACAAGCCCACCGGCAAGCAGTTCACGCAGGACCTCTTCGAGGCCGAAGCCCTCCAGTTCATTCGCGACCACCAGAAGGAACCGTTCTTCCTCTACCTGCCGTTCATCGTCCCGCACGTGGCGATCCAAGTGCCGGAGGATGCGCTCGCCGAGTACAAGGGGAAGTTCGACGACAAGCCGTACACCGGCAAGGCGTACCTGCCGCACGACCATCCCCGCGCCGGCCTCGCCGCGATGATCACGCGCATGGACCGTTCCGTCGGCCGCATCCTCGATCTCCTGAAGGAACTGAAACTGGACGACGATACCATCGTCGTTTTCTCCAGCGACAACGGCCCCGTCGGCCTCTTCGGCGGGTCGGACAATCCGTTCTTCGAGTCCAAGGGCGAACTCCGCGGCTGGAAGGGGAGCCTGTACGAGGGTGGCATCCGGGCGCCGTTCCTGATGAAATGGCCGAACAAGATTCGCCCGGGCACGACGAGCGACGTGCTGACCGCGAACTGGGACGTGCTGCCGACGCTCTGCGCCGCCGCCGGGATCGCTCCCCCGAAGGCGATCGACGGCGTCAACATCCTCCCCGCGCTCGTCGGCGTCGGGAACGTCGCCCCGCGCGAGTACCTCTACTGGGAATTCCCCGGCTATACCGGCCAGCAGGCCGTGCGCCTCGGCGACTGGAAGGGTACGCGGCAGAACCTGAAGGCGAAGCTCGCCGACATCGAGCTGTACGACCTGGCGAAGGATCCGAACGAGACGACGAACGTCGCCGCGGCGCATCCCGACGTGGTGAAGCGGATCGCCGACATCCTCGCGAAGGAACACGAGCCGTCGACGCTCTTCCCGCTGCCGAGCGTGGACAAGTAGCGGATCGTCGTTCCTCAACCGCTGGCGAATCTCGAATTGGTTTTGTCCCCTCCCCCTTCGAGGGGGAGGGGGAAAAGCACTCCGCTTCCAATGCGTCTGCGGCGGTTGTCATTTCCAACATTCATTTGGCGACAGACCTACGCCTCAATCGTAGCTGTCGCGCGGGTCGGCGTAGAGGTCGCCGTTCGGGCCGCCCTTGTAGAACCGCCGGCCGAGCGTGGCGTTGTACGGCGTCCAGGCCGTCTGGTTGTTCCGATCCTCCCGCACGTCCCGCAG
>CAYVRB010000430.1:0-3589 GCA_964453375.1 uncultured Alcaligenaceae bacterium
GCCGTCGTTCATTTGGAGTGCGGCGGCTCGACGCCGCTTTGATCCTTTCACACCTTCGCACGGCGGGTCGGACAATTTCGCGGCCGCGTCGCACGAGTCCAACAAGACCAAAGCGGCGTCCAGCCGCCGCACTCCAAAGCCAAATAGCTCACAGGCGATTGTCGTAGCACGAACCGCGACGGATCGCAAGAATGGGGAGCGTCGAATCCAACGCAGGCCTCCGAAGAGAACGGGCGACATCGGCTAACGTCGCCGACGCCCGGCATGCATGGATTCTTTCGTCGGCGGGAGGGCTACGGGGTGGCGAAGGGACTGGACTCATTGAAGGTGAAGGCGTTCACGCGGGATCGCGTGCCGAACGACTACCCCGGCGGTGATCTCCCGTGGCAGTCCTACCACTCGGTTCGCAACGCCCTGGTCCAAACCTGCCGCCGGTACGGCCCGACCGGCCCAATGGGGGTCGTCAAGATCGTGCCGGATGTCGAGAACCCGGTGATGATGCTCGTGGAGGACCGCGACTTCTGGGAACCGGGCGATCCGGACCCCATGTACTTCATCCTTGACGACCAGCACAACCACGAGCGGTACTGCTACGCCGAGTTATACGGCGACGATCCATTCAACGCCGGTTGGCTGCTGTCAGTCACGGAGGTTCTGCGGGAGTTCGACGGCTGGGGACTGGGCGTGAGCAACATCCCGGACAGCTACATCCTCATCTTCGGCAAGCGGCTCTTGGTGAAGGGGCGATTGGCCAAGTGCAAGACGGCGAACGAGGTGGTCGCGGAGGCCTGTCGGTTGCTCAAGCGTGGCGACAAAAAGTGGTGGCAGTTCTGGCGGTGAGCAAAGGCACGACGAGTGGAAGAAATAAAAGACGCAGCTCATACATGGAATGAGCTGCGCCCCCTTTGCCTCTTCGATCACTCCATCGGCGCGGCGTGCCGGCGATCCCGATCCCCACGTTCGCCGCGATCCCGGTCGCCACGGTCCCGATCTCCACGGTCGCTTCGATCCCCACGATCTCCACGATCCCCACGATCCCCGCGTTCGCCGCGGTCGCGCGGCGGGCGGCCGTAGACCTTCGGCGGCGGCGCGGCCGGGAGCAGGCGCACCTCGTTGCCGTTCGCGTCGTGGCACTTGATCTCCAGGTGCTCCGGCGACACGTTCGCCACCGGCACGATCGTGATCTCCGTGCGGCCCTTCTCCTCGAGCGCCGCGATGTCGCGCCGCTTCTTGTTCAAGAGCTGGTACGCCGCGTCCGCGTGGACCGACACGTGCACGCTCGACGGCCCCGCGCCGTTCGACCCCGCGCGGTGCACCGCCAGTTGCAAGAGCCGCATCACCTCGATGCCCGTCGTCTCGCCGGTCTTGACGTACCCGGTGCCCTTGCAGTGCCCGCAATCGTTGTAGATCCGTTTCTTCAGCGACGGGCGCAGCCGTTGGCGCGTCATCTCGATGATGCCGAACTGCGAGATGCGCAGGATCTTCGTGCGCGCCTTGTCCCGCAGGAGCGCGTCGCGCAGCGTATCCTCGACCTTGCGCCGGTGCGTTTCGCTCCGCATGTCGATGAAGTCGTTGACGATGACGCCGCCGAGGTCCCGCAGGCGCAGTTGCCGGGCGATCTCCTTCGCGGCGATCGTGTTCATCTGGAAGGCGGTCTCCTCGGCGTTGTTGTCCGCGCGGAAGGTGCCGCTGTTCACGTCGATCGCCACGAGCGCCTCGGTCTGCTCGATGATGATCGAACCGCCGCGCGGCAGGTCGATCCGCTTCTGGTTGATCTTCGCGATCTCCTCCTCGACCTTGTACTTGTGGAACAGCGGCACGATCTCCTCGTGCAGCTTGATCCGGTTGGCGAACTTCGGCATCACGATCTGCAGGAATTCGCTGGCGTGCTGGAACGCGGTCGGGTCGTCCACCCAGATGGTGTCCACGTCCTTCGTGAACATGTCGCGGATCGTGCGCGTGATCATGTCGGATTCGCGGTACGCCTCGACGGGGGCGGACATCTTGCGGATGCGCCGCGCCACCACCTGCCACAGGCGCAGCAGGTACACGAGGTCGTTCTGCAGTTCCTCGGCGTCGCGATCGATGGCGGCCGTGCGCACGATGAAGCCGACGCCCTTCGGCGTCTGGAGCTGGCCCATGATGTCGCGCAGGCGGCGGCGCGCCTCCGGGTCCTCGATCTTGCGCGACACGCCGACGCGCGCGAGGCTCGGCATCAGCACGAGGTAGCGCCCCGCGATGCTCACCTTCGTCGAGAGCGTCGGCACCTTCGTGCCGATCCCCTCCTTGATGACCTGCACGATGACTTCCTGGCCGCGCTTGAAGATCTTCTCGATCGGCAGGCGCGGGAACTCGCGCTCGCGGCGGGGTCCGCCGAAGCGCGGTCCGCCTCGGCGGTCGCCGCGATCGCCCCGATCCCCGCGATCCCGGCCTCCGCGGTCGCCACGATCGCCCCGGTCCCCGCGATCGCTTCGGCCCCGGCCGCCGCGATCCCCGCGATCGCCCCGACCGCCGCCGCCGCTGCCGCCGCCGCGCCGATCGCGACGTTCGTCCGAGCCGAGGTATTCGCCGTCCTCGGTGTCGTTGAACCCGCGCCCGATCACCATCTCCGGATCGGCCGGTTCGGCGCCTTCGTCCGCCGTCGCCGGCAGGTCCGGCTCGGTTTCGTCTTCGACCGCGAACCCGGACGGCGCGTCGAGGTCGCGCGGCTCGTCGGCGAAGCGGTCGTTCGGCGCGTCCGGGTCGAACCCGGTCGAATCGGTGAAGAACGGCTGAATCTCCGGCTCGAACGCGCCGTCGTCCGTCGTGCGGTGCTCGGCCGAGGGGGCCGCCATCGCGGGCGGTTCGTCGCCGTCGTCGTCCTTCTTCTTGCGGCGCACGCGCGGCTTCTTCGCCGCATCGTCTTCCGCCTCGTCCGCCTTGGCCTTCGGTTTCGCGCGGCCCCGGCGCGGCTTCTGCTCGTCCGACTCCGACGGCGATTCGATCGCCACTTCCAGCTCGATCACCGCTTCCTCGACCATGCGGAACCCGGCGGTTCGCGGGGGCGCGAGGTCGTCGTCGAGCAAGCCGGCGCCGAACGCGTTATCGGCGTCCTCGTCGGCGGTCGGAACGGGCGCGGGCCTCGGCGCCGGCGCGGGCTTCGGCGACGGCGGAACGTACTCGTTCCTCGCCTCCGGCGGCAGCGGCGGGGGCGTCTCTTCCGGCCCCGCATCGAGCAGCCCCAGCCCGAAGCCCCCGTCGTTCTCGTCGAGGACGGATGTCGGGAACGGCGCCGGGGTCGGTTCGGGTTGCGGCTCCAACCACGAGGTCAGCTCGCGCGGTTGCGGTTCCGCGGGCGGCGCCGCGTCGCGTTCGCGGTCGCGCCGTCCCCGGCCGCCGCGATCGCCGCGATCGCCACGGTCTCCGCGATCGCTTCGGCCGCGCGGGGCGCGGTCGGGGCGGTCCACGCCGTATTCCTCGTCCTGTTCCGCTTCGAGGCGCGCGGCCACGTCCTTCGGCAGCAGGTGCTTGAAGTACGCCGGATCGACGTCCGAGACGTGGAGAAAGCCGTTCCGCCCGCCGCCGAAGACGACGAACGCGGCCTGGATGC
>CAYVRB010000431.1:0-3582 GCA_964453375.1 uncultured Alcaligenaceae bacterium
CATAGCCGCCGCCACCTCCACCACCACCGCCGCCGTAGCCGCCGCCACCGCCGCGGCGTCCGCCACCGCCGCCGCCGTAGCCGCCGCCGCCCCGCGGGCGTTCTTCGCGCGGCTTGGCTTCATTGACCGTCAGGCGACGGCCCTGGAAGTCCGCGCCGTTCATCGCCTGGACGGCCGCCTCGTGGCCGTCGCTCATCTCGACGAAGCCGAAGCCCCGCGAGCGACCGGTTTCCCGATCCTGGATCACTTGCGCCTTCACGACCGTGCCGAACTGGCCAAAGGCCTGGGCCAGATCATCGTCCGTGGTCGAGAACGGCAGATTGCCGACGTACAGATTCACCGCCATGACGAAACCCTTGCGAAACCGGGTCGGCGGAAGGCCGACCGCGAACAGGACCCACGCCGAGCGCCGTCGCGCGACGGACTCGGGGCCGGGCCATCGAACGGCGCGCTGGCCTCCCGACGCGAACCCGCGGTGATGCGTTCCGAACTGGAGATCGCTCGTCGCACGGACTTTCGCCGAAAGGGACCACTGGCTGGACTTGTGCGGAACACCGGGATGGGAAACCACCGAAGCGAATCCGCCAACGCGAAGCCAAACGGGTCAACGCCACCTCATCGTCCCGAACCTGCCGTGCGGGGCCACCCCGCACGATGACAAAAGTATAAACCGACCCCACGAAAAAGATAGCCGAAATTCAACTTTTCCCGTTCGAGCGCGCACCGTCCGGTCCGAAGTCGACGCGGCCAGCGTTCCATCGCGGCGGCGGTGGACGCTCACCACGCGCGAGTAGGATCATCCGCTCGGCCAGGTTGTCGGCGCAGAGGGCGCGCAGGCCGAGGTACGACGTCGTCAGTCGCGGATTGATCTCGATGGCGAAGTCGCCGCCGTCGCCCAGCACGAGGTCCACGCCGACGTAGCCGAGCAAGCCCGGCACGCCGTCGATCGCACGCCGACCGAGCGCGACGGCGCGCCGCGCTAGTGGTTCCGGGATCGGCACGGAACCGCCGCGGTACTGGAATCGGCCGTCGTCGCTCAGGTTCTGGAAGCAGGGCGGTAGGGGGATCGTTTGCTCCGGGCCGACGAGAAACGCGACGCTCGCCGCCCGGCCGGGAACGAACTCCTGCACGAGGAACCGATCGGTTCGCAGGTGGTCGGGCACCGCTTCGCCTTCGCAGAGGAAATACGTCTCGCACGATCCGGCGCCGTCGCGCGGCTTCAGCACGGACGGCCGTCGGGCGATGGCGGCGTCGCGGGCCGATTCCGTCGTGGGCGTCGGCACGCCGAGGCGCGTCCAATGTTCGGCGAGCAGGAGCTTGTCGGCCGTCAACGCGAGGGCGTCGGCCCGCGGCGCGAGCACCGGGCACATTCGGCGGAAGTGCGCGACGCGCTCTTCGAGGATGCCATCCGTCTCGGGCGCGATGACGAACGCGAGATCGGCGTTCGCGTCCACGATTTCGCAGCCGGGGATCGCCGCGAGGTCGGCGCGGAGGGCGTCGCGCATCGCGCGGCCCTCGCGGTACATCGAACTTCCGTCGTCCGGGCCGCTCGCGGTGAGATGTTCGTAGACGAGGACGCGCATCAGGCGGCGGCCTTCGTCGCGAGTTCGAGCAGGTGCTTCGTGGCGGCGGTCGGGCCGTCCTTCGTGCCGAAGACGGCGGTGCCCGCGACGAACACGGTCGCGCCGGCGGCCGACGCCTCGCCGATCGTCTTCGCGTCGATCCCGCCGTCCACTTCCAGTTCGCACTTCGGGTTCAGCTCGCGGATCCACTTCCGCACCTGCCGGATGCGCGCCGTGCTTTCGGGGATGTACGCCTGGCCGCCGAATCCGGGGAAGACCGTCATGCAGAGCGCGAGGTCGATCTCCGCGATGTACGGCTCGACCTTCGCGATGTTGAAGTCGGGGTTGAACGCGAGGCCGACCTTCTTGCCGAGCGAACGGATGTGCTGAATCAGTTCGGTCGGATCGGGTTCGACTTCGAGGTGGAAGATGAACGAATCGGCGCCGCTCTTGATAAAGCCGTCAAGGAACTTCGCCGGTTCTTCGACCATCAGGTGCACTTCGAGGGGCATTTTCGTGACGGGGCGCAGCCCCTTGCAGACGATCGAGCCCATGCTGAGGTTCGGGACGAAGTGGCCGTCCATCACGTCGACGTGGACGCGGTCGGCGCCGCCGGCCTCGGCGAACTTCACCACTTCGCCGAGCTTCGAGAAGTCGGCCGCCAGAATGGACGGGGCAATGAATGGCATCCGCGGTCTCCGGGAGTTCCTGCGGACAGAATACGGGAATGGATCGGAACGTTTAGCGTCGAGGCGGAGTCTTCGGAGCCGAGCGCGGGACACGGGTGACGCGCTCGGCTCCGCGGTCTCCGCCTCGCCGCTAAACGAATTCGTTTCCGCGCTCGGCTCCGCGGACTCCGCCTCGCCGCTAAACTTTATTCGGCGTTCAGGAACACTTCCATCTGCTGGCCGACGAACAGCGCCGAGTCGGCCGTTTCGATCCGGTAAATCACCTGCAAAACTCGCGTATCGACGCGCTCCACGCTCGAACCGGTCAGCGACTTCTTCGGCACCACATACGGCTAGACGCGCACGAACGCGATCGGGAACTTCACGGCCGGATTGCCCCGCGGCTGCGCGAACCCCGGCAGGTTCGGGCGGAAGCGGCCGATGTCGTTCTCGTCGATGTCCACGCGCACGTGCAGCTTGCCGACGTGGCCGAGCACGACCAGCGGCTGGCCCTGCACCGTGGCCACGAATTCGCCGGGGCGGACGTTCACTTGAAGCACCTGGAACGCCGTCGTGTCGGCGCCGGCCCAGTTCAATCGCGGCGCCTTCACGGTCAGCCGTTGCAGTTCCGTCTCGGTCTGGCTCATCTGGCTGCGCGCCTGGCGGACGGCGGCCTGCGCCACCAGCTTGTCGAACTTCCACGCGCCCGCCTCGGTGAGCGCGAGGTCGGCCTTCGCCCGCGCCAGCTGCGCCGCCGCGATGGCGACGGCGGCCTCGCGCCGCGTCAACTCGTCCTCCGACGCCGCCGTGCCGAGCTTGCGCATCCGCGCCAGTTGCTTCGTCTGGTCGTCGACGCCGGCCTCCATCTCGGCCACCTTCGCCCGCAGCGGCGGCAGCTCCTCCGGGCGCGGCGTGCCGTCGAGCTTGTCGAGCGCGGCCTGGGCGCTCTCGACGAACGCCGTGCGCACCGCCAGCTCCGCCCGGAGCTGCCGTTCGTCCAGACGGAACAGCGGCTGGCCGGGGCGCACCGTGTCGCCGACCTTCACTTGTACCTGCTCGACGATGCCGGGCAGGTGCGTGCCGATGGAGAGATTTTCAGTCTCCGGCTCCACGATGCCGGAGCCGGCGAGCTGCTTGGCGAACGGCGACTTCGCCGGCTCGACGGGCGGCGTGGCCGGCGGCGCCTTCTGCTGCGCCGCCGTCATCTGCTTGACGGCGAACGCGAACGCGACGACACCGAGGATCGGAAGGAGATAGCGCGTGATCATTCGAGAACTCCGATGCATTTGACTCGATCGGGACCGCCTCTCCCTCCCCCTCGAAGGGGGAGGGTTGGGGTGGGGGTGACGGGG
>CAYVRB010000432.1:0-3557 GCA_964453375.1 uncultured Alcaligenaceae bacterium
CCGAAGTGGCGACACTCCTCGGCAAGGCGGAGTTCACCGTCCGCGAGTGGTGCCGGCTCGGCCGGGTCCGTGCCGAGAAGAAGAAGGCCGGCCGCGGCGTCGCCGGTGAGTGGATCGTCAGCCACGCCGAACTGACCCGCGTGCGGAACGAGGGGCTGTTGCCCGACCCGCGGCCATATCGGCACGTCCAGTAAGCCAACAGTGGGCAGTAGATACCTATCGGAACTGGAACTGTTCGGGATTCGATTCCGATCGGTGCCAAAAATGTAGCGGCCTCAAACGTCCGAACGAATCGCACCGAGATTGGCGAAGTTTTTTTCGTGGGAAATGAACCGTTTGCCAGACGAAGTTCGGGTTGGCGTCCGCCACCGCCTACCCAGGCTCTCCGGTCAATGGTTGTGTCCCGCGTGGCCGTCACTGCCTCTGTAGCCTCCGCCTCCGGTCGATTCGCACCCCGTCATGGCCCCGCCGAGGACGGCACAGGCGATGATCAGCATCAACGCCCGCACGACCCACTTCCGTGTGAACATGGCTCTCCCCCAGTTTAAGATAGTTGAGGGGCAGCGACGCCGCCCCCCGGCTCCCCCGTTTGAACCCGGCTGGCGATAACGTCGCGCGGGAACGCAGTCAATCCCGATTTTCGAGTGCTGGCGAGTGGGGATGACCTGCCCCCACGCACCGTTGGGAAGTCGGTTCCGCATCGGGAAATGCCCGGTCTCGCTCAGACCTTGAACCTCTTCCCGAGGTGGTAGCGGAACTTGTCCAGTGGCGGGTCGCACAGGGCGAGTTGGTCCGCGGCCGCGAGCCGGCCCAGTTCGTCCAGGCCCGCCCGGAACAAGGCCGGCGCAATCCCACGGTCACCGACCGTGATCATCCGCTCGTCGTGCGTGTCGCACCGATAAACATACGCCCACAAGCCGCCGGCGATGCCGAAATAGCCGTGCAGCCGCCGGCCGTCCGGCAGACCCGCCCGTAGGCACAGCTCGTCGCGCGGTCCGGGCAGGGCGGCGAACGCCGCGTGGGCCTGGAAGCCGGAGTACGTCACGCCGTGCGAGTGCGGTAACCCGGTCAGGTCCGGCCCGCCCGGCAGCGCGTACAGGGCGATCATCGCCGCCTCGTCGGCCGGGGCAGGCCCGTCGGACGCGGTGGCCACGATGAGAGGGAACGACTGCCGCGCGTCCCGCTGGCTGAAGCTGTGCCACCCGGCCCAACACCGGTCGGTGACGGCCAGGCCCGCCCGCGACAGGAGGTGTTGGAAGAGTAAGGCGCGGGGCAGGCCGGAGACCCGCTCGTGCAGGACGGCGAGGCCCCCGGCGGCCGTCAGGCGGCGGACCGCCGCGACCGCCCGAGCGACCGCCTGCACCGGCGCGGCGGGTGCCCCGAGGGCCGCCTCCAGGTGCGGTCCGCGGGCGTAGTCTTCGGGACGCTCGGCGGGCAGCCAGGGGAGCAGGCAGGCCGGCATCGCCTGGAGGGACACCACGGCGTCGAACGCCCCGTCGTCGAACGCGGTGAAGTCCGCGCAGGCGAACGACACGTTGCCGAGGCCGCAGCGGGCGCGGGCCTCCTCAGCGACCGCGACGGCCCCGGGGTGCTGCTCGACGCCGACCACCCGGCTGTCCGGGAAGGACGCCCCGAGGTAGAGGGTGGTCAGGCCGGCGAACGAGCCGAGGTCCAGGATGCGGGCGGGCGGGCGGCGGCGGAGGCGGGCGGCGACCCTCGGGAGGACGGCGTCGTAGTAGCCGAGCCGCCCCGCCGCGAACAGCCGGCACAGGTCCGGGTGCGCGGCCGCGAACGCGAAGAACTGGTCGTCCGCCGCGGCGAGCCGGGCGACATCGCCGGCGTCCTTGGCGGCGGCGAAGCACTCGTCCCGCCGCCGGCGGTACCCGTCGTAGACGGGCCACGGCAGGGCGCACTGGAGCCGCCACTCCCACGCCTCGCGGGTGTCGGGCGCGTCCAGGCCGGCGGCCTCGACCACCGCCGCGAGGGTCTCGTCCGCGAGTTCCGCCCGGCGCATCACCCCCTCCTCACGCGATCAACTCTGTAGCGCTCGTCGGGCACACATCCCCGGAGCCTGTTACGCACTTATCAGGTTGCGGGGCCATCGTACCGGTCACGGGCGTTCCGAACCAAAAGGTCTGCCCCCGGCGGCATGACCGATGACGGAAGTGTGCGTTCGACCCCCCGGCCGAGCCGTTCCCGGAGTGACGCGCCGAGTCCGTGCTGCCACGGGCGTTGCCCTCGTGATCGCTACCCGAGCCGGACGGCCACCAGGGTGTAGTCATCGGCCGGCGGGTGGCCGGCCAGGTGCGTCCGCACGGCCGCGTCCACCGCCCCGACCACCCGCTCCGGATCTGCGCCGCCGACCGCGGCGGCCACCTCGCCCAACCGGGTCCGCCCGAACTGCACGCCGTCCGCGTCCATCGCCTCCGTCACCCCGTCGGTCAGCAACAGGAGCGTGGCCCCCGGTCCGGCCGGGACGGCGAGGCTCTCCCACTCGCCGTCCTCCAGGACGCCGAGGAGGGTGCCGGTGGGTTCGAGGGGGACGGGCGGTGCCGACCCGCCCGCCAACAGGCCCGGCTCGTGGCCGGCACTCGCGTACCACGCCATCTTTTGTTCGGGGCACCAGCGGACGACCAGGAGCGATGCGAACCCGTCCGGGATGCCGAGGGCCGTGAACCGGGTGTTGACCCGCCGCACCACCCGCCCCGGGTCGGGGTTCCGGTCGGCCGCGTCCAGGACCAGCACCTTGAGGACGGCCGCCATCATCGCGGCCGGCACCCCGTGTCCGACCACGTCGGCCACGCACACCAGGACCGACCCGTCCGGGAGCGGGAGGGCGTCGTAGAAGTCCCCGGCCACCCCGTCGGCCGGGTGGTGGACGGCGGCGATGGTGACCCCCGGCACCGCCCGGCCGGGCTTCGGCAGCAGGTTCTCCTGCACCCGCCGGGCGTGGGCGATGGCCAGCCGCCGGCGGGCGTCGTCCTCGGCCAGTGTACGACCCATGTCGTTCACCGCGGCCGCCAGGGCGGCGAGTTCCCGGCTCTTGAACGCCCCCGCCCGTGCCCCCAACTGACCGGCCCGGATCGCCCCGATGGTCCGCGCCAGCCGTCGGAGGGGGCGGGACACCAGCCGGTAAATGGTGAAGTTGACGGCCAGCGCCAGGAGCGCACCGAACGCCAGCACGGCGACGGCCCGGAGGGCGACCTGGATGCGGATCTCGCGCCGGAGGGTGTCCAACCGCTCGGCCACGAAGACGCGGGTGCCGTCCTCGGCGTGCGTACCCACGACGACGACTTCGCCTTGAATCGCGCCGCGGCGGTCGGGTGCCTGCGCGGCCGCTCGCACGGCCCCGACCGTGTCGTCCGAGTCCCGCCCGTGGGCGCGGGCCTGATAAATCCGCCCCCGCGCTTCGACCACGATGTGGTGGCCGGGCGAGGCGTCCTCGGTCATCCGCCCGCAGACTCCGTCCACGAACTCTTGCAGCTCGCCGGCCGAGTGGTGCGCGAGGCGGGCGACGGCCTGGTGCAGGGTCATCGCCTCCTCGTCCAGGGCCGCCA
>CAYVRB010000433.1:0-3548 GCA_964453375.1 uncultured Alcaligenaceae bacterium
TCGATCTCCTCCGTTTCGCGCTCGGCGGCCAGCGACGACAAAAGGCTCGCACCGTCCTCACCGTCCTCGGCGTCGCCGTCGGCGCCACCTCGCTCGCGTTCAGCCTTTCGCTCGGCGTCGGCTTGCGCCGCGTCATCACGAACGAGTTCCACGCGCGTCCCGGCTTCTGGGACGTGAACGTTTCGACCGGCCCGATGCGCCCGACCGACGACCCGCCGCCGATCGCCCTGCCCGACGGCGTGACCGCCGACCGCGGCGCCCGGCTGAAGGACGCGCTGGACCGGCGCGCCCGGGCGGCGATGCCCGCGCGGCCGGCGACGCCGCTGACGCCCGCGGCGCTCGACGAGATCGCCGCGCTGCCCGACGTCGACGCCGTGCGCACTTATCGCCAGGCGCACGGGATCATGCAACTCGGCGAACGCAGCCAGTCGGCGCTCTTCGTCGCGACGCGGTGCGACCGGCCCGATTTCGAGCGGCTCGTCGTCCTCGGCCGGATGCCGAGGGAGGGAACCGCTCGCGAAGTGATCGTTCCCGAAATGCTCCTCTACGACCTCGGCCGCCAGTCCGACGCGGAGCAGGCCGCGGCGCTCGGCGAAGCGCTCACCGTCGAACTCGGCGGCTCCCGCCAGGACCGGCCGCAATCGCTGCTCGCGAGCCTCGGCGGCGGATTCGCCGGTTCGCTCGACGCGCGTCAGGGATTGCTGCTCTTGAAGTTGCTCGCCGAACTGCCGCGCCTCATCGAGCGTTCCAGCCTGACGGACGCCGAGAAGGCCGAGATTCGCAAGCTGCTCGCGCCGCCGGAGTCGCCGGCGAAGCCCGGCCGTTATCCGGCCGTCGATACGTTCACGATCGTGGGCGTCTATCGGGCGCCGACCGCGGACGAACAGAAAAACGGCCTGTGGTACCTGAACCAGGGGGCCGTCTTCGCGAACGCTTCGGGCGGGGACCGCATCGTGCGGCAACTGCACGGCCTCGACGACGGCCGCTACGACCATGCCGAAGTGAAAGTGCGCCCCGGCGCCGACCTGCCCGCCATCGTCGCGGCGATCGAGGCGCGCGGCTTCACGGTCAACTCCTCCCTGCGCTGGTACGACAACGCCCGCCGCGAGGTCACGTCCATCGCCGTCGGGCTGAACGTCTTCTCGTGGATCTCGCTGATCGTGGCGGCCATCGGCATCACGAACACGCTCGTCACGAACGTCGTCGAACGCACGCGCGAGATCGGCATCCTGAAGGCGCTCGGCGCCGGCCGCCGGCAGATCGTCGCGCTGTTCCTGTTGGAAGGTTCGCTGATCGGCACGGTCGGCGGGGCGCTCGGCCTGGCGCTCGCGCGCCTGGCGGCCGGCCCGGCCGACGGATTCGTCCGCGCGGAGATCCAACGCCAGATGCGCGGCGAGTCGATGCTCTCGACCTCGGTCTTCGAGTTCCCGCCCTGGTTGTGCCTCGCCACGTTCGGTTCGGCCGCCGTCATCACGACGCTGGCGGCGGTCTATCCGGCCCGCCGCGCCAGTCGCATCGAGCCGATCGACGCCCTCAAAGCCGGTTGAATCGGGAAATCCGTCGCCGCGCGGCGAGAATCGGGCCGCCGCGCGTCCGCATGGGGACGCGGGAATCCGCGCCCGGCTGGGCGTTTTCGGCCTCCCGTCCTAGAACGATAGTTCCGATTTCGCCGACCGAGACCGCACCACCAATGTCGTCGTACATGCTCGTCGCCCAGCAGGACCCGGCTCCGGCCGATCCCGCCACCAAGAAGCCCGCGGCCGGACCGCTCGGCGATCCGACCTTCATCTTCCTGATGTTCGGCCTCATGGTGGTCTTCCTGTTCATCCTCCCCGCGCGGCAGCAGCGCCGCCAGCAGCAGGAACTCCAGGCCGCCACCAAGGCCGGCGCCAAGATCGTCACCGCGTCGGGCATCATCGGCACGATCGTCACGATCAAGGACAACGAAGACGAAATCACCATCCGCTCCGGCGACACCAAGCTCCGCGTCACCAAAGGCTCCATCGCCCGCGTGCTGGGCCAGGACGACGCCGAGGCCCCCAAGGCCTAATCCCCCACAATCTATCCCGAACGATTTTCGGTATCGGACGCCATGCAACGCAACTTCCTCCGCGGCCTGCTGATCTGCCTCCTTCCGACCGCCCTATTCGGCGCGGCCGCCTACTTCGGCACCTACCGCAAGGGGATCGACCTCGCCGGCGGCACCATCCTCGTCTACGAGGTGGACCTCGCCAAGACGCAGGCCGGCAAACCCGGCGGCGGCGATTCGGGCGCCGCCGAGGAACGCGGCCTCTCCAGCGAGGACATGCAGCGCCTCGCCGAGTCCCTCAAGCGCCGCATCGACCCGGTCGACACCAAGAACGTCATCATCCGCCCCGTCGGCGGCTCGCGCATCGAAATCCTCGTCCCCTTCACCCCCACGAAGAAGAAGGAGCAGGGGACCGAAGACTTCGTGCAGGAAGTGAAGGACCTCGTCTCCCGCGTCGGCGTGCTGGAGTTCCGCATTCTCGCCAACGACACCGACGACAAGGAAGCGTTCGAGGAGGCGATCGACCTCCTGAACAACAAGTACCCCGCCGACCAGGCGGAGAAGGACGCCAAGGCCGGCACGCCCCCGCCCGGACCGCCGCGCAGCGACTACCGCGTGTCGATCAACGGCACCGACGCCGAGAACGTCAAGTACGAATGGGTCGAACTGAGCAAGGAAGAGCGGGCGTCGCTCGGCCTGACGAACGGCAGCAACAGCTCCCGGTGGCAGCAGCTCGCCGCCGCCCGCGGCCGCGCCGTCCCCTTCGGCGACAACAACGAACGCGGCGAACGCGGCTCCTTCGTCCTCTTCAGCCGCGACTTCGTCAAGGAGACGCCCGCGAAGGAGGAGGCCGGGAAGGAAATCGAGTACTTCATCCTCACCCGCGTCTCCGACCAGGATCAGGTGAAGATCGGCGACACCATCACGCTCAACGCCTTCCCGGAGCAGCAGAACCTCGATTGGTCGATCGGCTTCCGCTTCAACACCGCGGGCGCCTCGAAGTTCGGCCAGGTCACCGGCCGCAACCGCCCCACGCCGAACCAGACCGTGCGCCACCTCGCCGCCATCCTCGACGGCAAGGTCGTGTCCGCCCCGCAGCTCAACAGCCAGATCACCAGCAGCGGCCAAATCACCGGCAAGTTCACCAAGGACCTCGTGGACCGGATGGTCTACATCTTCCGCTCGGGCGCCCTCACCGCCGAGCTGAAGCCGAACCCCGTCAGCGAGAACTCCGTCGGCTCGACGCTCGGCGAGGACACGAAGACCAAGGGCCTGTTCTCGGTCGTGCTCGCGTTCGGCGCGGTCATGGCGTTCATGGTCGTCTACTACCGCTTCGCCGGCATCGTGGCGTGCATCGCCCTGCTCATCAACCTGCTGCTCACCGTCGGGTTCATGGTGTCCGTGAACGCCGCGTTCACGCTCGCCGGCCTCGCCGGCATCGTGCTCATGCTCGGCATGGCGGTCGACGCCAACGTGCTCATCTACGAACGCCTCCGCGAGGAACGCGAGAAGGGCGCCA
>CAYVRB010000434.1:0-3532 GCA_964453375.1 uncultured Alcaligenaceae bacterium
ATCCCCATCCCGCCGTGCCCGATCTCCCGGATGATCCGATAGTCGCCGAGCTGGCGGACCGCGATCTCGGGCGCGGCCGCCGCCGGCGCGGCGGCGCCCGCCTCCATCGAGTCGTCGTTGACCGCGATGTTCTCCATCAGCGCCATCGCCGGGAACACGTCGCGGATCTCCGACCCCAGATCGGGATGGCGATCGATGTATTCGCGCAGCGACGGCCGTTCGCCCTTGCGGTAGCGCTCGAGGAACTCCTCCGCGAGTTCCAGGACGCGGCCGGATCGAAACTCCGAAGACGACGACACGGCAGACCCTCGACCGGATGGCGACAGAACGCGCCGGCAGGTAGGCGATCGCGTGAGAGACCCTACCCACTCTTGTGCGAAGGGCGGCGAATCGTCTTGCTCGATCGGGAATTTTTCGCGAAACCGGCGGAATTCACCACGAATCGTCGCGCGTCCGCCAGAGATACCACGACGCCACCGTGCGATAAGGCTTCCACGGCTCGGCGATCGCGAGCATCTCCGCCGCCGTCGGCAGCTGGTCCAGCTTCCACAGGTCCTGGATCGCGAGCTTGATGCCGAGATCGCCCACCGGCAGCACGTCCGGCCGGCCGAAACCGAACATCAACAACATGTCCGCCGACCACGGGCCGAGGCCCTTGATCGACGTGACCGCCTCGCGGAACGCGTCGTCGTCGAGCGACGGGAGCTCCTTCAGGAACGCGCGGTCCGCTTCGATCCGGTCGAGGATCGCCTGGATGGCGCGGTACTTCCCGCCGGAGAGTCCGCATTCGCGGTAATCGTTCTCGGCGAGCTTGCGGAGCTTCGCGACGGTGAACGGCGGCGCCTTCGCCTTCTCCGCGAGGCGGCCGTGGATCGAGTCGGCGGCCTTGGTGGAGATCTGCTGCGAGATGACGCAGCGCACGAGCAAGGCGAGCGGTTCGTCCGGCCGGGGCGCGAGCTGGCAGGCGCCGACGCGGGCGATGATGGATTTCATCGTCGGGCAGCGCTTGGCGAGGTGCCGCTGCGCCCTGGGGTAGTATGCGTTCATGATGAAAGGATATTCACCACCGAGGAGGCGAACAGAGATCACGAAAGCCCGAAAGGACGAAAACACGATACCGGATTTGTTATGGGAATCACGTGGTTGAAACTCGAACCGACGGCGTACCCAACGACCTCGTCCCGTACCAAGGGGGAAAGAGATCACGAAAGCCGGAAAGGACGAAAGCCCGAAAAATTCAATTCCGATTTCGGGTTTTCGTCCTTTCGGGCTTTCGCGATCTCGACGATCCTACTTCCGCGAACGGCGTCGGATCGCGCGGATCTGCAATGCGATCAGCAGCACCGCGAGGGAACCGAAGACGGCGCCAAACGCGATCAAACTGTTCTCGCTCAGGCCGATGTCCTCGAGCGTCGCCTCCTTCTTCGGCTTGTCCGGAGTCGTCGGCAGCACGAGCGATTCCTCCGCCGGCGGCGGCAGCGCCGCCACCGCGCGCCGCACCGCCTCCCGGTGCGCCATCAGCAGCTTCCGGTTCGAGTACGACCGGCTCCAGGCGCAATCGTCGAAGAGCACCTCGGCCTCCCGCACCCGGCCGTCGGCGGCGTACAACTCCGCCAGGAGCCAGAGCAGGCTCGTATCCGTCGGCGACCACAGGAGCAATTGCTGCGCGATCGCGATGGCGTCCGGCGGCGGCTGGCCGTCGAAGAGCGGCAGCACCTCCTCCGCGTCGGGCGATCCCTTCTTCTCGCTCCGGTCCCGGTGCAGCTTCAACCAGCGCGGGTAGTACTCCTTCTCGACGCGCTTCAGCCACTTCACCTGCGCGGCGGTCGTGCCGGGCAGCTCGCTCGGGAACTCGGCGTCGAGCCACGCGGCCGCGTGCTTGCGGATCGCGTCGGGGTAGTCGCCGCGCACGGCGTACGCGTGGGCGAGGTTCGCCAGCACGCGGAAGTCCGGCACGCGGTCCCGCGTCCGCGGCTCCAGCAGGTTCAGCGCGTCGTCCAACCGGCCGAGGCGGATCAGGTCCGCGGCGCGGTCGGCCGGCGGCGCATCCTTCGCCAGCCGCGCGAGCGCCGCGTCCCGTTCGGGGCTTTTCTTCTCGGGGTTCAGGATCAGTTCGTACTTCGTCAGTTCCTGCTTGAAGCGACCGCTCTTGTCCGGCTTGAACGACAGTTCCTCGGCGGTGCCGTCCGGCTTGATGGCGAACGGGCACGGCTCGGCGGTCGCGTACACGCCGGCCGACGCGAACGAGGGGAGGAGCAAAAACAAGAGAACGGTACGCATGGCGGGAACACGCGGGATCAGGTCACCGGCAGTTTAGGGCGGTTCGGCGTCTTGTCCCCTCCCCCTTGACGGGGGAGGGTTAGGGTGGGGGTGACGGCCGACGCGGGAACTCGTCGCGACTCCCGTCACCCCCACCCCCCCCCACCCCCCCCGAGGGGGGGGGGGGCAGCGGGGAACCCCAGGCGGCGGGTGGGGGATTGCCCGCGGAGGTTGGTTGATAGAATAGCGGTTGACGACCCCCGCCCGGGGTCGGGTTGACGCGATCGCCTCGTCCGGTCCAGAATGGGCACCGGACGATTCCCGCCCGACGATCCCTTTGGAATTGTGGGTTCCCGATGACGCGAGCGATGGCGGTGGTGCTGGCGCTGGCCCTGGCCGGCTGCCAGAAGCCCGACGACATTCAGACGTACCAGACGCCGAAGTCGGCGGACTCGCCGAATCCGAACGCGCCGCGCGCGGAGGCGCCGCTCCCGGACGCGCCGGCGACGGGCGAGTTCCGCATCCTCGGCGCGATGTTCCCGGCCGACCAGCCGGAGTGGTTCTTCCGCATCGTCGGCCCGGCGGATAAGCTCGAAGTGCACAAGGACAAGTTCGTGAAGATGCTGGCGACCGTGCGGTTCCCGAACGGCCTGCAGAACGCGCCGCTCTTCGATCCGCCGGCGGGGTGGAAGCTCGGCGGCGGCCGGCCGGGGCAGGCGCTCAACGGCATCATGATCGCCGGACCCGCCGAGACGATCCTCATCGACGGCGACAAGGCGCTCGAAATCACCGTCACCTCCGCGCAGGGCGATCCGTTCCTGAACGTGCGCCGCTGGCACGTGGACCTGCTCGGCAACAAGGACCTCACCCGCGCCGACCTGCCGAACCTGACGAAGCCGATCGACGCCGAGAAGATCAAGGGCCTGTTCGCCGACCTGAAAGGCCCCCGC
Source organism: uncultured Alcaligenaceae bacterium (assembly GCA_964453375.1). Lineage (GTDB taxonomy): Bacteria > Planctomycetota > Planctomycetia > Gemmatales > Gemmataceae > Limnoglobus. Next base: position 3,210 of record CAYVRB010000434.1, read on the forward strand.
AACCCCGCCGCAAGACGGATGATGGGCGGAAGATAAGAAGTGCGGAATGCGGAGTGCGGAGTGCGGAGTGAAATCCAACGAGGCGCCCGTATAGCGGCGAGGTGCCCGTTTAGCCGCGAGGCGGAGTCTTCGGAGCCGAGCGCGGAGTGCGGACATCGAGTACTCGGTACTCAGTACCGAGTACCGAGTACTGAGTACCGAGTACTCAGTACTCGTTGCTGAGTAACCAGCCTGAAATGCTGCACTGTGTTCTGACCCCTGACCCCGGGCCCCCCCCCCCCCCCCCCCCCCCCCCCCCCCCCCCCACCCCCCCCCCCCCCCCC
>CAYVRB010000435.1:0-3517 GCA_964453375.1 uncultured Alcaligenaceae bacterium
CGCACGGCGAGCGGGCGCCCCGTCAGCGGCGGGCGCTCGCGCGGCGGTTCGGGCGCGGGCGCGGCCGGCGCCGCAGGTTCGGGCGCCGCCGCCGGCGCCTCGGTTGGCAACTCCGTCGGCAAGAGCGGCGTGGCGCGGATGTCGCCTTCCACTTCGACGCCGAAGACCGTGCGCCCGGCGCGGATCTCATCGCCGTTGCGCAGCGCCGCCGCCTCGCTGATCTTGTTGCCGTTCAGGAGCGTGCCGAACTTGCTGCCGAGGTCTCGCAGCAGGCAGACCGCGCCGTCGCACTCGACCGCGAAGTGCTGGTTCGAGAGCATCGGATCGTCGGCGACGCGCACGTCGGACGGGGGCTGTCGGCCGATGCGGCGCGACTCGCCCGCCGGCACGGGAATCTTCTTCCCGGCCGAATCCCCGCTTCGGACGACCAGCACGAATTCCATGGTCACCCCCGCGCCGGGCGCGGGTTTCGGGTTGGTCGCGTCATTGGCCCGCCGCCAGCTTCGCGCAGATTTCGCAGAACGGGGCGCCGGTCTGCGCGGCGGACGACATCGCGCCGGCCTGCGGTCCACCGCCCCCACCGCCTCCCCCGCCGCCACCTCCGCCGGCCTCGCCAATCATCACGGTGGGGAGGCCCATCACAATCACGCCGCCGTGGGCGGTGTTGTCCCCCATGCGCGCCGCGGGCAGGAAGCCGATCATCACGCCGGCGCTCCCCTTGGCGATGACGTCGGGCGGGCCGACGCAGGTGGCCATGTCCGAGAGGCGCGCCGCGGGCATGGCGCCGATGAGGACCGTGGGGCAGCCCGGCGGCAGGATCGGGCCGCCGACGTGCGGCACCGGGCCGGGGTTCACCATCGGGCAGGTGTGCATGTCGCCGACGCGCGCCGCCGGGGGCATGGGCGAACTCCTAGTTGCAGGACTTGTTGCCAGTCACGGAGAGATCGGCGTCGGTGGGCTTGGTCGGGGCGGCGTCCACGGCGTCCTTGGCGCTCTTGGCGGCCGCGGGGGCGGCGGGGCTGGCGCCGGGGCCGCTGCCGGCCGCGCCGCCACTGTTGATCAGCACCATCGGCCCGGAGATCGCGACGCCGGTCGGGTTGATGTTCACGAAGCTGCCGCCGACCTTCAGCGTCAGGTTGATGCCCGCCTCGATGACGAGGTCGAGGCCGGCCTTCAGGTGCAGGGCCATCCCGGCCTCGACGGCGTAGTTCATGCCGGCCTTCGCGTCGTAGTTCATCCCCACGGTCAGCGAGGACTTGCCGCCCACATTCTCCCGCGCGTCCATGCCGATGGTCAGGTCCGAACCCGCGCCGATCGAGACGGTCTGCTGCTTGCCGACCTTCAGGTCGTAGGTGTCGTCGAACGTCTCGGCGACGTACTTCACGACGTGGACGTCGCGCGTGCCGTCGACCAGTTCCTTCATGTCCTTCTTGATGTGCACGTCGTAGTTGCCGGGGCCGTCGCCGCCCCCGATCAGCAGTTTGGAATCGCCGCCGACGTGCTCGTCCTTGTTCTTGTGCACCTTCAGGTGCTGGTTGATGGCGACTTCCTCGAACTGGCTCCCCTTCTTGGTCTCGCCGCTGGCGTCGCCCTTGTGGTCGTTCTCGAGGTAGAAGCCGACGCGGAGGTGGCGGTTGTTGCCGATGCGCTCGAAGCTGTCGTTGCGCACGCGCTCGTCCATGTTCCGCTGCGCGTGGATGTACACCTGCTCCTTGCTCGCCTTGTCCTCGAAGCGCAGCTCGTTGTAGCCCACGCCGCCCATCGACGTGTTCGTGCGGATGTAGCTCTTGGTCTTTTCGTCCGGCAGGGTGTAGCGCGGCATCTGGTCCGGGTTGTACACGCTCCCGACGCAGATCGGCCGATCCATGTCCCCTTCCTCGAAGTCGATCAGCACTTCCTGGCCGATCCGCGGGATCGAGAGCGCGCCCCAGAAGCGCCCGGCGGAAATCTGCGCCACGCGCACCCAGCACGAGCTGTCGGCGTTCTTCGCCTCGCTGCGATCCCAGTGGAACTTCACCTTGATGCGGCCGTACTTGTCCGTGAAGATTTCCTCGCCGGGCGGGCCGACCACCACGGCCGTGTGCGAACCGGAGACCACCGGCTTGGCGGCGGACCGCGCCGGGCGGAACGGCAGGCTGGAAGGGAACGCGGTGAAGACGTTCGAGAAGGTGAACCCTTCGCCGTCGCCGCCGCCCCCGCCGCTGCGGTAGTTCGGCGGCACGCGGATCGAGTGCTGGACCGTCGCGACGACGTACTCCCCTTCGCACTTGATCGGCGTGGTGACGAGGTCGGTCGCGCGGGTCTCGACGGAGAACTTGTGACCGCAGGTCAGTTGCCGCGCCGAGCCGGTGCCCTGGATGCGCACCGCCGCGGAGGCCGCCTGCTCCATCCGCAGGTTCGTCGTGCGGGCGGCGTCGGGGCTGATCTTCTTGAGTTCGGCCGGCTGCTCGCCGCCGCCGGTGTTGATGCCGTCGAACCGCTGCGCGTATTCGCCCGGCCAGTCGTACACTTCGAGCGTCCCGTTGTCGCCGACCTTCAACTTGTGCTCCACCTTGCCGATCTTCACGGTGTCGGTGATCGTCTTCGTGTTCTCGTTCTTCTGGTGCGGCAACTCGAAGGTGTGGTCCCAGAGGGTGAACTTGCCCGAGGCGTGCTCCTGGACCTTGATGATCTCGGAGATGTAATCTTCGCTGGCGGCCGCCTCGGCGTGGACGGTCTTGTAGACGATCGACGCCTTGCCCGGCACCGCGGGGTGCGCCTGGGGCGCGTTGCCCATCACCATCACGTGCTTGCCGGCCTCGTGCTTGAAGAAGTAATAAATGCCTTCTTCTTCCATCAGCCGGCTGGCGAAGTTGTAGTCGGTCTCCCGGTATTGCACGCAGAAGTCGCGCTTCTCGAACGTGCCGGTCAGCGGCCATTCCACGTCCATGCCCGCGAAGACCTGCTTCAGGATGTCCGGCACCGTGATGTGCTGGAAGATCCGGCTCTGGGCCCGCTTCGTCAGCAGCCAGAACTGCGGGACCAGTTCCAGCTGGTAGTCGGTGAAATCGGCGTCGCTTTCGGCCTGGGTCACGCGGACGCAGACGCCGTGGAAGTAGCGCTTCCCCTTCTGCGGCAGTTCCAATTCCAACGAGACCGGCTGGCCCATCAGCTTGTCGAACGGCACGGTGGTGCTGCGCGTGGTCTTGACGTCCACCGTGTACTGGAAGAGCTGGGAGATCCCCTCGGAACCGTAGAAGCCCACGGCCAGGAGGGCATCTTTGCCCAGCGGGGTGGAAATCTGGAGCGGACGAGCGGCCTGCGTGTACTGCGTCGCCATACCCATCTCGCGAGAGCGAACAACGGGGCGGATGTGTCCGGGAATACGGACCGGTCGCCGTCCCGGTTGCGGGGCAGTCCAATTCTAACCGGAGTACGTCGGGGAGCAAGCCGGCGGATTCATCCAATCCGCGAAACCGGAACAACCGGGAAATCTGCGGGAACCGAAATCCCCTTCAAGATCGGCAAGCCCGCGAGT
>CAYVRB010000436.1:0-3511 GCA_964453375.1 uncultured Alcaligenaceae bacterium
GCGGGGCGCGACCACTGGGGCCAGGCGGCGTCCATGCTCTGGTGGGGCGCGGGCGTGAAGCCCGGCCTCGTGCTCGGCAAGACCGACAAGCACGGCGCCTACGCCACGCAGCGCCCCGTCTCGCCGGCGGACGTGGCCTACACCCTCCTCGATTCGCTCGGCATCGACCCCCGCAAACAACTCGTCGCCCCCGACGGCCGCCCCATCGAAGCCCTCGACAGCGGCGAAACCGTGAAGGAACTCTTCGCTTGAAAATCCATTGGCCAAAGATGAACACCGAGAACACAGATCAGAAGAAATCAAGATTTCATGTCTTGGTTCTGATCTGTGTTCTCGGTGTTCATCCGTGGCTGAATTCTTCCTCCGCCCAAGACAAGAAGAAATCCCCGGCACCCAAGCTCGCCGTGGCGATGCCGCTCGTCGTCGAGCCGGGGAAGAAGACAAAGGTCGTCCTTCGCGGCGTCAGTTTCGACGACCTCACGGAGCTGCGTGTCCACGAACCGAAGTCGAAGGGAGCGCTCGCCGGGAAGCCGAAGAAGGTCGGGCTGCCGAACAACTACCCGCTCGAGCGCGTCGGCGATTCCGAGATCGAGATCGAGTTGGACGTGGCGAAGGACGCGCCGGGCGGGACACTCGCCTTTAGCGTCGTCGGCCCCGGCGGCGAGTCGAACGCGATCAAGGTGGCGCTCGCCGACGAGACGCCGCGCGTGGCCGAGAAGGAGCCGAACGACGGACTCGACAAGCCGCAAGCGATCGCGTTGCCGGCCGCCGTGGAGGGGAAGATCGAACGCGAACGCGACGCCGACGTCTACTCCTTCACCGGCAAGATGGGGGACCGCATTCAGATTGAAGTTTTGGCCGCGCGGCTCGGCGGTCCGGCCGACCTGCACCTGACCGTGCTGGACGCCGACAAGAACATCCTCGATTCCTGCGACGACGCCAACGGCTCCGCCGACCCGTCGCTCACCGTAACGCTGCCGAAGGACGGAACTTACTTCCTTTCCTTGATCGAATCGAACGACCTCGGCGGCGCGATGTTCCCGTATCGGTTGCTCGTCGTCAAGAAGTAGCCGAAACTCATTCCTCAGAACTCATCCCTCACAACTCGAATCAGAAGATGTTCTGAATTGAGTTGTGAGGGATGAATTGGAATTGATCGGTCGGCCATTCAAACGGTATGACTTTTTGGTCATGCCGACCCTTGTCGCGACCTCCGTTCGTCCGCCCACGATCGTCGTCGTGCCGACGGTCGAATCCTCGCGTCTCGACCGCTGGGCCGCGCGGTTGCTCGCCGGGCCGCTCACGATCGGTCTCGCGATCTTCTGCCTCGTCGTCGTCGCGTACTGGCTGCCGGGGCGATTGACTTGGCCGCTCTGGACCGACCACGACGTCTTCGCCGTCCTCGCGCAGGGGTGGGACGCCGGCGAACTCCCGTATCGCAACCGGCCGACGACGAATTTCCCCGGACCGATCTATCAGGCGTGGATCTACGGGAAGCTCTTCGGCTGGGGCGGATCGAAGCCGATCTACCTGTTCGACGCGATCCTCATCGCGACGGCGGGAATCGCTTGCGCCGTCTGGTCCCGCGTGCGGCTCGGCTGGTGGCTGCCCGGCGTCGCGGCCGCGGCGGTCCTCGTCTCGTACCACGCGACGCTCGACTTCGCCCACGCCGCCCAGCGCGACGGGCAAGTGTCCGCTTTCGTGCTGCTCGCGCTGCTTGCCGTCGCCGGGCGCGACAGGCCACGTTGGTCGCTCGTCCTTGCGGCGGCGCTCGTCGCGTGCGCGCTCGTCAGTCGGCCGCAGGTCGTGCTGTTGCTTCCCGCGTTCGCGCCGGCTCTCGGTTGGAAATGGCGAATTGGTTTGACTTGGGGAAGTCTGGTCGCGCTGTTCGTCGCCTTGCTCTTCCTGCCGGTGATTTCGAATGGATTGCTCGCCGATTTCCTGAATCAGATGGGCCGTATCGGCGATGGAGGCATCTACGCGCACGCGAAGCCCGACCACCTCGCGATCCAAGGTCATCAGATTTCGACGGGCGGTCTCGCCGTCGTCCTGTCCGCCGCGCTCGTCCTGCGGCCGCGGCCGCTCTGGCCGTTCGTCGCGCTGGCCGGCGCCTGGCTCTATCGGCCGCTCAGCCCGTTCCCGCACCTCTATCTCGAACAACCACTCCGCACAATGCTCGCGGTCGCCGTCATGGCGCTGCTCGCCGCGATCGCCGCGGGGGCGGCCTCGCCGAAATTACGATTGCTCGGCATCATCGTCCTGCTCGGCGCCACGATCCACTTTGTTCCGCGCTGCTGCGAGTTCGACAACCAGCGGAAGGTGTGGCGCGCCCTGGACGGGAACATCGAACGCTTCGTGCCGAAGGGGTACACCGACGCCTCGCTGCCCGGCCTCTGCATCTACCCATTCCACCACGACCGGCAACTGATCGAGTATCTCCAGCGCACTTCGCCCGAAACGAAAGTCGCGAACCTACTGCTCTCGCCCGCCGCCGTGAACGGACCCGCCGGGCGGCGGACGCCGCTGCACGCCGAGTCGATGATGTGGATCATCGTCGTCGGCCGGAAGGAGACCGACGCCTTCGCGAAGGAGTTGGCCGACGCTACGGACGCCCTGGCAGTCTGGCGGCCGGCCGAATGGACGCCGATCCCGGAATGGGCCGCCATTCCCGACGCGCTCCGCAAGCACTACCGGCATCGAGTCAGCTTCGGCGAGATCGAGGTTTGGGAGCGGAAGCCGCACGACGAACCGACCGCGACGCGGTAGAATCACGGCAGCCCTCCCCGCCGAGTTCCGCCTTCCATGCTCGACTCGTCCCGACCGTCGCGCGGACTCGCGGACCTCAGCATTCGCAATCCCGTCTTCGCCGTCATGCTCGCGGCGGCCATGCTCGTCTTCGGCTACCTCGGCTACTCGACGATGGGCGTCAGCCAGTTCCCCGAAGTCGATTTCCCGGTCGTGTCGGTCATCATCGCGCTCGAGGGCGCCTCGCCGGACGTAATGGACGGCGACGTGACGGACGTCGTCGAGGACGCCGTGTCGGGCGTCGAAGGCGTCGACTACGTCGTTTCGCAGAGCTATCAGGGCGTCAGCCAGGTCAACATCTTCTTCCGGCTGGACCGCGACATCGACGTGGCGATGCAGGACGTGCAAAACGTGGTGAGCGCCGCGCGGCGGAAGCTGCCGCGCGAGATCGAACAACCGGTGATCCTGAAGCTGAACCCGAACAACCTGCCGGTGCTCTGGATCACGCTGTCCAGTTCGAGCGTGCCGCACGGGAGGATTTGCGACTTCGCCGAGAAGGAGTTCAAGCAGGCGATCGCCGGCATCCAGGACGTTGGCGGCGTGCAGTTCGCCGGGCTACGCGCCCGAAACGTCCGCATCTGGCTCGATACCAAGAAGATGTGGTCGTACAACCTGACGGCCGCAGAGATCCGCACGGCGATCCAGAGCCAGCATCAGGAACTGCCGGCCGGCACCATCACGAGCCGGATGATCGAGGCGAACGTCC
>CAYVRB010000437.1:0-3509 GCA_964453375.1 uncultured Alcaligenaceae bacterium
CGGCGAATCGATCGCCTTCGGCGTCGGCGTCACCATGCCGGCCCTGCTGCTGCTCGGCTTCGAGATGGATCCCGTGCGCGTGATGACCGTCTCGATCCTCGGCGGCCTGCTGGGCATCCTGATGATGATCCCGCTCCGTCGGGCCTTCATCGTGAAGCAGCATGGGAAACTGCTCTACCCGGAAGGGACGGCGTGCGCCGAAGTGCTGACCGCCGGCGAGAAGGGCGGATCGTCCGCCAAGATGGTGTTCGTCGGCTTCGGCATCGCCCTCCTCCACAAATTCCTCACCGCCGGCGCGAAGCTCTGGTCCGCCGAGCCGACGCAGAAGCTCTACGACGAAGCCGACGACGGCACCAAGACCGGCCTGAAGGGGGCCGAAGTCGGCGGCGAGCTCTCGCCCGAACTGCTCGGCGTCGGCTTCCTGATCGGCCCGCGCATCGCCTCGCTGATGATGGCCGGGGCGATCCTGTCGTATTTCGTACTCGGCCCGACGATCGCGACCTTCGGCCAGACGGCGACGGAACCGGTCGCCCCGGCGTTCTGGGATTCGGAAAAACCGAAGGACGCGAAGAACCCCGGCCTCGTGCGGAACATGGACCCGGGTGCGATCAAGGCGAACTATCTGCGCTACATTGGCGCCGGTGCCGTGGCGGCGGGTGGCATCATCAGCATGTGCCGCGCGCTGCCGCTGATCCTCGCTTCCATCGCCGGCGGCCTCCGCGATCTGCGGGGCAGCCGCGGCGCGGGCGGAGCGGCCCGCACCGACCGCGACATGCCGATGTCGTTCGTCTTCTTTGGCGGTCTCCTGCTCGTCGTCGCGCTCGCCGCCGTCCCGCAACTCCAGCTCGGCTTCAATGGCCCGGGACTGATCGCCAGCGCCATGATCCTGCTCTTCGGCTTCCTCTTCGTCACCGTGTCCAGCCGATTGACGGGCGAAGTCGGTTCGTCGTCGAACCCGATCTCCGGCATGACCATCGCGACCTTGCTACTCACTTGCCTGATCTTCCTCGCGCTGGGACGCATCGGCACCGACGCGATGCTGATGGCGCTGACGATCGCTTCCGTCGTCTGCATCGCGTCGAGCAACGGCGGGACCACGTCGCAGGACCTGAAGACCGGGTTCCTCGTCGGTGCGACGCCGTCGAAGCAGCAATGGGCGATCCTCGTCGGGGCGCTGACGTCGGCGGCCGTCATCGGCGTCACGATGATCCTGCTGAACGCGTCCGGGACGCACTACACGACGAAGGGAGTGCCAGAGCGATTGCTGCCCGTGCCGGCCGATGCTCCGCGCGAGAAGGCGGGACGGCCGCACCTGGACGATCCCGCCGAGTACCGCGTCGTGCACGTGCGCCGCGGCGATTACCCGGACGTGCGCCCCGGCCGCTACCTCGTGACGGAAGCCGGCAAAGCGGTCTACAAGACCGACGTGCCGATCGCCCGCGAGGAGGAGAAGATGGACAACGGCGAACCGGCCCCGCAGAAATTCGTCGCCCCGCAGCCGCAGCTCTTCGCCTCGATCATTCAAGGCATCCTTGGCGGCAAGCTCGAATGGAGCCTCGTCGGCGTCGGGGCGCTCATCGCCATCGCGCTCGAGTTCGCCGGCGTCTCGGCGCTCCCCTTCGCCGTTGGCATGTACATTCCCATCGGCTCGACGACGCCGATCTTCCTCGGCGGCCTGCTCCGCTTGCTCGTGGACAAGTTGCGCGGCGCGGGCAAGTCCGACGTCGAGACCGAGACCAGCCCCGGCGTGCTGCTCTCCAGCGGCTACATCGCCGGCGGCACGCTCTGCGGGCTGCTCCTCGCAATGACGCAATTCGCGCCGGAATCGTTCGAGTTCCTCAAGCTCGGCAACCAGTTGTTCGGCGAGTTGAACGAGAAGACCGGCAAAATGGACTGGGAGCCGGACGCCGTCGGTTTCGCGAAGCGGAACGCTTTGATCGCGTTCGGCGTCTTGGCGGCGGTGCTGGTGGTCGTGGGGTTGAAAAAGACCGAGACGTCGGCATGACCCACTAAGTCGGAATTATTGCCAATTTCCGCATGGACTCGTATGCATTAGATTACCGTAAGTATCTGCGCCAAAATAAACTGTCCATTTCGCAGTGTCATTTCCTTGGGTGGATCTCATAGTTCCATTCGCCGTGGTATTGGTGTTTTTTGATCTTACATCGGGCGAGTTCTTGGTCGGTCACTTTGCGTCCCTTCGCATAGGTGTTCTCGTCCAGCCAGGCATGCAACTCCAAGCCCGTCTCGGTCGTCGTCCGGGCAATCGCTTCGACAACCACCTCCGCGGTTTCGAGCGGTTCGCCGGCCCAGTTCCGCGTGATGTGACAGAAAACCCGATGCTCGATCTTGTTCCATTTGCTCGTGCCCGGTGGATAGTGACACACTTCGATGATCAGGCCCGTCTCGTCGGCCAACGCCTGCAGTTCCAGCTTCCACAGCCGACTTCGCGAACTGTTGCTGCCGCCGCTGTCCGCCGTCACCAACAACCGGTTGGCCTTGCCGTAACGCTTGCGGCCCAACTCCGACCACCACCGTCGGATCGCCTCCACCGCGAATTCCGCCGTATCGTGGCTGATCCCCACCGACACCCACGCTTCATTTTCCGCGATGTCGTACACGCCGTACGGCACCGCCTTGCCGAGTTCCGGGTTCGGAAAATCATGCACGTCCACTTCCGTCGGTTTCCCCTTCGGCCGATACGATTTGCCGGGATTCTTCAGGTTTCCCAGCACTTCCTTCTTCTTCGTGTCCACCGAAATCGACGGCGCTCGCTTCCGTTTCTGAGCCATGATCCGACGGTGGATATGCCGGAATTGACCGTCCCGATCCGGATGCGGCTTCCCCTCGCGTGTCTTGCGGTTGGCCTGCAGGCGGTAACCCATCTGTCGCAACAACCGACGCACGGTCGACGCCGATGCCGCGAATCCTTGCCGCCACAGTTCCTTGGCCAGCCGGCGCGTACTCTTACACGTCCAACGCAGTGGATTGGTGGGCGAGCCACGCGCCGCCGGTTCGATCAACGCATCCAGAGCGTCGCGCAGTCCCGGCTGCGTCTGACCATCCGGCTTCCGTCCGCCGCCCGATCGGCGTTGGCAACTCGGGGGCCATGCGTCGGGATCGGCCAACTCGCGCAATCCCGCCCGCACGGTCACCCGCGACATCCCGGTGGCGCGGGCGACAATCGAGATACCGCCGCGTCCCAACGACCGGGCTTCGACCGCAGCCCAACGCCGCCGGGCCCGTTCGTCCAGATCATCAACCAGAGCCTCGAACTTACGCCGAATCAGTTCGGCTTTGGATGCATCCTGCATCCGAGTATCATGCAACGATCCGCAATCAAATAGCAATGCCGCTTTTGGTCAACTTATTTTGGCGCGGATCCTAAGCCTTATTATCGGTCATTCCAACGAGGGGAAATGTGATGCGACTAAATCTCGTCGAACTTGGTGAACGGAGTAATCGTTCACACCCCGGCGAGTAATTTGGGTCCGGCCTGTCCGTTCAGC
>CAYVRB010000438.1:0-3504 GCA_964453375.1 uncultured Alcaligenaceae bacterium
GCCAAGTCCGGCCGCGCAGTTAGTCGGACTGTCCGTCAAACCGTCAGCACCTCAATCTCCAGGTGGAGTGTTCGGAAGCCGGCGTGCTGCGGGTCTTCACACAGGCCACGTTGATCGGTCAAGCCCTCGACAACCTGATCGACAACGCCCTGAAGTACGGGCCGCCCGGAACGCCGGTCCGCGTCTCGTTGTCGGAGTCGTCGGGCATGGCCGCGATCGCCGTCCGGGACGGAGGGCCGGGGATCGCGCCGGCCGACTCCGCCCACGTCTTCGAGCCGTTCTTACGCTCGGAGGACGCGCGGAGGCGCGGCGTCGCCGGATTGGGGCTGGGCCTCGCCGTGGTGGCCCGCATTGTGAAGGCGCTGGAAGGTCGGATCGAGTTGCGGAGCGTGGACGGCCGCGGATGCGAATTTGCGATCCTGTTACCACTCCAGGTTGTGGATTCGTCTGCTGTGATATTGTCCAAGAATCGACTGTGGACAACGCAGGGTTGAAATCGACTGGAGCAAAAATCGATGACATGCTCTTCCGGAATCGTCGACGTCGCAATCCATCTCACGTGGTCGATGCTTTCGGCGAGAGCTAACTCGGCCCTCAAAGGAATATGACTCGATTTGGGCTAAAAATAAGCATTGCTGAGTTCCTACAACGCCAGAAGTCAATTGAATCGAGTGATCGCAAACGGCGTAATGACAAGGATTTACAAAATACAAACGAATAGGTCGAACCTGTTTGAATCGCAAATGTTGGAGTCATCAAGCAAGCAGAAAACAAACAAGCGTAACAACATCCAAATCGACTTCTGGTAATCGGCCTCGGGACGGGAAACAGGATCGGCTTCGAAAAGGGAAACACCGGGCGGGTTGAGGGGAAGCCTATTTCGCCTTCTTGGGGTCCTTGTCCTTCTTCGTCTTCATCGACTCGCGGAAGCGGTAACTTTCGCCGTTCATCTCGACGATGTGGCACTTGTGCGCCAGCCGGTCCAGCAAAGCCGCCGTCATCCGCTCGCCCTGGAAGACCTGTCCCCACTCGCCGAACGGCAAGTTGTTCGTGATCAGAAGACTCCGCCGTTCGTACCGGTCGGCGAACACCTGGAAGAGCAACTCGGCGCCGGCCCGGCTGAATGACAGGTAACCGAGTTCGTCGACGACGATCGGGTCGAAGCGGTCGAGTTGGGCGAGGAAGCGGTCCAGGCGGTGCTGTTGCTGGGCCGCTTCGAGTTGCGTGACCAGACCGGCGGCCGTGACGAACTTCACGCGCCGGCCGAGACGGCATAGGGCCAGGCCCAGGGCCGTGGCCACGTGCGTCTTCCCCGTTCCCGAACCGCCGATCAGACAGCAGTTGACGTGCTAGTCGACCCACTCGCCGCGGGCCAGTTCGAGGATCTTCTGTTTGAGCAGGTTCGGCGTCGCCGTGAAGTCGAAGGTGTCGAAGTCCTTGAGTACTGGGAAGCCAGCGGCGCGGATGCGGGCGGGGATGGCGTTGCTCGTGCGGGCCGCCACTTCCAGTTCGGTGAGCCGGAGCAGGTAGGCGTCGTGCGGTTCGTCGCGGTCGGCGGCTTCACGGGCCAGCTTCTCCCACTCGGCGTGGATCGTCAGCAGCTTCAGTTGCCGGAGATTGGCCTTCAAGAGAATTGTGTTTGCCTCGCTCATGGTCATCGTCTCCTGGGAAGGAACGGGGGAGTACCGCGGATGCAGCGTCCGCTCCCGGCCCTGGTAGATGTGGATCGCCACGGTCTTCGGATTGTCCCACCACAACTCGACCGGCACGCAGCCGAAGAACGCGAAGGCCTCGACCGTCCCGTGCAGGATCGCCTCGGTGCGTTCCGTCGGCAACGCGATGGCGAACGGCGCGTTCGAATAGCCGCTTGGCGACCAGACGTCCTGACACGGTGAGCAGAAACACGAACGCTTTGTCCCGCCGCTCGACAGCGATCAGTTCGCGGCTCTCCAGGTACGGGAGGAGTTGGTAGTATCGGGCGTCCCACGGGCCATAGTGGTGACGGATCATCGCCGACTCGACCAGCCCTGTCTGCTGGCCTGCGTCCGACTTCTCCAGGTGCCCCCTTGCCCGCCGGAAGAAATCCGGGTAGCGGATGAAGAAGTCGAGCTTGGCGAGCTTCGTCAGGCCGTCGATCCTGAAACGGTTGCTCTGCCGGTCCTTCGTACCGCACAGATACAGCAACAGAAGGATGCGGGCGGCGTGGAACTCGGTAATCTGGTCGGCGGTGAGCGGGCGACCGGCCGGATAGTGGCCGAGGTTAGTGGTCGGGGTCATTTAGCTGCCCTTAGCAGGTCGTGTTGGCAGCGGTTCATCACCTCGTACAGATTGCCGAGCATGAACGAATCGAGCGGCTTCGGGACGACGGAAAGCGTGTCCCGCAGCGCGAGCAGTTCTTGGTGGCAGCGGCTCAGGAATTGTAGGCCGTCGTCGGTCAACGCTCCCGCGTCGAGGCGTGTCTTGAGTTGGTGGAGACGGGCGAGGGCTTCCCCTTCGACCAACTCCCGACCGTCCAGGATCAGGTACTTCGGTTGTCGGACTTCCCGCAGATACCGATGCCGCTGATCTTTTGCGGCCTCGACGGACGTGGTGGCGATCTGGGCGGCGGTCATCTTCCGCTCCAGGTTAGCGCTTGTCCCTGCGGGCGTCGGGTGGAGGATAGCGTCGGTCTGCGCCAGGAGCCAAGCCAGTAGATCGGCCTGTCTGTGCCGCTTGGCTTCCTTCTGCGTACGGCCGCACGCCAGCGAAGCGTCCTGCACACGGAGGTAGAGTTGGTCGTATAGTCTGAGCCGCTGGTCCGCGTCGATCATTTTCCCGCCGGCCTCCAGCACGCGCTCCAACTTCAGCAGATTATCGTTCTGTACGTCCTGAGTAGTCGCCCGCACCTCCCACACGGTCATCTCGGCCCAAAACAGTAAACCGTTGTTGTTCGGCGAAGTGCAGGTGCCGATCTTCGCTTCGATGGCCTGGGCGGCGGCTTGGATACCCGCCGTATTCGATTTCCGCGCCGGTGAGCCGAACTCCGCGGCGAGGGCAGCGATGGTTGGATCGGGCTTCCACCGCGTGACGACCCGAAACCGGCACTTCTCGTCGGCTCGGTCGTGGGCCAGCGATTTCTCCGCGATACACCGGCCCTGGCCACCGCCCCTAGTCGATTCCCGCTCGCACAGCTTCGCCACCGTCCACGCCTGCCCGAGATCCGTCCCCTTCACCTGCACGAACTCGAACCACTCTTCGCCAGCAATCACCCAGACCAGAACGATGTCGTCCTCGGCCTCGCACCAAACTTCGACCGGGCCTCCGCCGAGAAGCATGTCGAGGCACTTCCCGGCCGCTATATGGTCCTGGTACTCGAACCCGTCGCGGGCCACGCGCCCACCCTGCTCAACCGGGTCGAGGTCACGGAATGATCGTTTCTTAGAGGCCGGTCTGGTGGCCTTGCCCGTTGCCTGAGGTGCTGACGGTTTGACGGACAGTCCGACTAACTGCGCGGCCGGACTTGGC
>CAYVRB010000439.1:0-3504 GCA_964453375.1 uncultured Alcaligenaceae bacterium
CGACGGCCTGGTGCAGGGTCATCGCCTCCTCGTCCAGGGCCGCCACCTTCTCCCGTTCCCGCTGCCGGGTCTCCCGGGCGGCGTCGAAGGCCAGGAACCCGGCCACGCCGACCAGCAAAACCAGGTTGACCGCCACCGCCGTGTGGAACCCGATGCCCCGGCGGGGCAGGACCGACGGGTTCGGCGTGTCTTCGACCATGAGCCAGTCCTTCCGAAGAGGCGTCGCCCGTCAAACGGCCGAGCGGATCGGGGAGGTAGCACCTCTCCGACCCGCCTCGCGATCAGCCGGCCCGTTCGCGGGTTAGTGATGGAACAGGTGGTGCGGCCGGTGGTGGCCGTAGGTGGTTCCGTAACCGTAGCCGGAGTAGTAGGGGGAGACGCCCACGGCCGGACCGCCGTAGACGCCGACCGCGGGGGCGTAGGTCGGCCCGGTATAGACCCCGAAGCCGAGGCCGCCCGGCTGGACCGCGTACCCGCCGTGCGAGTAGTGAGCCGGCGGGGAGTAGTGAGTGGGCGGGTAGTACGCCGGCGCGTGGCCCCCGGAATACACCGGGACGCCGCCGCGCCGGCGGTGACGGCGACCGCCAGTGCCGCCAGGAAACTCGTGATGATGGCTCGCATGGGAAACTCCTCGTGGTGAGGCGGCGGGTCGCGGTCCGTACGAGTGACTCGCCAGCCCGTTCGCCCGGTAGTGGAACGATTCACCGCCCGCAATTTGCGCGGCGGGCTACTTTTGACTCAAGTCGCCGGAGTACGACTTGCCCCCGGCCGTCCCGGAGACGGTTCCGCTCAGCTTCGCTTCCGCCTTGAAAACGGGGTGCCGGCCGGTGAACCGGGAGGACCGGCCGGCCGGGTCCCCCGCGTCCGGGGCCGGTTCCAGCCGGACCACCGTCTCCGGGTCGGTCTTGAGGGTGAGGGTGAGTGCCTCGGCGTCGATCGGCTTGGGCTTTTTCGCCCACCGGTCGAGGACGTAAACGGCCACCGTCCCGGCGTCCCGGTCGGGGACGACCTCCAGGTGGAAGGCCCCGTCGCCCCAGTCGGCCAGCGTGCCGCCGTGCGGCCCGACCTCCGCGTGGTGGTGCGGTTGCCGCTCCCACGCCCAGAGCCCGACCACGAAGACCCCGATCAGCACCCAGACCACCGGCCAGAGCAACTTCCTCGCCCGCGACCGCTCGTCCGATCCGCAACAGCCGGCCATGTCAATCCTCCTCGTCGTGAAGTCGTCGTGCCGAGCCGAGACCGGCGTACTCCCCTCCGCCAGTCTCCCGCCCGTCGCCGTGCGGTCCGTCGGCGAGCCGCTTCAACGTCTCGCACACCTCGGCCAGGGACGCGAAGGGCTTGGTGAGGACGTCCCGTCCGCCGGCGTCCCGGAGTGCCGAGCGGGTTTCGGGGCGGGCGTCGGCCGTCATGAAACAGCACCGGACGAGCGGGTCGATCCTCCCGAGGGCGGCGAGCACGTCCGGCCCGGTCATCCCCGGCATGTTCACGTCCAGGAGCGCGAGGTCGATCCGGCCCCACAGGCGGCGGTACATCTCCACCGCCTCGGCCCCGGAGCCGGTCGAATACACGTCGAACCCCCGCCGGCGGAGTTCCCGCGCCAGGACCGTGCGGAGGGCGTCGTCGTCATCGACCACGAGCAGGGTCGGCGGGCGGGTGGCCGTCAAACGCCCACCCGTTGCGGGTCGCGGTTGCAACGAGGTCATGCGGTCCTCCGGGTCAGCGTCACCAGCCGGGCGTCCCGGCGGACGCGGGGCCGCATCCGGTGCGAAAGCACCCGCGGCCCGTCGGGGACTGGCCCGGATTGTGGACCGGGCGTCCGGGCGGTCAGGGCGTGCCACAGCCCGACGAGCGAAGCGATCACCGTGGCCGACTGCCACTGTTCGAGGGTCGTCACCTTCCACCTCCTTCCGACGTGCGGGACGTGCGGTCAGCGCCACGACCCGGTGTCGGGGGGAACTGGCCGCGAGTGAAGAACCGGCCCGGCCCACGAGGGGCAGGCGGTATGGGGATCATTGGGAACGGCAAAAATGACCGGGCGTCGGCCCCGGTAGCGAGGTGACTAACAGCGTAAGACGCGATGCCCGTTGAGTCGGTCGGCGGCGGACCACAGCACCCGATTGTAGCCGGAGGTGGTCGCAAGGGCGGGCGGCGGGACGAACGCAATGAACCCACCGTCGGCGACGGACGGCTCGTATGTTTTTGATTCTGACGTGGTGGGCCGGGTCTGGTCCGGGCGGGCCTTGACCGAACACCCGCGTTCGCCGCATGGGCAGGACGACGGCGTCTGCCCCCCGGCTGGTCGTTCGCCGGAGACGACCCGAACCCCGCCCGGTGACGACGACTCCGCCGGGTGAGTCTTGCCGGCGTGGCAGCAGGAAGGCGGACCGTTCGGGCCGGACGATTCGGCGGCGGCGGACCGGCAGGCGGAACCCGGCAGGGCGCAACAGCACGGCCACGGGCCGACCGCCGTCGCAAACACCAAGTATATCGCCACCGCGATCCGCACGACGCACATCCTCCTACTTCACCCGCAGTCGTCGCTGCGGAATAGTATCCGCGAGCCCCGTCGGAACCAAACGACCCAACGGTCAGATCACCGGCCGGCCCGCTCGGCGTTCGCAATCGCAACATATTTGTCGGGGTCGCGCTGCACCTTGGCCACGCACCCCTTGCAGCAGACGAACACGGTCTGGCCCTTGACCGAAACCGGGATCGGCTCACCCATCTCCCCCAGCACGTCGCCCATCACCGGACACGTCCGCTGCCCGCCGTACTTGGCCGCGGTCGGCGGCAGAACTCCCGCTCCCC
Source organism: uncultured Alcaligenaceae bacterium (assembly GCA_964453375.1). Lineage (GTDB taxonomy): Bacteria > Planctomycetota > Planctomycetia > Gemmatales > Gemmataceae > Limnoglobus. Next base: position 2,809 of record CAYVRB010000439.1, read on the forward strand.
CCGGCTGGGGAACCGAGGCGGCATTCGGGGGCGCGACCGACGCGGCCGCCGGAACGACGGCGGCGCGCCCCTGGGCGTCGGCCGAACACCCGCTCCGGCACCCCCGGCTCGACGAACACCCGGCCCCGGCGGCCGCACAGATTGCGAGCACCAGGCACGCCGCCCACTTGACCGCTTTCGATATGTTCATGTGACTACCTCCGTATTGCGGTAACGATTCCAATCCTCGGAATCAATATCTATTTTCGACCGTCACCTCCGTTCGGCGTGACCTATTCCGCGCAATCCGCGCAGCCCCTTCGGAACGATCCTTGGCACCAGCGGGCCACAGCCCGAGTCACTTGCCCTGAATCTGGTTTACCGCCTCGGCCGCCGCCCGCAGTAACCAGGGCCATATTGCCGTATTGAATTCGCACCGACTCGCTTGTGTGCAAGGACGACCGGCCGAAGCCACCAAATGCAAAGACACCACAAAATAGTTGGGTGAGGCGTATCCGAATGGAAGGGCAGAAAGAGGGCAGAGTTGGCCCTTCACTCCCAACATATCCGGTGTACAATCCCTACGTCGTTACGCTGCAATTACCTTGTTTCACTGGGATTTCAACGCAACCTCATCACATCCGCGACTCAGTCGAAATGTCCATCAACCAGTTGCAGCGCCTGGTTCGGCGTCTGCGGCTCAGCGGTGCATGGCCG
>CAYVRB010000440.1:0-3462 GCA_964453375.1 uncultured Alcaligenaceae bacterium
CCTCCCCCTCAAGGGGGGAGGGGACAAGAGGCCTTCGGCGACGGTTAGGAATTATTCGTTCGAGTAGCCTCACGGCGCGGCCACACTCTTTCTCCCTCCCCCTCGAAGGGGGAGGGCCGGGGTGGGGGTGACGGGGATCGCGGAAACCAAATCGAATCCACGAACGACTCACGACTATGACCCGCTTCCTGTTCCTCCTCTTGTTCGCCTCTACCGCGACCGCCGCTCCCCCCGCCGCGCCGGGGCTGCCGCGGCCGACGGGGCCGCGCGGCGATTCCTTCCTCGCCGGCCTCGCGGAGACCGCGCCGGTCGCGCGCCCCGTGCGCCCGAAGTTCGAACTCGATCCGAAGGCGGCGTTCCCCGACGCGCTCGAGATCGTCTACCTCGCGAACGCGAAACCGATCCGCGTGCGCGTCACCCTGTCCATGAACGGGAAGCCGCTCGGCGAGCTGTGGCGCGGCCACCTGAAGAAGCTCTTCGCCGGCTTCGACCGCGACCGCGACGGCTTCCTCAACCGCTTCGAAGTCGAGAACGTCTTCTCGCCGAAGGGCCTCGCGGGGCTGCTCGGCGGCAGCTACTACCACGGCGCCGGCGACGACGGCAAAACCCTCGCCGACCTCGACCGCGACGGCGACGGCCGCGTGTCGTTCGCCGAGTTCACGGCCGGCTACGACGAGGCCGCCGCCGACCTCGTGCGACTCCGCAACGTGGCGCTCGACGACACGACCGACCGCGAACTCACGAAGGAGCTGTTCGCCCGGCTCGACGCGAACGGCGACGGCAAGCTCGCGAAGGACGAACTGGCGAACGCCGAGAACCTGTTGCACGCGCTCGACACGGACGAGAACGAGGCGCTCTCGGCGTTCGAGATCCGGCGCACGCCGGTGGTGCGCCCCGGCGCGGCACCCGCGGTCATGAGCGCGGAGCGCGCCGATCCGCCGAAGCCCGACACGAGCCTGCGGCTGTACCGCGGGCCGATCCCCGACACGATCGCGGCCGCGATGCTGGCGAAGTACGACGCGAACAAGGACGGCCGCCTGGCGAAGTCGGAGATCGCCTTCGACGGGCCGACCTTCGCGAAGCTGGACGCGAACGCCGACGGTCGGCTGACAGCGGCGGAACTCGACGCGTGGCGCGGCCTCGAACCCGACTTCACGGCGACGGTGAACCTCGCGAACGATTACCAGAAGCGCTCGGCCGAGTTGAAGCCCCGCGATGGCCAGCTGCCGGCGAACTGCGAGCTGCGCACCGGCGAGAAGGGGCGCGTGGTGCTGCGGATCGACAACCAACTCCTGGACCTGAGCACGGCGTCGCCGCCGCCCGGCGCCGTCGCCCAGCGCGTGACCGACCAACTCAACGGCGCCTTCCCGCCGGACCAGAAGTTCGTGACGGAAAATACCATCGGCGGGCCGCAGTACCAGTTCCTGCGCGTCGTCTTCGATTCGGCCGACGCCAACGGCGACGGCAAGCTCACGCGCGAGGAGTTCAAGGCGTACCTGCAACTGCAGGAGGACACGATCCAGCTCGCGCTCACGGCCAGCTTCGGCACGCGCCGGCCAAGCCTCTTCCAACTGATGGACGACAACGGCGACAACCAACTCGGCGTCCGCGAGCTGCGCACGGCGTACGAACGGCTGATCGTGCTGGAGCCGTCGGGCGCCGCCGTCACGAAGGCCGCGCTGCAACCGTCCGCCTCGGTGCGTTTCGGCTTCGCGGCCTTCCTCACGAGCGACTACACCGCGCCGATCAACCCGTTCGCCCGCCCCGGCTCGCGGAAGGTGACCGGCCCGCTCTGGTTCCGCAAGATGGACCGCAACGGCGACAACGACGTCTCGCAGGCGGAGTTCATCGGCCCGCTGGAGAAGTTCCGGGGCCTGGACGCCGACCAGGACGGCCTGATCTCGGCCGCCGAAGCCGACGCGGCGGACAAGAAGCTGCGGGGGAAGAAGTAGAGAATCGCCATCTTTACAGCCGAATCATTCAATTGTCGTGAATAAATCGGGCTGTGCTTTTGGACTCCGCTTCGCCTTTCTGACTCCGACGAAATCACCCATCGCCCGACGGCCATCCCGCAAGCGCTTCACCGTGGCCCGGATCGCGGGCTCGGCAATATCGATGCCGATGAATCGTCGTCCCAGCAATGTAGCCGCTTCTAGCGTGGTACCCGATCCGCAGTAACAGTCCAAGACAAGGTCGTCCGGATTGCTAGTGGCGGCTATGAGGCGTGAAACGAGATCGAAATTCTTTTCCGTCGGATAGCCCGTGATGTGAACGTTTTGATTGTGCGCATCCTTGAAATCCATCCAGATGTCCTGGGCGGGAATGCCCTTGCTCTGGTCGAAATAAACCTTACGACGGGGATTCCCGTTCGGAGACCAGTAGATCTCGCCGGCGGCATCGAGTTCGTCGAGTTTCTTAGGCGGATATTGCCAGTGCTTCCCCTTGGGCGGCAGCTTTCCCCTCCACGGCAATCCCGTCTCGCCCCGCCTGACTCCCGGAGCGTGTACGGGGACCTTCTTGTATCTCCGCCCGGTCTTTTCGTCGATGCACGGGTACTCTTCCAACGTCTTTTTCTCAGTCCAGACATCGTACTGCCGGTGCCAAATACTATTGTCGGATTTCGTATAATAAAGAATATGGTCTGCGATGTTTCCGAAGTTCTTTCGTGTATAGTTTTTTGTATTACACTTTTTCCGCGTGATGAAATTGCGAAAGTTCCCGCGACCAAATATTTCATCCAAAATAATCTTTGCCTCAAATACCATGTTTTGATCGAGGTGTACGAACAGTGATCCATCGTCGGCCAGCAAATCATGCAGGACGATAAGTCGCCGCCGCAACGCTTCCAAGTATTCCGCTCCGTCCATGTGATCGTCGTAGGCGTGGCGCACTTCGCGATCCAAATATGCCATGGCCGTCGCATACGGAGGGTCGATGTAGACCGTTCGGATATGTCGTCTAACCGTCGGTTGCTCGCGGAGCCACAACAATGTGGCAAGATTGTCGCCGCGGTACAAATGGCCCGACGAATTGGCCAAATCAATTGTTTCCGGTTCGATTCCCGGAAGCTCGAAAATGTCAGAACGGTCCAATTTACCCGGGTAAACCAGCGAGTAATCCAAGGTTTTGGGTCGCCGTCCGGAAGGAGTCCCTGTTGCCATCGCTTAGTTCTCCAACCAATCGGAAGTAATTCGCTCAGGCACCATGCGAAGCGTGACGACTTTGATCTTGCCCAAGCCTCTTGCTTCGATGGACGCATAATCGGACCACATCGAACCCAATAATAATCCCGGACCATCGTTGAGAAAGATCACCTTGAGATTGTGCAATCCCTTCTTTCGTGCGAAACCGAGTAGCTCCCTCGCGCAATCTCGATAGCCACCCGTACGGTCGTCCTCCTGGGCACCGCGTATCCCCTCACCCTTCTGAACTCGCGGGGCTTGGCATCGGAGGCAGGACGCC
>CAYVRB010000441.1:0-3462 GCA_964453375.1 uncultured Alcaligenaceae bacterium
GTCGACGCCTTTGAGCGCGAGCGTCGAGATCGCCTTCGACTTCAGGTCCACCACGCGGATGCGGTGGGCGTTCGTGTCGGCGAGGTAGAGCTTGCCCTTCGCAATCGACATGCCGGCCGGTTCGCTCAGCACGGGGCCGCCGAAGAAGCTGTCGGCCGCCTCGCCGCCGAGGATCGTGGTGCAGGTGCCGGCGGCGAAGTCCACCTCCTTCAGCTTGCTGTTGTAGGTGTCGGCGACGAGGAGCTTGCCATCGTGCATCGCGACGGCGAGGGCGTGCTGGAGCTTGGCGTCCTCCAGTTTGCCGTCCTTGTCGCCGAAGAAGAAGAGCGCCCCGCGGTCGCCGGGCCGGCCGATCGGCGTGGTCACGCGGCCCTCGCCGGAGAGCGGGAGCTTGCGGATGGCCGAGCCTTCACTGTCGGCGACGAAGAGCGATTGGCCGTCGGTCGCGAGGCCGGAGGGCTGCGCGAAGCTCGACGCGTAGAGCGGTCCGTCCTTGATGTGCTCGCGGCCGTTGCCGGCGAACGGTTTGATCTTCTTCGCGTCCAGGTCCATCACCCAAATCTGATGGTGCCCGGCCATCGCGATGAACATCTGCCGGCCGACGATGAGCAGGTCCCACGGCGAATTCAGCCCCATCCCCTTCGCGTCGACGAAGGCGTCGAGGGCGCGGTTGGCGAACTCGCCGTCCTGCTTCCCGATGCCGGCGACGGTCGCGCTGGTCTTCGCCTTCAAATCCAGGGCGCGGATCGTGTGGTTCTTGCGGTCGGCGACGTAGAGCGTGTCGCCGTCGAGCGCCATCCCCTGCGGGTCGTCGAACTGCGTGGCGGCGAAGGCGCCGTCCTTGTTGCCGGGGGTGCCGTTGCCGATGGTCTCCAGTTTGTTGCCGTCGAGGTCGGTGACGACGATCCGGTGGTGCGTGCTGTCGGCGATGAAGAGCCGGCCGCCCTTTTCGTCCGCATGGATCTTGCCGGGGAAGAACAGCGGCGTGTCGCCGGTCTCGCGGTAGCGGACGAGATCGAACCGGATCGGCTTCTCGTCGAGGACCTTCTTCTCCTTCGCCTCGGCGATCAACTGTGCGACGACCGCGTCGAGGACTTCGTAGTTCCCCTCGCCGGAAAGCTGGCCGACGTATTTCCCTTCGGCGTCGATGACGGCCATCGAGGGCCAGGAACTGATGTCGTAGCCGTCCCAGATCGCGTGGTTGGCGTCGTTCACGACCGGGTGCGCGATCTCGTAGCGCAGCACCGCCTTGCGAATGCTCTTCGTGTCCTTCTCGTTCTCGAACTTCGCGGAGTGGACGCCGATGACGACGAGTTCGTTCGGGTACTTCTTCTCGAGCTTCGCGAGGTCGGGCAGGATGTGGATGCAGTTGATGCAGCAGAGCGTCCAGAAGTCGAGGAGGACGACTTTGCCCTTGAGGTCGGCGATCTTGATGGGGCCGGAGCTGTTGAGCCAGGCGAGGCCGCCGTTGAGGTCGGGGGCGTCGGGGCGTTTTTCGGGGAGCTTCACCTTCTTCGGGGGGTTCTCGGCCGTCGCGGGGGTGGGCTGGAGCAGGAGGGCGGCGGCGAGGGTGGCGAGGCCGGCGAAGGCCGCCGACGCCAGCAGGAAGCGTCGGTACGATTGCGGTCGCGGTTCCGATTGGCTCATCGGGAGAAGTCTCCAGCGGTTTCCTCCATGATATCCGAAGCGAATGCGGATGAAAAACCGAAATGTCGGGACGCCCCGCGCAACCGGCGCGTCCGTCAGATTCGGCGGTTCGGGGGAGTTGGGTCAAGTTTGCCGGGGAAATCGCGCCGGGCAGGGGTGAATCCGGCCGACGGAAGCGGTATCGTCACTTCTACCCCGTCCCCGCGCGGAGATCGCCGTGAGTTCGTCCTTCGCCACCGCCGAACACCGTCGTCTTCGCGAGGCCAACGAGGGCGTCGCGTCCTGGCGGAACTGGGGGCCGTACCTCTCCGATCGCCAGTGGGGCACGGTGCGCGAAGATTACAGCCCCGACGGGAACGCCTGGGATCACTTCCCCTTCGAGCACGCCCACAAGCGCGCCTATCGCTGGGGCGAAGACGGCCTCGCCGGCGTCAGCGATTCCGGCCAACGGCTCTGCCTTTCGCTCGCCCTCTGGAACGGCAAGGACCCGATCCTGAAGGAACGCCTCTACGGCATCCCGAACGAAGGCGGCAACCACGGCGAGGACGTGAAGGAACTTTACTACCACCTCGACGCCACGCCGACGCAGAGCTACCTCAAGTTCCTCTACAAGTATCCGCAGGCCGAGTACCCGTACCGCTGGCTGGCGACCGAGAACAAGCGCCGCTCGCGGCAGGAGGCGGAATTCGAGCTGCTCGACACCGGTCTGTTCAACGAGAACCGGTACTTCGACGTGTATGTGGAGTACGCGAAGGCGTCGCCGACGGACCTGTTGATGCGGATCAACGTGGTGAACCGCGGGCCGGACGCCGCGGAGATCACCGTGGTGCCGCAGCTCTGGTATCGCAACACCTGGTCGTGGACGGAGGACGCGTTCCGGCCGATGATCACGCCGAAGGAAGGCCAGTCGCTCCGACTGTTCCACTTCGACTGGGACGAATACGTCTGCCACTTCGACGGCTCGCCGACGCTCCTGTTCACCGACAACGACACGAACGTGAAGGGCCTCTACGGCGTCGACAAGCCGGGGCACTTCAAGGACGCGTTCCACGAGTGCATCGTCGGGGGGAACGCGGCGGCGGTGAACGCCGACCGGTCCGGCACCAAGGCCGGGGCGCAATACCGCCTCTCGATCCCGCCCGGCGGCTTCGCCTCCGTGCGCCTCCGCCTTCGCCACACGACGGAAGACACGCTCGACTCGCCGTTCGCCGATTTCGACGAGGTCTTCGCGAAGCGGATCGAGGAGGCGGACGAGTTCTTCGCGGACGTGCAGGCCGGCATGGAGGACGCCGACGCGAAGCTCGTCCACCGGCAGGCGATCGCGGGGCTGGTCTGGACGAAGCAGTACTTCCACTACGACGTGTGGCAGTGGCTGCACGGCGACCCGGCGCAGCCGAAGCCGCCCCGGAGCCGCAGGCGGAACAACTCCGAGGACGACCGCGGGCGGAACGTCGATTGGGAGCACCTGAAGAACGCCGACATCGTGTCGATGCCCGACAAGTGGGAGTATCCGTGGTACGCCGCGTGGGACCTCGCGTTCCACACGATCCCGTTCGCGACGGTCGACCCGGCGTTCGCCAAGGAACAGCTCTTGATGTTCCTCCGCGAGTGCTACATGCCCCCGAACGGGCAACTGCCCGCCTACGAGTGGAACTTCGGCGACGCGAACCCGCCGGTGCACGCGTGGGCGAGCTGGCGCGTCTTCCAGATCGACCGCGAACAGCGCGGCGACGCCGGCGACATCCCGTTCCTCGAGCGCTGCTTCCACAAGCTGATGCTCAACTTCAACTGGTGGGTGAACCGGAAGGACGCCAA
>CAYVRB010000442.1:0-3460 GCA_964453375.1 uncultured Alcaligenaceae bacterium
GCGTGGACTTGCCGGACCCGGACGGCCCCATGAGCGCGACGAAGTCGCCCTCGTCGAAGCTGAGGTTGAGTCCCTTCAGCACGTTGACGGGGATGTGCCCTTCAAGGAAGTAGTCCTTGAAGAGATCGATGACTTCGACGATGGCGGGCATGGGTAATCCGAAAGTATCGAGAATCATCGACATCGTTTAGCCGCGAGGCGGAGTCTTCGGAGCCGAGCGCGGCACCGGCCGCGCTCGGCTCCCAAGACTACCCCTCGCGGCTAAACGTTAGGCTTGGGGTCCCTTCGGCATACCGCCGCCGCCGCCGCCGGGCGGGGCGCCCCCGGGCTTCTTCTTGCCGGCGCCGCCTTCGCCGCCGCCCTTCTTCTCCCAGCCGCCTTCGCCCTTCGGGCGGCCGCCGTTGCCGTTCTCCTCGCGAACCTTCGCCTTGTCGCCGGCGATCGCCTTCGGATTCACGACGACTTCGTCGCCCTCCTGCAGGCCGCCCAGCACTTCGATCATCGCGTCGTTGAACTTGCCGAGTTGCACCTCGCGCTCGACCGGCGACCCGCCGGCCATCACCCACACCGAGCGCTTCGGCCCGTTCTCGGCGCCGCCGACCACCGCCTGCAGCGGCACGGCCAGCACCGGCTCCGTCGCGTCGTCGATGTGGATCGTCACTTCGGCGTTCATGTCCGGCTTCAGCCCGGTCACGCTCTCCGTGATGAGCACCTGCGTCGGGTACAGCTTCACGTCGCTGCTGAACCAGTCCGCCTGCTGCGCCACGGCGGCCACCGATTTGACGCGCGCCGAGAAGACCTTGTCCGGGAAGGCGTCCACCCGCACCGACGCCCGGTGCCCCTCGCGGCGAATCTCGTACTCGCGATCCCGCACCGCGTCCTGTACCCAATTCAGCGTCTGCTCGTGCTGGCCGGCGAGCCGGCTCATCGGGTCCGCCAGCGTCATCATCCCGACGCGCACGTGGTCCAGGATGCGAGTCGCCTGGCGGTCGTCGCCGCGCACGCGGCCGATCTGCGCCTCGTGCACCCGCGTGTTCACCTGCATCCGCCGCAGGTCCGGGATGCGCATCAGCTTCTGCCCTTCGCGCACCTGCTCGCCGATGGCGATGAGCTGCTGGCCGCTGCTGCTGCGGCTCGATTCCGACTTGAAGTAGACCACCATGCCGTCCTGGGGCGCGCGGATCTTGCACTCCTTGATCTGCTGCTCGATCTCGTGCAGCCGATCCAGCTCGCGCTGGTGGACGGAGCGGTTCGTCTTGCGGATCGAGTCGGCCTGCGCCGCCTTCGCCTCCGCCGTCTGGAGCGCCTTGTCCAGTCCGATGCGCGCCACGTCCCACTTGGACTTCAAATCGGTGAGGTCCTTCTCGCGCATGAAGTTCTCGAGGATGTACTGCTCCTTGCGGAGCTTCTCGAAGTTGTCGGTGGCGCCGCTGAGCTTCGATTGTTCCACCTTCGACTGGCTGACGGTCAGGTAGCCGAGCTTCGCGCTGCGCTCGGCCCAGGCGGAGCGCTCGCGATAGGCTTCGAGGTCCGATTCGGCGGCCTTGAGGCGCGCCGAGACGTCGTCGAGCTTCTGGCGGTATTCGCCCTTCTCCATGATGGTGCCGTGTGCGCCCACGATGGCGCCGAACGGATTGAGCGTCGGCTCGGCGCGCAGGCCGATGAACTTGTCGAGGTCCAATTCCGAGACGCGAAGCGCGGCCTGGGCGGCCACGATCAGCGATTCGTTGTCCTTCAGTTGAATCAGGTAGTCGTTGTCGGCCCGGATCCACTCGGCCTCGGCCTTCTCCACGGCGATGCTCTGCTGCTTGTACTGCTCGTCGAGCGCGGAGTCGTCCAACTCCATGAGGAGCTGGCCCTTGGCGACGAGCGAGCCGTCGTCGATCACCCAACGGATGGTGCTGGAGAAGGTGCCCTTGGAGCCGGCCTTGACCTTGCAGATGATGTCGCGGTTGTCGGCCGATTCGAGCGCGCCCTTGCCGACGACCGAGACGGGCAGGGACTCGAGCTTCACGCGGTGGAGGATGAGGTCGGGCCGGGAACCGGCGCCGGACCTCAGCAGGCCGAAGTACCAGGCGGCGGCGGCGATGCCGCCGAGCAGGACGAAGAGCGTGGCGAGGAGGACGACCGTGGACCGGCCGGCGCGCCGGCGGAGGGGGTCAACGGGGGACGATCGGCGGGAGTTCGGGCTGGGGGAGGCCATCGGACCACAAACCTCTCGAGTCGAGTGGGAGCAGCTCAAGGTCGAGGTACAGGTTCATCCGCGTGTTCAGGTAGTTGATCCAGAGCGTGTAGAGGGCGTTCTGGGCCTGGAGCAACTGGTTCTGCGCCTGGAGCAACTGCTCGGTGAGGGCGGCGGAACTCCCGGCGGCCTCGCGGGCCGTCGGGTCGGGGGGGGCGAGCAGCGTCGAGCGGGCGTTGTCCACCTGGGCGTAGGCCAACTCGACGGCCCGTTGCTGAACTTTATACGATTCCGCGAGCGACCGCAACTGCCGAAGGTCCGCGCGGCAATCATTAATGATGTTGTCCTCGAACGCCATCAGCGTCCGCCGCTGACGCTGGTACGAGATCAGCGCGGCGCGGTAGTTGTTCCGTTCCACGCGCCGGACGAACGGCGGTTCGGCCCGCAGCGTCAGCGCGTGGCGCGTCCGGCTGCCGGCGAACGCGAAGACTTCGTTGTCCCCCGACGGCGTCATCGTGTTCAGGTCGTACTGCACGTCCAGCACGCCCTGCAGGGCGTTCGCCCGCACCGCGATCTGCCGGTACGAGTCCACCACCTGCGCCCGCGCGTTCATCAGGTCCAATCGACCCGACAGCGCCACCTGCGCCACCTTCGTGCCCGCCTCGTCCAACGGCAGCCGGATCAGGTCGTCGCCTTCCACGACGATCGCGGGCAGTTGCGGCCAGGTCTCGCGGATCCGGTCGAGCCGTTCGTTCCGCGCCGCCAGCGCCACCAACGTGCCGTAATCCAACGCTTCGCGGAAGTGCGCCGCGCGGTCGCCGGCGCGGCGTTCCGGCGGGAGCTTCAACCACGGCTGCGCCTCGAACTTCCGCAGTGATTGCTCGAAGCGGGCGAAGTCGATGGCGTTCTCGAGCGCCACGATCGCCGCGTCGGCGTCCGCCGGTTCCGGCTGCGCGGCCTTCTGCCGCTCCGCCCGCGCATCGAACAGCTTCCGCCGCGCTTCGAGCGCGTCGTCGATCCGCTTCTTCAGGTTGTCATCGGACAGCTTCGCCAGTTCGGCCATCCGCTCCGGGTACTTCTTCGCGAACTCCGTGCCGCGGACGAGCGGGGATTCCGTCAGGAGCGCCTTCCACCGTTCGCGGTATCGGGCCGGTTGTTCCGACGGATCGTATTTTCCGGCCTCGGCCTGCACGGCCAGCAGCTGCGCGTACACCTCTTCGATCCGTTTCACTTGATTCTTCATCGGCCGTAGCGGCGCGTCGTCCAGTTCGATCGGCA
>CAYVRB010000443.1:0-3436 GCA_964453375.1 uncultured Alcaligenaceae bacterium
CTTCGCGTGCTGGTTGAACATCGAGTCGATGATGTGGATGAACGCCTCGTAGCAGGAGAAGAAGCCGTGCCGGCCTGTGAGCAGGTAGCCTTCGAGCCACCCTTGGCACTGGTGTTCGCTAAGGACTTCCATCACCCGGCCGTCGGGCGACAGGTGGGCGTCGTCCCCCGGCCGGGTCTCCCCGACGAAGCACCGGCCGGTCGCCTCGAACCCGTCCTGCCAGCGGTTGGACGCGCACTCGTCCGGGCTGAACAGCCGGAAGTTCTTCGCCGCCTCGTTGAGCCGTAGCACGTCCCGGAGGAACGTCCCCTGCACCCTGGTGGCTTCCGCGTCTACCGCCCCGGGTGCCGGCACGGCGACGGCGTAAGTGCGGAAGTCCGGCAGTGCCAAGTCCCGGAGCAGCGCCCCGCCGTTGGCGTGCGGGTTCGCCCCCATCCGCCGGTCGCCCTTCGGAGCCAACTGGGCCAACTCGGGGCGGAGCCGGCCGGCCCCGTCGAACAACTCCTCCGGCCGGTACGACTTCAGCCACCCTTCCAGGACGCGGACGTGCGCCTCCGACTGCCCGTCGGCCATCGGCACCTGGTGACTCCGCCACGACCCCTCGACCACCTTGCCGTCGATCTCGTGCGGGCAGGTCCACCCCTTGGGCGTCCGCAGCACGATCATCGGCCAGACGGGTCGGCCGCGGAACCCGTGGGTCCGGGCGTCGGCCTGGACGGCCCGGATGTCCGCCACGCAGGCGTCGAGGGCGGCGGCCATCTGCCGGTGGACGGCCGGCGGCTCGTGTCCGGTGACGAACCGCGGGGCGTACCCGTACCCTTCGAGCAGCTTGCGGAGTTCGTCGTCCGGGATGCGGGCCAGGACAGTCGGGCTGGCAATTTTGAACCCGTTCAGATGCAGGACCGGCAGCACCGCCCCGTCCCGGGCCGGGTTGAGGAACTTGTTGCCGTGCCAGCCGGTGGCCAGCGGGCCGGTCTCGGCCTCCCCGTCCCCGACCACGCATGCGACGACCAGGTCCGGGTTGTCGAACGCCGCCCCGAAGGCGTGGCTCAGGCTGTACCCGAGTTCGCCGCCCTCGTGGATCGACCCGGGGGTCTCCGGGGCGACGTGACTCGGGATGCCGCCGGGGAAGCTGAACTGCTTGAACAGCCGCTTCAGCCCGGCCTCGTCCTGCGAGACGTGCGGGTAGACCTCGGAGTAGGTGCCCTCCAGGTAGACGTTGGCGACGACGCCCGGTCCGCCGTGCCCCGGCCCGGCGACGTACAGCACGTTCAGGTCGTACTGCCTGATGACCCGGTTCAGGTGGGCGTAGATGAAGTTCAGCCCCGGCGTGGTGCCCCAGTGCCCGAGCAGCCGCGGCTTGACGTGTTCCCGCCGCAAGCGGTCTTTCAGCAGCGGGTTGTCGAGCAGGTAGATTTGGCCGACCGAGAGGTAGTTGGCCGCCCGCCAGTAGGCGTCCATTTTCTGCAACAGGTCGTCGGATGGTGGGGCGGGAGTCGGGTGGCTAGCCATGAGGAGTCGTCTCCAGCGCGGGGGTCGGGGACGATTCCAAAACTTTCAGAACGGTCCGGGCGATCATCAGTTCTTCGTCGGTCGGGATCACCCAGACGGCACACGGACAACCGTCGGCCGAGACCGGGCCGGCCCCGGCGGCGTTCCGGTCGGCGTCGAGGCGGACACCGAGAAACCCCAGCCCGTCGCAAACCCGGGTGCGGATCTCGACCGCGTTCTCCCCGATGCCGCCGGCGAACACCAGGGCGTCGAGCCCGCCGAGGGCGGCGGCCAGCGCGCCGACCGACTTCCGGCACTGGTAGCAGAACAGCTCCACCGCTTCGGCGGCACGCGGGTCCGTCGCTTGATGGGCCAGCAGGTCACGCAGGTCTGGACTGGTCCCGGACACCCCGAGCAGGCCCGACTCGTGATTGACCAGGCGGTCGAGACCGTCGGCCGACAGCTTCTCGGTGCGGAGCAGGTGGACGAGGACGCCGGGGTCGAGGTCGCCGGTCCGGGTTCCCATGACCAGCCCGCCGGCCGGGGTGAGGCCCATCGTGGTGTCGATGCACCGCCCGCCGCGGACGGCCGCCATGCTGGCCCCGGACCCGAGGTGGGCGAGGACGACCCGGCCGCGCGCCGCCTCGGTGCCCGACCGGCGTTCGAGTTCTTCCAGCAGATAGGCGTAGGACAGGCCGTGGAACCCGTACCGGCGGACCCCGGTGGCGGCGTACCGGCGGGGGATCGGGAGGAGGCGGGCGGGGGTCGGCAGGTTCCGGTGGAACGCCGTGTCGAAGCACGCGACCTGGGGCACCCCAGGCAGGCGGCGGGCCGTCGCCTCGATCAGCCGGATTTCGGCGGGCAGGTGGGCCGGGTCGAGCGGGACCGCCGCCCGCAGGTCGGCGAGCAATTCGGGGACGACGAATTGCTCGCCGAAGTGCTTCGGGCCGCCGTGGACGACCCGGTGCCCGACGGCCGCCACTCGGTCGAGTTCGCCGAGCCCGTCGAGCCAATCGACCAACCCGACGGCCGCCTGTGCAGGGTCGCCCGCCGGAAGAGATCGCCGTTCGTCGGGGCGGTCGGGACCGCCGGCTCGCAAGAAAGCGTCGGCAAACCCGATTCGTTCGACGGCCCCGGCGAGCGTTTGCCAGGGCGGATTCCCGGCGTCGAAGAGGGCGAACTTGATGCTCGACGAGCCGGCGTTGACGGTGAGAACGCGGCCCCCGAGTCGGACATCCTGGTTACTAGAGGGGTTGGCGGGCATCAGCTCCTCCAGTAATTGTCGGCGAGAGTTTGCCACTTCCGGTCTGCTCGCACGGGAGCAGAATGGACAGGTCGTACCGGAGCAGGTCGCCGATGCGATAGATCGTGACATCCGCGGGCGGGTACGTCGCCAGGGTCGCGGGGTCGGTAGCATAGTGCCCCTGGCGCGGGAAAACGGTGGTCACCCGCGCCCCCCAGACCTCCTTCACCGCCGTCAGGATGCGAAGCTTGTCGTCCACCAACACGTAGTGACGGGCCGGATACCGCGTCTCGATGTCGTCGAGTTCCCGCTCCTTGTGGACGTAGACGAGTACACGCCCCTCGACCGCCTCGAACAGCCCGGATCGCTCGATCTTGCGCGGCTGGAAGACCACGTCGCCGTCGGTCAGGATGACCGTCGGCCCCCAGCCGCGTAGCCGCTCGATCACCTCCAGCGCGCCGGGGAACAGCCGGTCGGCGAACGGGTAGTCCAACAGGTAACGGGACAGATCCAGGAAATGCGGGTCGCGCGGGTTCTCGGCCCGGTAGCGCTGCATGGCACCGAGGTAGTCCGCGTAGCCGAGTTCCCCGCGCAGCTCCTCGAAGATCGCCCAGTAGCGATCCTGGCGCTCGGCCCCGAACGCCCGCGTGAGATGCCGCTTCAGGTCGTCGATGATCCGGTCGTTGTCGAGCAGGGTGTTAT
>CAYVRB010000444.1:0-3378 GCA_964453375.1 uncultured Alcaligenaceae bacterium
CGCAGAGCACACGAAACGGATCACCGAGCGTGATGCTCTCACGCGGCTCGTACTTCCACCGCGATGGTTCCGAAAAACTGATCGCATCCCACGCGGAATCTCCGCTCGTCGAGTTGATGCAATCGCTTGGGCTTGATGCGGCGGCCATTGGTCGCTGTCTGCGAAAGTATCCCACCAGTCTGCTGCAACAATGGCTCGACATCACGCTGGCGGCCCGCGAGCGACATGGGGCATCGTTCTTCCGGCGGAGCGCCGCCGCCTATTTCATCAACAACGTCCAAAACGCCGCCCAAGGAAAGCGAACGCCACCCGATTGGTGGCACGACCTGCAACGACAAGAACGCCGTGCTCAAGCCCACGATCGCCGCCAGAAGCGAAACGTCCACCCAGTCCCGGACAAAGGCGATTCGTTTGAAGCACTCACCGAAGCCATCTTTCAGCAGTTCCGTGGTGCGGGGCAATCCGACGATGTGGCACTGGCCAATGCAAACCAGTTCATCAACGCCTGTCGGACCGAACCACAAGCAGCCGATCCCGTCACGCTGTTGAAGATCCTCAAGTAGCGGCCCTCCAGCGACTGCGATTCTTCAAGCTCACTTTTCAAGCTGCATTCAAGCAATGGTCTTTGCTTTGACAGTTTTGAAAACAGTACTTTGTACGGTGGCGAACAGACCGTGCGGCGACCGGATTCCTCAGTCGGGTCCGGCAGTTGGATGCGACGGAAGGCGAAAGCCGCTGCGACGCCAGCGACACGTCTGGGGCCGTGAGTTGCGACGCAACCGACACGCCCGAAGGAAATCCACCGCGACGCCAGCGACACGTCCGCCAGCGGAGTTATTCACAGCCATTTGTCATGCCTTCGCCAGCCGGTAAGCCGCTGGCCTGACTTGTTCGTGCGGCGGCGAGCATCGTCATTCGTCGAT
This sequence comes from uncultured Alcaligenaceae bacterium, assembly GCA_964453375.1. Lineage (GTDB taxonomy): Bacteria > Planctomycetota > Planctomycetia > Gemmatales > Gemmataceae > Limnoglobus. Next base: position 924 of record CAYVRB010000444.1, read on the forward strand.
ACAGTTCGACTGTCGCCCTCACGTCGATCAGCGCGTCGTGAGCTTTCTCGGCGGGAAACGGAATCGCGAAATACTCACAGAGCGTGCCGAGTTTGAAATCGGTCGGTCGAGCCAGCGACGGGTCTTCGTGAAACAGCCACATTGCCCGGTGCAGCGTGCAGAACACGCGATAGGACGCTGGCAGGAACAATCCCAGTCGCTCAAACCATTCCCGCAAGGATGTGCCGTCGAACTCTGCGTGGTGGGCCACGAGTTGAGCGACCAAGAACGGTCGTTGATTCGTCGCCGTGATATCTGCCGTGGCGTGCCGCCCCAGAAAGCGGCCGAATTCAACAGCGACCGCTGTCGGATGTCGCCCTTCACGACGCCACTGGTCGGCATCGAAGTGCCGATTGCGGATCAGCGCTGCCGGTGTTTTGCGTTCATCAATCAGAACCTTGGCTTCGAAGGACTCTAACTCCTGCAAGGACCGTGAGACGGCGATGGCTGCGATCTGGAGTATGGGTCGATGACGCTTCACAATCGCCATCTCGATGTCCACGAAGACCAACCGCTCTGCGCGAGCGACGCGAACAGGTCTCATTCGACTGAGAGTGATGTGCCGCCGACCGGGTCTCTTCCGCTTCATTCCCGACTCATTAGCACGGTTTCCTCGCCGATGGCAAATCGCTCCTTGCTCAAGCAGCAATCGTTTGTCGATTCGACCGCGACTGGTTGAGAAATCGCACCGGTACGGTATGGAGTGAAGCGCGGTCGGGAATCGGATCTCGACTGCGGCTGTTACTTCGTCAACGCGCCGCTCGGCACGTCGTGGTGAATCCCACGGCGAAAGGGCGGCGGCAAGATGTCGCTTCGACACCGGTCACACCCGGTAAACCGGACCTCACCAGTCCGGCTAAGGGGATGGTCTTACCAACCATCATGTGATCGGCCCGTAGAGCTGGATGCCAAGAGATTGGCTCGTCCAGTTCGACGGAGGCTTGTCGGAGTAATCCTGCTTTCGCGACGCGGCTGCCTTTGTTTCGCAGACGCATCGCACGCAGAGTAATCCCGACACTCTATCCGATCCGCCACGGGCGGTTCGCGCTTTCGACAAACGATGAGCGGCGAATCGCCGACTGGGGGCGATGCGGACTGACCTACGATGAGTTTCATCGCAGGCCGTCATGTTTCAAAGCGGGTGATGTTCATCACAATGATGAGCGTAGTCCCGTCCAGGGGGTTCGGAGTCTCTGACTTCGTTCAACCTGGCTGGCGTGGGGAGCCTTCGACTGGAGACAGTCGAAACCGGACCTGACTCGTCCGGCGATCGGGAGCAAATCTCTCGACGGTGAAAAGCTCAACCATGAAAGGCCCGCGAGGGCTTGTCAGTGAGTCGTGCAGGAGACGGTGCCGAACTGCGAATGACTGTGGTCGGTGGGTAAGGGGACGCTTCTCCATTCGGTCCCCCGAAATCATCGGTGAGTTGCCTCGTGCAATTCTCGATGCAAACGGTGCTGGTTCGGAAGAGCCACGCACACAACTACGGTCCCTCCGGGTAATGCCGGATAGCGACGTGACCTGCAAGGCGAAGAGCATGACTAACGCAGGAAGGGCTTCAGGAGCCGGAATGGTATCCGGTGCTTCGCCTGGTCGGCGGAGTGATTCAAACCCTGAAGTCTGGGAGAGTGGCCTAAGTAGAAGCCGAGCGAACGCCACGACGGAAGTCGGTGCGGACATCGGGCGACTGACCTGCAAGGCTGTGGGAGGTCGTTGCTGCACTCACGGGTGGTGCCGGGGTGCGCAAGCACGACGAAAGGGCTGACGGGCACTTTTCAAAGTGTCGTAGCGACATGCTGCCGAACCGCCATCGTGCGGTTCGGCAGTTCTTGATTGGACGCGAGCGGTTACACGAGACTGATTCGGAAGGATTGGTCTTCTGTGGCGGCGAACTGACGGCGAATGCCGAGCGTGTGTACTCACGCGGATGCGGACGCCAAGGGTTTTCTTTTTGGGTGGGTAGTATGGATTGGCGGCGGTGAACTCCTGAATGGAGTTTCCGCCGCCGCCATCACCCGTGACGACGACAGCGTGGTTTCTCGTGGGCGAGGTGGCCTTGGAAGCCATCTTTGTTCGACGGGCCACCACGGAGCGTTGTCTTGAGGATCGCGGCTTTTGGCGGAGTTTGTGCCCATAAACAAACTCCGTATTTCGGACTTGCAAGGAGGCTCATGCGGTATCGAGCTGAAACAACATCACTGGAAGGCTTCGTCCAACAGATTGCCTGCTGTTATCTGCGACACGGTTACTGGTTCTATGTGACCGGCTACATTCCGCCCGACAAGGACGCACGGGCCATCGATCACAAACTCATCTCGAAGTACGGAATCGGAGTGTCGGAATCGACTCGTTCCCGGCGGAAGCGACTGGGCCGTTCAAACCTGCAATACCTCCGGCACCAACGGCTGTTCGTGAT
>CAYVRB010000445.1:0-3364 GCA_964453375.1 uncultured Alcaligenaceae bacterium
GTTCCTCGCGGAAGTGCTGGAATTTCAAGGCGAATGAATACGCGCTGGCCGTGCCGTTGCATGCGGTCGATAGTCCCTTTGGCCTCGTTACGTCGGTCAACAGAGGCGTTTGCGTCATTAATCGTACCGAGAAGATTCCCCAACTCGTCCAAAAGCCGTGCCCGCTCTCGATACAGTTCTTCACGGGCAAAAGAGTCCAACTTAAAGAATGCGATGGTGACAGCGGCTTTTCGGTACTTCTTTGTTCGCTTCGGTGCGGCGGGGATAGGTGTCATTCCAACAAACTTGATGAGAGTTTCGGGATCTTCGTCGATGTCACCGAGTGGATAGATAAGACACGGCCGCTCCGCGAGTGCCATTTTCGCATAATTGGTCCGCCGCCGGCACCGCTTCCCCAAGACTGGAAAAAAGTCGGCCTTGTAGCCGCTGTTACAGGCGTGGCACGATGCTGCATAATTCAGCAAGTTATACGCGAGCCAATAGTAACCGACGTCATTGGGCCTGCCCATAGAAAACTTGAACAGAGTCATACCGGGCCAATCTTTCACACACGCCTTTGGCCGAAAGTGTTCAAGCGCATACTCCCGCGATCCGGCCTTCGTAGCTGCCGCAGCAAACTGTCGCTCGCAGTAGGCACATTTGTCATGCTGAAGCTTCGTGTAAACCGACTTGATTTTTGACCAGTTACCCTTCGATTCGTCATATTTCTTAGACTTCAAAAACGTGCGTGTCCGTGCTGCGGCGTCTGCGACCCACCCCGGCGACAGTTTCTCGACCCTCGCCTCGAGTTCTTTCAAGGCGACCGTGTAACCGACGGAATTGGCAATTTGTCCGGCAAAACTATTCACCGCCAAATCTGGCCGCTCTTCGAGGGGAATCGGATGGCGGATCATGGGCAAAATCTCGCACTGATTAGAGTTTCTTTCCGTTCCTTTTGCCGGTCAGTTCGCGTAAGAATTCGATGGCCGCTGTCGGATCGCCAGTATCCGCGACACGCTTTGCCTTCTTATCGAGACGATCTACTGTTGCCGGTGAGCGGGGCGAAATGTGGCCAAAATACGAGCTCATTAATAATTGATCCGCGCTCCGGCCATCTGCGACCTCGGTGTACTGATGAATTTGGTTGTCTTCGACGACCCGAATGTTCGCGGCATGGACCGTGCCGACGACCAGCGGGCTGTGCGTCGTGATGATGAACTGCAATTTCGGAAACGTCTCGGCGAGCTTCGGCACGATCTCGCGCTGTCGGCCGGGATGGAGGTGGACGTCGATGTCGTCGATCATCACAACGCCGTCAATCTCTTTTAACGAAGTCGAGAGCGGAGTAACCGAATGCAAAGTGCCAAGTAAATCCGCAATTAATCCGATGTAGCTGCGATAGCCATCCGACAATGCAGACAACGGCAACATCACTCCTTCGTGAGAGAAAATCGCATCGTTATCAAGGAACTCGCCAGTGAACTTGGTCGACTCCGGCAATAATTCTGAAAACATTGCTTTGATTTCTTTAATTCGACCTCTATTGACGATTGGAAAATACCAGGTGATGATTGGAAGAAAAACAATGTCTTCCTCGAACAAACCAGCTACTCGCCGATATCTCGGATGCTTATTTCTCGACCATTTCGAATCAATATTCTCCGCCGCCTCTGTTCGCCTGGTCGCGCCATAACCCAAAAGCAAGAATGCCGGAGATTCATCGTCGTGATAAATGCCTTTAAGGGTCTTTATATCAAAGTGATTATGAATAGTGATTTTTTCAAATGACGATTCTTTGCCATAGGATTGAATCTCAAATGATGAATCGAATTGCTTCAAAGGCAGCTTGGTATCGTTTACTGTGTATTCCGTATCTTGGTTACGCATCCTGTATTTGATGCTAACGATTGCGCAGTGGCCATTTGAAGTGCCGTTTAAAATCTTGGATGATGCCGGATGCCGAACGAGGTAATAAGGCCGATACCCCATTGTTCCAAGTATTGGCGACAATACCCCTAGCGCCACTGCCTTTAAGAGGCTCGTTTTGCCCGCCCCGTTGATTCCGATCAACAGCGTCACGTTTTTCAACGCATCCTCCGGCATTCCTTTGGATCCGGGGTAGACGAACGTCGTCTCCGCCTTCTCGAAGCAGCGGAAATCGGTCATCGAAACGGATTCGACGTACATGATCTAGCCTCCGGCCTGTCGAGACTTGCCGTACTTCTCTTCCATCTCGCGAAGAACTTCCCTCGTCGGTCGACCGCTTCGGTACAAGAGGCTTCGTCGCTCGAGTTCCTCCTCGGAGAAGGGAGGCTTCGTTCCGGGAGGCGGTACGAAGATGAATCCTTCCGCGTAGAGCAGCTCATTTCCGGAAGGATCATGGAAAATAATCGGCAATGACGCCTCCGCGATTTGCTTCAGCAACACCGGATCGGTGATCGTAATCGTCGTCATGGTTTTTCCTCCTCCTTCGATCATACCAGCACGTCCCGCGGGTCCGCAATCAGGCCGGTCAGGGCGCTCGCGGCCACCGTCAGCGGGCTGGCCAAGAACACCTTCGCCTCCTTGTGGCCCATGCGGCCGGGGAAGTTGCGGTTCGTCGTGCTGATGCAGCTGATCGGCGTGTTCAGACGGCCGAACGTGTCCGACGGGCCGCCCAGGCAGGCGGCGCACGAGGCGTCGCCGATCTTCGCGCCGGCGTTCAGGAAGATGTTCCGCAGGCTCACGCCGTCGATCATCTCCGAATCGAGACCGGCGGCCACTTCCGTCGTCGCCGGGACGACAAAGGTATCGATGCGGACTTCCTTGCCCTTCAGGATCGCGGCGGCGGCCTTGAAGTCGGTCAGCTTGCCACCGGTGCAACTGCCGATGTAGGCGCGGTCGAGCTTCGTCCCCTTCACCTCGCGCACCGTCGCCTTGTTGTCCGGGCTGTGCGGCTTCGCCACCGTCGGCTCCATCTTCGTCACGTCGTAGACCTTCTCGAAGATCGTCTTCGCCCCGGCCTGCGGCTTGAAGACCGTGTACGGCTTGCTGCCGCTCTTCTTGCCGCGCTCGTTGACGTAGTCGAGCGTCACCTGGTCGGCCGGGATGATGCCGTTCTTGCCGCCGGCCTCGATGGCCATGTTGCAGAGCGTCATGCGTTCTTCGATGTTGAGGGCGAAGACGCCGTCGCCGTCGAACTCCATCGCGCGGTAGGTGGCCCCGTCGACGCCGATGTCGCCGATGACCGCGAGGATCAGGTCCTTGGCCATCAGGTACGGCGGCATGTCGCCGTGGAAGACGAAGCGCATCGTCGGCGGCACCTTGAGCCAGGTCTTGCCGGTGCCCATGACGAAGCCGGCGTCGGTGTTGCCGATGCCGGTGGCGAACTGGCCGAACGCCCCGG
>CAYVRB010000446.1:0-3357 GCA_964453375.1 uncultured Alcaligenaceae bacterium
CGGCGTCCTGCCTCCGATGCCAAGCCCCGCGAGTTCAGAAGGGTGAGGGGATACATCGCGCCCAATACTTGGTGGTTCCGGACCAAAGCGCTGCGCCACGGTGCCAAGTCCGGATCGACCAACACGCTAGTTTTCACCACGACCGCCATTTCGCCGCCCGACGTGAGCGTTTTCAGTCCGTGGTCGATGAAGTCCTTTTCCGGTTCTCCTTCTTGCGAATAGGGAGGGTTCATGAAGACGCGGTCGAACTTGCCCGCGAACTCGTCCCCGGTGTCGAAGCAATTCCGAAATTCGATGCGGCTCTTGCCGTCGCCACGGAAGAACATGTTCAGGACGGCAAGCGACCAGACCGTCGGGTTCGTGTCGCATCCGTAAAGTGATTCCTTGACTTGTCGTTTCGCCTTGTTGGTGGTGGCTTCGGCCATCATCTTGTCGAATGCCGACACGAGGAAGCCGCCCGTTCCGGATGCCGGGTCGTAGGCTTCCATCCCCAGTTTCACATCGACCAAATCGGCGCAGAATCGCGTAATGTGCCTCGGTGTGAAAACGATGCCCATCTTCTTCGTGTCGCAACCGTAGCGAAGGAACGCTTCGTAGAACTGCCCGAGGAAGTCCACCCCGCTCCTCATGATGCTTCGGACGTTGAGCCGCTCCAACTGGTAGACCAACTCTTCGATGGCCGGGCGCAACGACTCCGCTTCGGAAGATAGCTTCAACGTTTTCGCCAGCAACTCCCGGCGCTTTGCGGGCACGTCATCGAACGTCGCAATGGCCTCATCGACGTTCGTGTTGATGTCCGCAATGGCGTATCGAGGATCGACGCGGAAGTCGCCTTGATACAGGGCGAGGATGATGGCACCGATGACTTTCGGCCGATGGGACTCTTCGATCTTCGCGAGCCGAAGAATCCGGCTGATGCGGATGGCGGCATCGAAAAATTCGTTCTCGTCCGGCAACTGCACGTCGGTCGTGCCGTCACCGTTGGTCAACGCGATGTCGAGTTCGAGCGGGGCCGGTATCTGCGTTAGGGGGTATCGGTGGGATGTCAGATCGACCCACTTGCCGCGAAGGAAGCAACTCTTCGCCTGGACGAGCCGGTCTGGCGTTCCGGCAACACCGACGGCGAGGCGGACATCGAAGCCATTGACCTTGTTGATGGCGTCCGCGTATCCCTGCGCTTCGCGGACCGCCTTGTCCAGATCGCGGAAGTCGTTTTTGCATTCGACGATGAGCCGCAACTTGTCGCCCCGGACGGCAGCGAAGTCGGGACGATCCTGCCCGAGAGCGTCCCTCAATCGCGGATAGAAATCGACGATTTCTTGTTCTTCGAGGAATTGACCGCCGTTTTTCGGATGCCGAACGTCCCAGCCGATACGTTTGGCTTCCTCTCGCGTATAGTAGCGGCAGCGGGACTCGGCTCGCTTCAGACCGCTGACCATGACAGGAACCCCATATGCTTGTCGCCTCGCATCGGACCGGCGATCCGCCACTCTGTTAGCGCAACTCCCATTCTACGGTCGCGTCGGGATGCGACCGTCCGCCATGCTGAGCTTGGTTGTACCCGCGATGGACTTGAAAAGACAGTTAATTTCTAGGCTTTTTGAGGTGCAGTTCGCGCCGCTGTCTTCCTTTTCGGCACATCCCCCTTCTCCGTAGCCGTCTTCTGCCGTGCGGCGGCGAGCAAGATTGCCCGCGCCCACGCGGCCTTGCCTTCCGGCTCGTTTCGCGTGGCTTCGTCGATTTCGGCCTTCTGTTCGCTTGTGAGCGGGATGCGGAGGTCCGTATCCATCTTCAGACGGCCGTCTTTGCGCGGTCGTGGCATGGCAGAATTGTAGCCATAGTTTGGCGCTAGCACAACAACAACTTTCGGAATCCAAAAAGACGCTACCGACATCGTTATGTAGTCAAAATATGTCTACCATACACGCACTCGAAAACTGTTCGCTCTGCGGGTGCGACATGGACATGCGGGAACTGAAGGGTCTGGAAATCGCGGCCAGATCGAGGGTCGTCTTCGACGGCAAGGCGTGGTCGGTCCCGTCTTCGGCCGGGACGACGAAGTACCGGGTGAGCATCGACCCGGTATCGTGCGAGTGCGAGGATTTCCAACTCCGCCGCGAGCCGTGCAAGCACGTCGTAGCCGCCCGGCTCGTGTGCGAGCGCGACCACAACGGCAAGCCGCCGGTCATCGTCGCCGACGAAGTGCCGAAGCGGAAGACGTACAAGCAGAACTGGCCGGCGTACAACCTCGCACAGACGACGGAGAAGGACCGCTTCCAAGAACTGCTTTTCGAGTTGTGTCAGGGGATCGAGGAACCGCCCCGGCACCGCAAGGGCGGTCGGCGGACGTGGATGAAGGACATGGTGTTCGCGTCCGCGTTCAAGGTCTTCTCGACCTTTTCCAGCCGCCGCTTCATGGGCGACTTGAGGGACGCGCACGACAAGGGGTTCCTGTCCTACGTCATGGATGCGTCGTCCGTCATGCAGTTCATCGCCACCGAAGCGATGACGCCGGTCCTGTACCAACTCATCGAACGGTCGGCGTGGCCGATGCGGGCCATTGAAGCGACGTTCGCTCCGGACTCGTCCGGCTTCTCGACTTCCCGCTTTGTTCGCTGGTTCGACGAAAAGTACGGATCGGAACGAAGCGGCCGTGCGTGGGTCAAGGCCCATGTGATGACAGGAACGAAAACGAACATCATCACCACCGCGATCATCGAAGGGCCGACCGCCGGCGATTCCCCGATGTTCCGCCCGCTGCTGGAACAGACGCTCGCGAACGGGTTCAACGTGAAGGACGTGTGCGCCGACAAGGGCTACTTGAGCAAGGAGAACTTGGAACTCGCCGTCAAGCACGGCGCGACCCCGTTCATTCCGTTCAAGTCGAACAGCGTCGCGGGCGAGCCGGGGATGCTCTGGGATCGGTTGTTCGGGTATTTCCAGTTCAACCGAGCCGACTTCCTCGGTCGGTACCACGCGAGGAGCAACGTAGAATCCACGTTCTCGATGGTGAAGGCCAAGTTCCGCGACAACGTTCGGAGCAGGACCGACGTTGCGATGAAAAACGAAGTACTCCTGAAGTTCCTTTGTCACAACATCGTCGTCGTGCATCAGGCGATTATCGAGTTGGGAATCGAGGGGACGTTCTGGCCGGAAAAGAAAGGCGATGGGCACCCGGCGACCGTGCCGTTCTGCCGGAATCAAGTGGCTTCTGTCTGAATCAGTCGCGAGAAAACGGCTGGTTCAGGCAAAGCCCCTCGGCGGAACCACTCGTTTCGCCGGAATCAATGAAGATTGGAATAATACGCTTCCCATAAATTAACTTCCTGCTTTCAGGTAGGGGCACGCGCACACCGT
>CAYVRB010000447.1:0-1006 GCA_964453375.1 uncultured Alcaligenaceae bacterium
CGAAGCTGGACGACCGCCTGCCGTACCCGGACGCCGGCAACTACGTCGATCACGCCGCCCTGTTCGATGGATCGAACAAGGAGAAGCCGTTCACCCCCGCCCGCCGTTGGCTGGTCAGCCCGCAGATCTTCGAGGAGCGCGTGCTGGACGTCTTCCAGTTGACCGGCAAGGACCGGGACAACTTCCGGCGGTCGGGCTTCTTCGGCGTGACCAACCCGTTCGTGCTGCCGGACCACGCCGGCGTGCGGTACTACGACCTGACCCAGCTCGACGGCAGCCACCTGCTGGTGATGCTCACCAACGCCGAGTGGATCGCGGGCAAGCAGCTTCAGGCCGAGCGGGTGAAGGCCGGCGACGCGAAAGCGGCGCCCGAAGACCCGAAGGACAAGTGGGCGCCGAAGACGACTCCGGCCGCGTTTGAAGCGATCGTGACCAAGAAGGCCGCACCGACGGACGACGAGATCGCGGCGGCCGTGCAAACCCAATTCGGCCTCGGCGGCTTCGACGTCGTGCGCCCGCGCGTCGAAGGCTACGCCGCCCGCAACAAGAACTACGAGACGAACAAGTACGAACAATCGCCGGAACTGCGGACCCGCATCCGCGCCCGCTGGGGCGACATCATCGAGAAGCAGGGCTACGCGTTAGCAGCGAATGAGCGTGCCGCCACCGAGTCACTCTCCTGTGGACCCAACCCATTTCCCGGAATCATTCGGACATGTGCTCGATATTTCCTTCATCGAACGCGCTTGACGCGATTCGGTAATTCGTGTTGTTTTTTCCTTGACACGCGATTCTGTTCGGAGACGATGGTTCTTGTACGAGCTTTGAATCCGCCACCTTCAAGGTCGATCATGAGCATCTCTTTCTTTGTTCGCCGTGCCGACTGCCAATCTCGCAACCGATCATCTCGCGGGGGGGGGGGGGGGGGGGGGGGGCGACGGATTTTTAGGCCGTTGGAAAAGCGGGGGAAACCAGTCACGTTCACATTCAACACGTTGGCGGGCAC
>CAYVRB010000447.1:1016-3342 GCA_964453375.1 uncultured Alcaligenaceae bacterium
CCCCCCCCCGCCCCCCCCCCCCCCCCCCCCCCCCCCCCCCCCCCCCCCCCCCCCGGGGCGACTGAATCTTGAACAGTTGGAAATGCGGGAGAATCCAGTCACGTTCACTGTCAACACGTTGGCGGACACTATAGATGCCAACGCGGGCGACGGAATCGCTGCGGATGCGAATGGCAAGACCTCTTTGCGAGCGGCGATCGGCGAATCCAATGCGCGAGGCAAAGGCGATGTAGGGATCGAATTTGATCCCACCATAGCGGATGGGAACGGCAAAATTGTAGTCAACCTGTCGAAATCGATCGAAAGCACCGTGGCGGTTGTCGTAAATGGAGACATCGGCACACAGCACTTCGTGACGGTGACAAGCGGTAGTGGATATAGTCAATTCCTCTGGAGCGCCGATGGTGGGGAATTTTATGCAATGCACTTTACAGGCGCCGTAACGGAAAGCGACGGAGGCGCGATACATGTCACTTCAGGCAAATCTTTAGGTATTTACAATTGTTCATTTATGGACAATAAGGCGGACGAAGGCGGCGCGATAAGGAACGAAGGCACGCTTACAATTGGCGAATCGTCATTTCATGCAAATCGCGCAAACACGGGCGGAGCCATATCGAGCAGCGGCGACAGCCTTTCGATCTGGTATACGTCGCTGTCAGGCAATACGGCCGATAGCACCGGCGCGGTCGAGACTTCCGACAATACAGTGCTATTCTCAAACTGCTATTTCTATAACAATTCTACGCCCAGCAGCGCAGGTGCGATATATTTTAATGCACTGGATTCAGCCAGCGTCGAAAATTGCACATTTGAGAAAAACACATCAGCCCACGATGGGGGCGCTATATACGTGCGATCGTCGATAGCCACGATCTGCGAGTCGACATTCATGAATAACACTTCGTTCGAGGGCAACGGAGGCGCGATATTCATGATTGGCTCGGAGGCTATTATTATATATTCCACATTCTCGGCAAATACGGCGATCTATTCGGGTACGGATCCTATGAAAGGCAATGGAGGGGCGATGCTTGTCGACGATAGCGATGTCACTATTCAGGACAGTTATTTTTGCAAGAATTCAGCCACGAGAGCCGGCCATTGCGTTGCATATGTAGACGGAAAGAATTACAAACTTTCCTACGAGAATAATCAAGGATTGGAAGGAACAAATTGGCTTGGCGAAGCCGAATAAGGCCTGTTAAAGAAGAATTACCCTGCAATCTAGACACGTGGCCTCAACGACTGCCCCAATAAGCACTCGAACCCTTGATCCGCAGTCGTCATAGACATTGCGACGCCGAAGCATTTGAACCGGAGACCGCTGCGCAAGAAGCAATGGCCATACTCGAAAGACTGAACGGCATAGCCTTGCTTACCTACGAATCAGTAGATCCTTACGAATGATCTCATTGATGCCATTCGACCACATGCAATCGGGACAACCACAATGTTCGCGTGCATATCGTTATTAATCATGCCGACCTCAATGACGATGGAGTTTGATTTGAAGCAGGCGGCTACAAAGTCCGACATTATCTTCACTCAATTTATTCAATCAGGCTCGGCGTCAGGCCGCGAGGCAATTGCGAAGGAAATTGCAAATTCACCCCCTGCCGCCATTCACTTTCTCGCGAACACCCAAGCGGTGCAATCGCTAAAAGAAGCCGACCGCACATATATCTTGAAATTCCTCCAAGACAAACAATTACTTCGGAATAAGTTGAATTCAAATAAGTGGGCTGCCGAAAAGAGGCTGGATCTGCTGATAGAGTCGGCCGGGATAATCGGGGACGACACCGACCGCAAAATATTTACCGATGCGTTATTAGGGATTGTCGCTTCGATGAAGATCGTCAATGAAAATGAGGGCGGTTTGTCAAAAACAAACTTTCAGAACGAATCGCACCACCGTTGGCGTGACATCGACCGATCGCCTGGAGGCTCATCGCAGGGCGTGTATGGCCCCAATGTCGAACTGGTGGCCAAAGTCGAGCATCGCAAACTTGTCATTGCGGGTTCGATCAACTTACGCGCTTCCGTTCGCCGCGATTGCATATTTATCTCGCGGGATCGCATTGTTGAGCAGTCGCCGTACAACGAATGGCAAACCAGCATTATCGTCACGAACGCGGCTTTGCCGGATAGTCACAACGTTAAATTTTCTGATTGCATCGTCATCGTGGATGGCGATTTCGATTGCACGGGCAGCGTCTTACTCGACAAATGCACCTTCATCATTAATGGATTCGTCAAGTCTTCAAGCCGGATTAGAGCACTTTAGATTTCATTCTTGCGCCGGTTCGTGGAATCGGCTACGGTC
>CAYVRB010000448.1:0-3335 GCA_964453375.1 uncultured Alcaligenaceae bacterium
GCCGCCCCGGCCGTCGCCGCCCCCGCGCCGAAGCCCAAGCCGCCCGACGACGAGTTCGACGTCGTCGATGACGACGATCCCCCGCCGCGCAAGAAGTCGGCCAAGGCCGACGACGACTTCGACGTCGTGGACGACGACGATGCGCCGCGCTCCAAGAAACGGTCGTCCCGCCGGGACGACGACGAGGAGGACGAACGCCCGAGCAAGCGCCGCTCCTCCCGCCGGGACGACGACGAAGACGACGAACGGCCGAACAAGCGGAAATCGAAGCGCGCCGCCGCGGCCGAGGACGACGAGGACGATCGCCCGAGCAAGCGCAAGAAGGACCGCAAGAAGAAACGCCGCAAGGACGAAGGATCGGACGGCGGCAAGCGGCTCCTCTACATCGGCGGGGGCATCGTCGCCATCATCGCCGGCGCCGCGCTCGCCTACTTCCTCTCCGACATGGGTGGACGCGGGGCGACCAAGCTCATGTTCCTCGGCGTCGCCATCGCCCTCGGCGGCATCGGCGCCATCTTCAACGGCATCACCGGCAACTTCGGCGACGACGAGGAGGAGAAAGACGAGGAGGAAGAAGAAGACGAGGACGACGACCGCGGCGATTGGGACGACGACGATCGCTGACCGGCCTCGTTCGTACAATGACTTCGCGCGGGGGGCTAACGCCCCCCGCTTCGATTCCCGGAGACTCCCATGTCGGACGTTCTCGAAACGCAGGTCCTCGTCATCGGCGGCGGACCCGGCGGCTACCCCGCCGCCCTCCACGCGGCCGACCACGGACTCAAGACCGTCCTCGTCGACGAAGACGCGAAGCTCGGCGGCGTCTGCCTCAATCGCGGCTGCATCCCCTCGAAGGCGTTGCTCCACGTCGCCAAGGTGATCCGCGAAGCGCACGAGTCGGCCGAGATCGGCCTCTCCTTCGGCGAGCCGAAGCTCGACCTCGACAAGCTCCGAAACTTCGTCCAGACGAAAGTCGTCGGCAAGCTCACCGGCGGCATCGGCATGCTCTGCAAGGGGCGCAAAGTCGAGACCGTGACGGGTCACGCCGAGTTCGTGGATGCGAACACGGTGAATGTGACGGGGCCAACGCAGATGACGATCCGCTTCCAGCACTGCATCATCGCCAGCGGCAGCCTGCCGGCGATGCCGAAGATGTTCGCCATCGGCGACGACCGCGTCATGGATTCGACCGGTGCCCTTTTGCTTCCCGACGTTCCGAAGAAGCTGCTCGTCGTCGGCGGCGGCTACATCGGCCTCGAGATCGGCAGCGTCTACGCCGCCCTGGGATCGAAGGTGACCGTGGTGGAGTTCCTCGATTCGATCATCGCGATGGCGGACCGCGACCTCGTGAAACCGCTGGAAACGAAGCTCCGCAAGGAGTTCGAGGCGATCCACACGAGTACCAAAGTGACGGGCGTCCGCGCCACGCCGGAGGGGATTGTCGCGTCGCTCGACGGAGCGGAGGCGCCGAAGGAACTGACCTTCGACCGCGTGCTCGTCTCCGTCGGTCGCCGGCCGAACTCGGCGAATCTCGCGCTCGACAAGGCCGGCGTGAAGGCGAACGAACGCGGCTTCATCCCGATCGACCGGCAGCGTCGGACCAACGTGCCGCACATCTTCGCCATCGGCGACGTCGGCGAGGAGCCGGGCCTCGCGCACAAGGCGACGGCGGAGGCGCGCGTCGCGGTCGAGGCGATCCTCGGCGAACCGAGCGAGTGGAACCCGCGCGCGATTCCGGCCGTCATCTTCACCGATCCCGAAATCGCCTGGGCCGGCCTGAGCGAGAAGGAAGCCCAGGAGAAGGGCGTGCCGCACGAGGTGCTGAAGTTCCCGTGGGCGGCGAGCGGCCGCGCGGTGGCGCTCCAGCTCACGAGCGGGCTGACGAAGATGCTCGTCGATCCCGAAACGAAGCGCGTCCTCGGCGTCGGCATCGTCGGCGGCGGGGCCGGTGAGATGATCTCCGAAGGCGTGCTGGCGATCGAGATGGGCGCCGTCGCGCGGGACGTGCTGGAGAGCATCCACCCGCACCCGACGCTGAGCGAGACGATCATGGAGAGCGCCGAGTTGGCGTACGGCGCCGCGACGCACGTCGCCCGACCGCGGAAGGCGGCCCATTGATGCCGCGCGTCGCCTGTCCTCATTGCAACGCCGTCGTGGACGCGCCGGCGGCGCGCACTGTCTGCCCGCGCTGCGCCGAAGCGTTCGATCCCGCCAACGCGGAGCACCTGACGGACGAAGCGGTCTCGGCTCCGTTGCCCGTGGTGCGGCCCGCCGGCTTCCTCCACTCGCGCGCCGCGATGGCGCTCTCGTTCGGCGTCGCGGCGTTGATCCTCGTCGTCGGCCTCGCGATCGTGCGGCCGTGGGAGGCGAAGCCGAAGCCGGGGCCGGAGAAGTTGCCCGTCGTCGTTTCGCCGCTGGGCCTGGCGGGCATCGCGTACCTGCCGCCGTCGACGAACATCGTCGCCGCGATTCAACCGATGCCGCTGCTCGCCCACGCGGCCCAAGAGAAGATCGATCCCAAGAAGTTCCTGATCGAAGCCGGCGTTCCCGAGCCGATTTTCGAGTCGCTTTCCAAGGCCGGCGTGCCGCTCGACCAGATCGACCACCTCGTCGTCGGCCTGTCGGTGAGTTCGGAAAAAGGCTCGCTAATCCCCGGCATCGCGGCTTGCTTGAAACTGACGCGACCCCTCGCCGACGAATCGAAGTTCCTCGCGCAACTCCGGGCCGAGAAGAACAGCCAGCAATCGAAAGGCGGTCGCACGGCCTATTCGGTTCCCCTCGGCCTCCCGCTGTTGCTCATCCCCCTCGATGACAAGACCTACCTCTTCGGCCTCGGTGAGGCCGATTTCGCGTTCCTCGACAAACCGCAGCCCGTCGGCGGCGCGCATCTGCCCCGGGAGTTGCGCGAGGCGGCAACGAACCGGATCAGCCCGGCCTCGTACGCGTGGATCGCCACCGATTCGGAGGCGTGGATGGAAAAACCGCCGGCCGAGTTCTTCCTGAAATCCCCCGACTGGAAACCCAGGATCGAGAAGTTGAAATCGCTCCGCGCGTTTGCCGCGGGTTTGTCGCTCGAACCCGAACCGGAACTGAGGCTTGCCGCACGCTGGAACGATGCCGCGAGTCGGAAGTCGTTCCAAGATCGACTCAATGCCCATTTCAAGGTGGAGACAACGTCTTTCGCGGGCGATGAGGATTGGGCGACGGTCCGCGCGCCGGTTGATCCGAAGTCGGGCGGATTCAAATCGTTCGTTCGCGATTGGTGGAATGAGAAATAGGAAATCGTTTAGCGGCGAGGCGGAGTCTTCGGAGCCGAGCGCGTTCGCGATGGTCGC
>CAYVRB010000449.1:0-3293 GCA_964453375.1 uncultured Alcaligenaceae bacterium
CGGGTTCTTCTGCTCCTTGATCGTGGGTAGGTCGCCGATGCGCTGGCCATCGACATCCAGGCCGAGGGCGCGGTTGAGGACGAATTCTTTCTTGATGAGTACGGCTTTCTTCTTGAGGTACGTGGCGAACTCGGTGCGGCCCTTGTTCGGATCGCGGCTGTTGGAGACGGTGAACGGGGCGGACGCCACGCGCAGGAGCGCGTACGACTCGTACTTGGACGGCAGGAAGGTCCACGCGGCGGTCGCCAGCGCGCCGCCGAGCAGGCCGCCGCAGAAGAGGATCGCGAGCCAGTGCAGCTTCAGCCACGCGAGCATCCGGCCGGCGGGCGGCGCGGCCTGCGAAGGGCGCGGCGCCGGCCGGGGCGCGGCCACCGCTCGCAACGGAATCGGGGCTGCCGTCGTCGTCATGCGTGCGCTCCTCGCCGGACCGGTTCCACCACCAGACGCTTCAGAACCCAGAGTTCGAGGGCCAACAAACCGAGGCCCAGCGGCATCATGCACCAGCCGTACACGTCGTGCAGTTGGTCGTTGGCCGCCTTGTCGTGGACGATCGTGTGCGTGATGCCGGTGGCGACGATGCGCAGGATGTTCGCGAGCATCGCCACGGGCACGATGCCGAGCAGCACCATGCCGCGCTCGAACCAGGTCCGGGAATTCAGCAGCACGGCGCCGACGGAGAAGGCGGCGAAGGTCATGAGCATCTTCAACCCGCTGCACGCGTCCACGACGCCGAGGCGGACTTCGTCGATGAGGATCAGGTTCCCCTCGGCGATCGCCGGCAGGCCGCACGTCTGGAGCAGGTACGTGCTCGCCACGGTCGCGGCGGACTTGAGCGGTCCGCCGACGTTGCGCTCCAGCTCGTAGGGCAGCGGGATGGCGAAGACGAGGAAGACGATCGCGGGGCCGGCGAACTTCAGGATCGACCAGCCGCCGAAGGCGAGGACGAGGCCGGCGAGCGCGACGAGCAGCGCGAGGGCGTCCAGTTGATGGAAGAGCAACCCGCCGGCGACGAGGCGCATCGCGAGGGCGACGAGCAGCACGCCGCCGCCGATCCAGGGGAGCGCGGACGGGGCCGCCTGCCGGAGTCGGTCGCGGTTCTGATTCAGGAGGTACGCGGAGAAGAGCGGCACGAGGTAGCCGTGCGAATACTGCGGATCGCCGGACCATTTGTCGTGGAGGAACGCGAGCGTCGGCCAGAACGCCCACGCGACGAGGGCGGCGAGGCTACCGAAGAGTACGGTCGGGTTCGACATCCCTGTCTTCCAATCGCGCGGGAAACCCCGTCCGTGGGGGTTCGCGATTGTGGACCGGATCGCGGCGGGCGTGCAAGGTCAAGTTCGCGGATCGGTCAGCCTGCGACGCCGCACTCGCCTCGGACCTTTTGCGCATTGTTGCGGACCCACTTCACCTGCTCGTCGAACTCCTGCTTCAGCTTCACGATCTCCTTGGCTTTCGCCTGGGCCTGCCAGCGATCGGTCGCCGACTTCGTGCTTTCGCCATTGAGGTGCGAATACACGCCGACCCAATCCCTCGCTCCGTTGGTGTAGTCGTCGATCGCCTTTTTCATGTCCTTCTCGTACTCGAAGACCGGCGAGACGGCCGAGTCGATCTGCGAGAACTTGAGCGTCATCTTCTTTTCGTAGACCATTTTGAGGAGCTGAAAGTTCTTGCCGATCTTCGAACAAAGCCCTTGGAGGACTTGCCACGACTTTTCGACGAAGGCGTCGAGCTGCCGATCCGCTTTTTGCCGGGCCTCCTTGTCCTTGGCGATCTTCGGCTCGATCAGATTCTTTTCCTTCTTGATTTCAAAGAGGTAGTTGTCCATCGCGCTGGCGACGTGCTTGTGCTCCTTGTCCTTCTCAGGCTTGCAGAGCTTCTTCACCTCGTTCAGGATCGACATGATGATGTCGAGCTGTGTCAACTGGCTCTTCCACTCGTTCGCCTTGGCCATGGATTCGTAAGCCTTCAGCGCCGTTTCGAGCTTCACGTCCGAAATGGATTTCGGCTTCTTGGACTTCCACCATTCCGCGGTCAGCTTGGGGGATTTCGCGTCGCTCTCGGTCATGGGCGGACCTCGGGGAAAAAGGAAGCGGACAACGTGACGGGACGTTCGGCCGGCGATGGCGCCAATCGTTGGAACAATGCTATTCATCAGGCCGAATGGAGGGAATAGGCGCTCGACGCGGCGAAGGGGATTCCGACAGTGAGCGGTCAGTTACGACTGGAAACGAATCCGCGAGTCGGGCCTAGGCTCGGGGAGGCTCGGAAGGCGGGGCGACCGCTACACCGCGGCCATGACGAGCGCGCCGTTCTGGCCGCCGAAGCCGAAGCTCGTCGAGAGGCCGAATCGGACTTTCGTTTCGCGCGCCGTGTTCGGAATGTAGTCCAGGTCGCACTGCGGGTCGGGATTGGTCAGATTGATCGTCGGCGGGTAGACCTGCTCCTGAAGGCTCATCGCCAGCGCCGCGGCCTCGATGGCGCCGCTCGCTCCGATGCTGTGGCCGATCATCGACTTGATGCTGGAGAGCTGCACGTCCTTCGCCTGCTCGCCGAAGACGCGCTTGACGGCGGCGGTCTCCATCGCGTCGTTGAGGCGCGTGCTGGTGCCGTGCGCGTTGATGTAGCCGATGTCGCGGAAGTCGACGCCGCCCTCGGCGAGCGCGGCCTGGATGGCGCGGGCGCCGCCCTTCCCTTCGGGGTCGGGCTTCGTCACGGAGTAGGCGTCGAAGCTGCTGCCGAAGCCGAGGATCTCGGCGTAGATCGTGGCGCCGCGCGCCGTCGCCCGGTCCCATTCCTCGAGAACCAAAATCGCGGAGCCTTCGCTGATGACGAATCCGTCGCGGAGGCGGTCGAAGGGGCGGGACATCTGCCCGGCGGGGCGTTCGGACCGGCTGAGCGTGCCGAGGGCGGTGTACGCGAGCAGCATGAGCGGATCGATGCGGCTGTCGGCGCCGCCGGCGAGCATCACGTCGGCCTCGCCGCGCTGGATCAGCCGGCACGCCTCGCCGACGGCTTGAGTGCCCGCGACGCACGCGGTCACGACGGTGTTGTTCGGCCCCTGGCAATTGAACGCCATGCTGATGTGCGCCGCGGCCATGTTCGGCAGGTACTTCAGCAGCCAGAGCGGGAAGAGCGGCGAGTTGCCGTCCTCGGAGAGTTGGCGTTCGTCGAAGTCGCCGTTCTCCTGGCAGGAGCGCGCGAGCATCGGGGCGAGTTCGCCGAGGTCGACCGGCACAACGCCGCCGCCCATGACGACGCCCATCCGTTCGGGATTCTCGCGGGAGAGTTCGAGG
>CAYVRB010000450.1:0-3283 GCA_964453375.1 uncultured Alcaligenaceae bacterium
GTTCCAAGTCAGAAAAGAACAGTTCCATGTTTCAAATCAGGAATCGGTGTACTTTCGTCCTTGTAGTTCGGACTGTTCAAGATGTCGGATGAATCCACCGATCAACCGAACGATATCCAACACGAGACCGAATAACGCTCGACTTTGTTCTTCGCCAAAGTAGCCCACATCGAGTCCAACGTAGATCAGAGACCGAACCTCCCCGGCGGATGCCTTTGCGATGTAGAGAAACTGCTTGAACTCCTTGTTTCCGTCCCGCTCGAATCCCTCCGCAATGTTCGACATAATCGAAACGGACGCGGTACGGATTTGGGACACGTATCGGAAGTCCTTTGCGACAATTCCATCTCGAGTCCAACGGTAGATCTCGCGCGTGAGTTCCCGAGCTTTTTTCCATGATTCAATGTCCTCGAATCGCTCGATCCTCGCCATGTTCCGTCCTCAACCAACAAACCCCGCCCATCTCACCGTCTTCCACTTGGAACATGAAACTTGGAACTCGGAACTGATCTCAGGCCGCGACGGCCTTGGCGGCGCCGCGGATCAGTTGCACGATGACCTCGTCGACCGTGACGCCTTCGCTCTGGGCGGCGAAGTTCACGATCAACCGGTGGCGCAGGATCGGCTTCGCCACCGCCACGACGTCGTCGCCGGACACGTGGTTCGAGCCGCGGAGCACCGCGTTCGCCTTCGCCGCGAGGATCAGGTTCATGCTCGCCCGAGGGCCGGCGCCCCACGTCAGCCACTTCGTCGCGAAGTCCGCCGCCTCCGGCGTGCCCGGCCGGCTCATCCGCGTGATCCGCTTCGCGAAGTGGAACACCTTGTCCGACACCGGCACCCGACGCACGACCTGCTGGAGCGAGATGATGTCGTCGCCGTTCAGCACCGGCGACACTTTCGTCACGGTGTCCGACGTGCCGATCCGCATGATCTGCTCTTCCTCGGAGTCGGTCGGGTAGTCGACCTTGATGAGGAAGAGGAAACGGTCCAATTGCGCCTCCGGCAGCGGGTAGGTCCCTTCCTGTTCGATCGGGTTCTGCGTCGCGAGGACGAAGAACGGGTTCTTCATCGGGTGGTCCTGCCCGCCGACGGTCGCCTTGCGTTCCTGCATGGCTTCGAGCAGCGCCGCCTGCGTCTTCGGCGGCGTCCGGTTGATTTCGTCCGCGAGCACGATGTTCGCGAAGAGCGGCCCCGGCAGGAACTTGAACATCCGCTGCCGCGTCACCGGGTCGTCCTGGATGACTTCGCTTCCGGTGATGTCCGACGGCATCAAGTCCGGCGTGAACTGGATGCGCTTGAAGCCGAGGTCGAGCGATTGCGCCAGCGTGCTCACCATCAACGTTTTCGCGAGGCCCGGCACGCCCATGAGGAGCGCGTGCGACCGGCAAAAGATCGCCATGAGCAGTTGATCGACGACCTGTTCCTGCCCGATGATGACCTTGCCGATTTCGTTGCGCAGCTTCTGGTGCGCGGCGCGGAGTTTCTCCACCATCTCGGCGTCGTTGGCGGTTGCGGACATGCTGGGGGGTCTCGGTTGGTCGAGCGAATCGGACCGTGGGGAGGGATAAATCGAGAATACGGAGAATGAGGGGCGCGCGGGAAGGGGAAAGTTCCCGAATCGCCCCGTGGTACTTTCTCCCCTCCTGAAACGGACGCTCTCACCCGGCCGCGACCCGATTATTCCTGCATCGGCAGGTTCAGCTTCATCGCCTTGCCGTCGCGCTGGAACTCGACGGCGATCTTGTCCCCCGGCTTGCGAGCCATCACGCCGTGGGCCAGCAATTCCGATTCGGAGTGGAACGTCGTCGAGCCGTCCCACGAGGTGATGATGTCCCCCTTGCGGAAGCCGGCGTTCTTCGCGGCGGCGTGCGCGCCGTACTCGCCCACATGCTTGGCGCGGAGGGCGAAGCCGTCGAGCTTCATCTTCGCGCGGTCGGCCGGCTCCAGGTCTTCCAGCAGCATCCCGCCCGTCGCCATGCGGCGCAGGCCCCACGACGACGCCCGCCAGGAGATGTCCCCGGCACGCCGCCAGCCCTTGGGAAGGTTCAGCACCATCATTTCGGACTTCGCGCCCCGCTTCACGTTCACCGTCACGGCGGCGCCCTCCGGCGAAATCGTTTCCAGCACCCACTGCACGTCCGCGATCGAAAGCGGCGGCTGGCCGCTCATCGCCGTGATCGTGTCGCCCGCCTGGAATCCCGCCGTCTCGGCGATCGAACCGACCGAGACTTCGAGCACCTTCGCCCGCTCCTTCGGATCGAGGATCAGCCCGATCGACTTCGGGTGCGGGAACGGATAGACGATCGACTCCGGGATCGCTTCCTTCCGATGCCGATAGAACTCCCGGCGCGCGTCGCCGATCTGATGGCAGTGAATGCAACTGCGGACGACGTTGCCTTCGTAGTCCAGCTTGCTCGTGTACTTGTCCTTCAGGGTCGGGAAGAGTTCCGGCCGGGCGAACTCGGGGGCCTTCCCCTTCTTCCCGGCGAGCACGGTCTTGTTCTTGGGATAATCGGCGTGCAGTTCGAGCGCGCCGCGCAGGGCGTTCGCGAGGCCGGGCAGCGACACGTCGCCCACCCAGTTCGTGCGGTGCGAGCGCGTGCCGAAACGGCCGTAGACGGTTCCGTCGGCGTTCAGGAAGAAGACGGCGAACGATTGATCGGTGTCGAATTGGAATTGGCCGAGGTCGAGGCCGTTCGTGCCGACGACGCGGACGCAGACGAACTTCTCGAGCAGCGGGCGGATTTCGGGATCGGTGTTCACGAGGTCGTCGTCGAGCTTCACGCACTCCTCGCAGGGGATGCAGCGGAGCACCATGACGATCGGCTTGCCGGCGGACTTCGCGTCGGCCTTGGCCTTAGCGAGGTCGTTGTAGATCCAGAATCCGTCGGCCACGACCTTCTTGCGGTCGTCCAGCACCTTCTGCTCGCGCGTCGGCTTCTGCGCGAACGCGAACGAAGGTATCAGCAATACGGCGAGCGCGAGCAATCGAGACATGGCGACCTCATCGAAGGATTGGCCCGGTCGGGAACGACCGGACGCGGAGTTGTCCAATAGTTTCCCAGAATCGAATCCGCTGAACAACTCAAAATCGCCGCCCGCGCCGACTATAATCCCTCCATCGCCAGGGGTGCCGGCTGCGGATCAGCGGGCTGAGAACAAACCCTTCGAACCTGAACCGGGTGATGCCGGCGTAGGGAGGCGACCTCGCGAGCGCGGAGTGCGGAGTGCGGAGTTCGGAGTGAAAACCACCGACCGCCTTTCGTCTTTAACTCCGCACTCC
>CAYVRB010000451.1:0-3271 GCA_964453375.1 uncultured Alcaligenaceae bacterium
CGATGGCGGTCTTGCCGACGCCGGCCTCGCCGAGGAGCACGGGGTTGTTCTTGGTGCGCCGGCTGAGGATCTGGATGACGCGTTCGATCTCGTTGGCGCGGCCGATGACGGGGTCGAGCTTGCTCTGGCGCGCCAGTTCGGTGAGGTCGCGGCCGAAGCTGTCGAGGGCGGGCGTCTTGCTCTTGTTCTTGCCGCCGGACTGCCGTTCGCCGGAGCCGCCGCCGCGTTCCCGTTCGCCCGTTCCGCCGCCCGACTCGTTTTCATTCGGCATGTTGTGCCCCAGTAAGTTGAGAACCTCTTCGCGGACATCTTCCAGCTTCAGGCCGAGATTCATTAGCACCTGGGCCGCGACGCCTTCCTGTTCGCGGAGCAGGCCGAGGAGGAGGTGCTCGGTGCCGACGTAGTTGTGGTTGAGGTTGCGGGCTTCCTCGATCGAGTACTCGATCACCTTCTTGGCCCGCGGCGTGTGCGGGAGCCGGCCGAGCGTGGCGGAGTCGCCGCCGGGGCCGTGCTGCACGATCCGCTCGACCTCCAACCGAATCTTACGCAGGTCGATGTCGAGATTTTTGAGGACGTTCGCGGCGACGCCGGACCCTTCCTTCACGAGGCCGAGCAGCACGTGTTCCGTGCCGATGTATTCGTGGTTGAACCGCTGCGCTTCCTGGTTGGCGAGTTGCATCACCTTCCGTGCGCGGTCGGTAAAGCGTTCAAACATCGTGAACGGTCCTCCTCGAGAGTCGGGACGGTAGAGCCATCATATGCAGGTCCGGTGCCGCGAACCAACCCCGATTGCGCCGCCGGGAGATTGAGGCGACGATCGTCGACTTGCAACGAAGGTCAAGTCGGGGGCGATAAATTCGCTCGGACCATGAATTTCAGAAAATCAAGAAATCGATTCCCGATTTTTCTTGACTACTTTCCCCACTCCGCCGAAAGTGACGCCTATTCGGTTCGTCTCTTCACCCCATGGTATGACACCGTGTCGCGAGCCTACCGCCCCACGAATCGGTTCCGCCCCCGCATGGAAGCGTTGGAGGCCCGCGACGTGCCGGCCGTGATTACCGAAGTCGCGCTCGGAGGTGCGGTGCCGACGCCCCAAGGCGCGGTCGATGGCCCCGGCGGCATCTGGTACACCGACCCCGGAGCGAACAAGATTGGACGGATCGCGACGGGCGGTCTCGTGACCGAATACACCCTTTCGACGCCGCTCTCCGACCCGCGCGGCATTACCGTCGGCGACGACGGCGCGCTCTGGTTCACCCTCTTCGGCATCGATTCCATCGGCCGCCTCGACCCGGCCACGGGCGCCATCACAACCTTCGCGCTCCCCACCGGCACCGCGCCCCTCGAAATCGCCAGCGGCTCCGACGATCGCCTCTGGTTCACCGCCTTCGGCACCGATCAGATCGGCGCGATCACCACGGCCGGCGTCGTCTCGTTCGTCGCCACCCTCACCGCCGGCGACGGACCGTTCGGCATCACGGCCGGCCCCGACGGCCGGCTCTGGTTCACGCAATTCGGCTCCAACGAAGTCGGCGCGATTACGACCGCCGGCGTCCTGACGGAGTTCTCCTCCGGCACCATCACCGCGCCGGGCGCCGCCATCACGACCGGCCCGGACGGGAATATCTGGTTTGGATCTTCCGACGCTGGAAATCTGGGCCGATTCACCACGGCCGGAGTGCTGACGCCATTCGCCGGCATCGGCAGCGGCGACACCAACTTCGGCGACATTGTGACCGGACCCGACGCGGCCCTCTGGTTCACGGAAACCACCGGCAACCGCGTCTCCCGCGTCAGCACCTCCGGCGTCATCACCAACACCTTCGACACCACGGCCGGCGGCTCGCCGACCGGCATCGCGGCGGGTTCCGACGGGAACCTCTACTTCACCGAGCCAGGCGTCGCCGCCGTCACGCAGATCACGACCGCCGGCGCGCAGACGACGACGCAGCTGGTCGCCTCCTCCGGCCCGACCGAAGTGACGACCACGCCGGACGGCACGGTCTGGTTCTCGCAATCCGCGGCGAACAAGATCGGCCGGCTCTCGACGTCGAACGTGCTCGTCGAGTTCTCGCTGCCGATCGCCGGCTCCGATCCGCGCGGCCTCACGGCGGGGCCGGACGGCAACGTCTGGTTCACGGAGTTCGGCGGCGACCGGGTCGGCCGCATCACGCCGGCCGGCGTCATCACCGAGTTCGCCGTCGGCGCCGGGCCGCGGGACATCACGACGGGGCCGGACGGCGCGCTTTGGTTCACGGAAGCGGCGAGCGATCAGATCGGTCGGATCACGACGGCGGGCGTCGTGACGCAGTTCGCCGTGCCGGGCGCGGGCAGCGTGCCGTTCGAGATCGCGCTCGGTTCGGACAATCGGCTCTGGTTCACGCAGAACGGCTCGAACGAGATCGGCGCGATCACGGCGGCCGGCGCCATCAGCGAGTTCGCGGTGCCGGGCACCGACAGCCAACCGCTGGGGATCGCGCTCGGGGCGGACGGGGCGGTCTGGTTCACGCAGTTCGCGAGCAGCCAGATCGGCCGGGCGGATACGGCCGGGATCATCTCCGAATTCCCGACGCTGTCCGCGAACGCGGGACCGACGAGCATCGCGTCGGCGATCGACGGACGGCTCTGGTTCACGCAGGCGAACGTGAACGCGCTCGGCCAGATCAGCGTCGGCGGCGTCGCGGCCGAAACGGCGGACGGCCTGTCGGCCAACGCCGGGCTGGCCGGAATCGCGACCACGCCGAGCGGCTCGCTCGTCGCCGCCGAAACCACCGCGAACGGGATCGCCCGCATCTTCGTCGGCGATCCGTTCAACGCCGCGTCGTCGATCGCCGCCGGCTCCGACCGCGGTGCGCTCAATCGGGTGACGGTCTACAACGGCGACGGGGCCGCGCTCTACAGCGTCGTGCCCTTCGACGCGAACTTCCAAGGCGGCGTCCGCACCGCGCTGGCGGACGTGAACGGCGATGGCGTCGCCGACCTGATCGCCGGGACCGGGCCGGGCGTCGTGACCCGCGTGGTCGTGATCGACGGCGACACGCAGGCGCGCATTTTCGACTTCATGCCGTTCGAACCGGCGTTCCTCGGCGGCGTGTACGTCTCGGCCGGCGACCTGAATGGCGACGGCACCGCCGATATCGCGGTGTCCCCGGACGAGGGCGGCGGCCCGCGCGTGGACATCTACGCTGGCGGCGCGACCCTGTCGCGCATCGGCACCTTCTTCGGCATTGCCGATCCGAACTTCCGCGGCGGCGCCCGAACCGCCATC
>CAYVRB010000452.1:0-3266 GCA_964453375.1 uncultured Alcaligenaceae bacterium
ACCACCACCACCACCGGGAGGATTGCCGCCGCCGGGAGGAGCGCCGCCGCCGGGCCGGAAACCGCCGCCGCCGCCGGCGCTCGTGCCGACGTAGAGCATGTCTTCGGTGCCGACCGGCGAAGTGTTCGCCTGCCCGCCACCGACGTTCAGTTCCCACACCTGCTTGCCATCGACCGGATTGTAGCCGCGAACTCGCGAGCTGCCTCCGACGACGAGGTCGGTGCGGCCCTTGGTCTTCCAGATGTACGGCGTGCTCCATCCGGTTTTCTCGTTCCGATCGATCTTCCACTTCTGGTCGCCCGTCTTGGCGTCGAGCGCCGCCAGGAACGACTTCGTTTCGTTGTCGCACTGGATGTAGACGACGCCGTCGTGGACCAACGGCGAGCTGGAGGTTCCCCAATTATTCGAGCTGGGGAAGGCGCCGAGGTCCTTCTTCCAGAGTTCGGTGCCTTTGAGGTCGTAGGCCGTGACGGTGCCGGTCGCGCCGAAGTAGGCGTAAACGCGCTCGCCGTCGGAGGCGGGGGTTTCGCTGGCGAAGGTGTTGCTGCCGTGGGTGCCGTACTTCGGCTTGCCTTCGTGGGCGGTCTTGGCCCAGATCTCCTTGCCGTTGGCCTTGTCGAGGCAGACGACCTTCCAGGTGTAGACCTTGTCCGGCCCGCCGCCGCCACCGCCGCCACCGCCGCCGGGTTGGAAGCCTCCGCCGCCCGGCGGACGACCGCCGCCACCTCCACCGCCGAATCCGCCGCGCGGCTTCGGCTGGCCGTCGGCCACGGCCGTCGTCACGATCACCTTGTCGCCGACGACGATCGGGCACGACCACGCGACGCCCGGCACGGCCACTTTCCAGGCCACGTTCTTGTCGGCCGACCACTCGGTCGGCAGCTTCGATTCGGTGACGACGCCGTTGGCATTCGGGCCGCGGAACTGCGGCCAGTCGCCGGCGTGCGCGAGCGCGGCGGCGCCGACGATGCCGGCCGAGAGCAGGAACCTGCGAGCGGACATGGAACGACCTCCGTGGGATATGTGCTAAACGGCGGCATTCTCGATTCCGAGCCATGAGGAACCGATGAGACACGAAAAAAGCCCGCGGACGTTCGTCCGCGGGCTTCGCTGATCGAATCGACTTACTTGTCCTTCTTTTCTTCCTTCTTCTTCTTGAGCACGAACGAGAAGGCCTTCTCGTCGTCGAACTTCTTCGGCCGATCGCCGCCCATGCCGTCGTAGCAGAGCTTCAGCTCGCCGTCCTTCAGTTCGACGATCCCCTTGGCCTTGAGGCCCTTGAGGCCGTCGATCTCGGACTTCGCGATTTCGAGGTCGATGTTCGCCGGGCTGGTCTTGGCGTCGATCGTGTAGGTGAACTCGAACATCACCTTGCCGTCTTCCTTCAGCGTGATCTTGTCCTTGGTGAAGGTGTAGGTGCCCTTCTTGCCTTCGTCGTTGATGTCTTTGCCCATCTTCTTGCCGCCAGTGACGTTCCAATCGCCGACGAGTTGGGCGGCGTCGAACTTGGCGTCTTTCTTGTCTTCGGCGAGGGCCGGGAATCCCACGGCCGCCACCAGCATGAACGCGAGCGCACGCAGTGCCTTCATCGAATGAACCCCTGAGAGCGTAGACCGAAATGAGGTTTCGCGGGAACACTTCCAGCGAAAGGGTTTAACGGTATTGATCTACCAAACGGGGGAACCGATGTCCAGCGTTTCGAACGTCATCGCTTCCGCAGGACGCCGCCCTCCTCCAGGATCGACCAGAGCTGATCCCACACCAGTTCCGGCGCCGGATGCTTCGGCCCGTGATCGGCCCACGACGCGGCCGCCGCACGCAGGCACTCGAGCGCGTCGTCGCGCACGCGCGCGTCCGTCACCGCCTCCTTCGGCTTCTTCGGAATCGGCTTCGACGCCGGCGCGTCCGCGACGACTTCGCCCGCCCGACGCGGCCGACCGTCGAGCGCCTCGTTGCACAGGAAGTCCGCCCGCTTGTTCTGCTCCCGGCGGACGTGCGCGAGCGTGACGGACGCGAAGCGCCGACGCAACGCGCTCGCCTCCTGATGCAGGCCTTGCAGGTCCGCGTTCTTGACGCGGTACTCGCCGTTCATCTGTTTCACGAGCAGTTCGCTGTCGCTGAGGACCGCGAGGTTGCGGATGCCCTTCTCGGCGGCCAGTTCCAGCCCGCGGATCAAGCCCGTGTACTCGGCGACGTTGTTCGTCGCCGTGCCGATCGTCTGCGCCTCCTCGAGCGCGGCGCCGCCCTCCGGCGCGAGGACGACGGCGTAGGCCGCCGCCCCCGGATTGCCCCGCGATCCGCCGTCGATGTGCATGGTCGCCCGGTCGCTCATCGTGTCCCGCCTTAGAATGAACCGGAATTCTATCGGCGGAACGGCGATGAGCGATTGGCGGCTGGTGCTGGAGACGTCCGGGCGCGTCGGCAAGATCGGCCTGGCGAACGGATCGGCGATGGTCCACCGGGCGGAACTCGATCCGGCCCGCCGGCACGCGCGCGATCTCGCGGCCACGATCAATATGCTCCTCGAACGCGAACGGTTGAAGGTATCGGATCTGGCTCGCATCTTCGTGAGCGTCGGCCCCGGCGGGTACACCGGACTGCGCGTCGGCCTCGCGACGGCGAAGACGCTCGCCTACGCCGCGAACGTGCCGATGGTCGCCGTGCCGACCTTCCTCGCCATCGCGTGCCAAGCTCCGGCCGAGGCCGCGAACCTCTGGGTGATCGCGGACGCGCTGCAGGGGACGATCTACCACCAACGCTTTCAGGATCGCACGGCCATTGACGACGTGAAGATCGCGCCGGCGTCGGAATGGCTGCCGTGGGCGAATGGTGCGACGTGGCTGACCGGCCCCGGCGTGGCGCTCCATGCGGAGCAAATGAACTGCGCGGCGAAGATCGTGCCGGAGGAGTTCCGTGAGCCGACGGTCGATGGCGTGCGCGCGGCCGGGGAAGCGATCGCGGCGCTGACGCGCGAGGAATTGTTCGCGATCGAACCGTTGTACCTGCGCGGCAGTTCGGCCGAGGAGAAGGCCGAATCACGAAACCCCGAAAGGACGAAATCCCGAAAGAAATAATCCATTTCGTGGTTTCGTCGTTTCGGGTTTTCGTGATCCTCTTGAACCCTATTTCCCGCCGGCCATCTTCGCGCCCATGCCGGGGAACAGCGCCGCGTTCGCGCCCGGCGGCACGACCGGCACCGCGCCGGCGTAGCCGGGGGCGCCCATCGGCACGTTCGCGGCGCCGCAGCCGGCGCAGCCGGGGTCGGG
>CAYVRB010000453.1:0-2720 GCA_964453375.1 uncultured Alcaligenaceae bacterium
GTTCCGTCGCTTCGCTCCGTCACCCCTGGCTATTGTGGGTCGCCCCGTTGGGGCGAGAAGGCGAGGCGAGCGCTCCGGCGTTGGCGGGATGTGATGGGCTACGAAAGCATTCGGGTCCGTTGTGTCGATCGTTAATACTGCAAAACGCGAATGCTCGCCCCTACTCACTCGTCGCTCAGCTTCGCCATCGGGAAGGAGCCGAGCACCGAGAGGGTTTCGCACATCTTCTCCGCCGACTGCAGCGCCTTCTTGATCTTCGGATCCTCGTGGTGGCCCTCGAAGTCCACGAAGAAGACGTACTCGCCCTTCGCCTGGCGGTACGGGAACGACTCGATCCAAGTCAGGTTGATCTTGTTCGACTTGAACAACTCGAGGATGTCCACGAGCGAGCCGGGCTTGTGCGGCACCTGGAACATGATCGCCGTCTTGTCGTGGCCGGTCTTGGCGCTGTCGCTGTTGCTGATGACGGCGAAGCGCGTCTCGTTGTTGGCGTAGTCCTCGATATTGGCGAAGAGGACGCGGATGCCGTAGCGCACGGCCGCCTGCCGGCTCGCGACCGCGGCGGCGTTCGGGGAACTCGTCGCCAGCCGCGCCGCGTCGGCGGTGCTCGCCACCTCGTGCAGACTGGCGTGCGGCATGTTCTTGCTCAGCCAGTTCCGGCACTGCGAGAGCGCCTGCGCCTTGCTGTAGATGTGCTGGATCGCCGTCTGCTCGCAGTTCGCCAGCAGGTTGTGGTGCACCAGCAGCCGGATCTCGGAGCAGATCTTGATGTTCGGCAGCCGGATGAACATGTCGAGCGTGTCGGCGATGCGGCCGTCGGTCGAGTTCTCCAGCGGCACGACGCCGAGGTCGACGTGCTTGCGGTTCACCTCCTCGAAGACCGCCGCGATGGAGCCGACGCGCATGTACTCCGCCGTCTCGCCGAAGCGCTCGAGCGCGGCGATGTGGCTGTAGCTGTACTCCGGCCCGAGGAACGCGACCTTCTGAACGCGCTGCAGCGCCCGCGCGGCGCTCATCAGTTCCCGGAAAACCGCCTTGAGCGTCACTTCCGTCAGCGGACCCTTGTTCGCCGCGAGAATGTTCTGGATCACTTCCTCTTCGCGCGCCGCCGAGAAGACTTCGCCCCCCTGGGCGGACTTCACTTTCCCGATCTGCGCGGCGATGGCGGCGCGCTTGTTGGCGAGGTCGAGAATGTCGAGGTCGAGCTTGTCGATCTTGACGCGCAGCGCCTTCAGGTCCGCGTTGACCTTATCCGACGGGCCGGACTCGTTTTTTTTCGACATGATGTGCGGTGCGAAGGCGGGAAAGGAGGGAAATTTGTGCCCAATGTATCGGTCCCGTCGGGGAGAGTCAACGCGACGGGGCGGATAGTCGGGTTTTTGCAACCCGTTTCCGGTCGGGTTCTTCGGGCGAACGACGACCGGCGTATCTCCGGCGAGAACGGGGAGTGCCAAACTGACAGTCCCCGGAGGGATCCAAGGATCGCGAGAATTCATAAATCACGACAAGATACCTACTTGAGGCGATGGAAGTGATTCGGCATCCGGCTTGCTATTTTCCAGCGAGTTCCCGTCCCTTGGAATCGTCACCGACCGCGAACCGATCCACCGAAGATCGTTCGCGAGTACCATAGTCACCCAAAACACCCTTCGGAGACCCGAATCATGGCGGAAGAGAAAATCATCGGCATCGACCTCGGCACCACCAACTCCGTCGTCGCCGTCATGGAAGGCAACGACGTCAAGGTCATCGCCAACCAGGAAGGCAATCGCATCACGCCCAGCATCGTCGCCTTCGCGAAGGACGGCAACCGCCTCGTCGGCGACCCGGCCAAGCGCCAGGCGATCACCAACCCCGCGCGCACGATCTACTCCATCAAGCGCTTCATGGGCCGGCGGCACCACGAGGTCGAGAGCGAAGAGAAGCTCGTGCCCTACAAGATCGCCGGCGGCAAGGACGAACTCGTCAAGGTCGAGATCGACGGCAAGAACTACACGCCGCCCGAAATCTCCGCGATGATCCTGCGCAAGCTCAAGGAGGCCGCCGAGGCCTACCTCGGCCACACCGTGCGCAAGGCGGTCATCACCGTGCCGGCGTACTTCAACGACAGCCAGCGCCAGGCGACCATCGACGCGGCCGCCGTCGCCGGGTTCGACACCGAATGGGACGTCGACAACCCGAAGACCGGCAAGAAGGACAAGCAGCGGATGCGGATCATCAACGAGCCGACGGCGGCCTCGTTGGCGTACGCCATGGACAAGAAGAAGGACCAGACCATCGCGGTCTTCGACCTCGGCGGCGGCACCTTCGACGTCTCCGTCCTCGAGGTCGGCGAGGACGGCGTCTTCGACGTCAAGTCCACCAACGGCGACACCCACCTCGGCGGCGACGACTTCGACGAGGTCCTCATCGACTTCATCGCCGGCGAGTTCAAGAAGGAACACGGCATCGACCTGCGCAAGGACCAGATGGCGCTCCAGCGCCTCAAGGAGGCGGCCGAGCGCGCCAAGAAGGACCTCTCGCAGCAGACCAGCACCGACGTGAACCTGCCGTTCATCACGGCGGACGCCAGCGGCCCGAAGCACCTGATGCTCACGATCACGCGCAACCAGTTGGAGCGCATGGTGGAGCACCTGATCGAGCGCTGCAAGAAGCCGGTATTGCAAGCCCTGCAGGACGCCGGCAAGAAGCCGTCGGACATCGGCGAGGTCGTCATGGTC
>CAYVRB010000453.1:2730-3232 GCA_964453375.1 uncultured Alcaligenaceae bacterium
CCGCGTCCAGGCGCTCGTGAAGGAGATCTTCGGCAAGGAAGGCCACCGCGGCGTGAACCCGGACGAAGTCGTCGCGGTCGGCGCGGCCATCCTCGGCTCGCAGCTGCTCCTCGGCGCCAAGTCCGACCTGCTGCTCCTCGACGTGACGCCGCTCTCGCTCGGCCTCGAAACCCTCGGCGGCATCCTCGACGTGCTGATCCCCAAGAACACGACCATCCCGAAGACCATCGAGAAGGTCTACAGCACCGCGTCCGACAACCAGCCCTCGGTGCTGATCGAGGTGTACCAGGGCGAGCGGCCGATGAGCCGCGACAACAAGAAGATCGGCGAGTTCCACCTGGACGGCATCCCGCCCGCCCCGCGCGGCACGCCGCAGATCCAGGTGAAGTTCGACATCGACGCCAACGGCATCCTGAACGTGACCGCCAAGGACCTCGGCACGGGCAAGGAGAACCAGATCCGCATCACGAACTCCAGCGGCATCGACAAGGACGAAGTCGAG
>CAYVRB010000454.1:0-3189 GCA_964453375.1 uncultured Alcaligenaceae bacterium
TCGGCAGCGCTCACTGGTGGATTCCGCACCGCTGCACAGTCAGCAGCGTTACTGGCATCTGACCGAACTCGGCGCTGAACACTGTGGGGTGACCGGAAATCGCATCGGACCTCTATCCGAGACGGCCAAGATTCGGGCCTTTGCCTTGCTGCACTTCTGCTGCTTGTCAGACCGGCCGCGACATCGACTCACTGCCGCAGACATCGTCCGGAGTTTTCCCGATCTGCACCGTCCTGGACTTCCCACCGGATATTACTTTGACCCCGAAGCCACCGGTCGAATCGGACTGGCTCGCGTGGATGCCGGTCAACACGGTCGTTGGGACCGCGTTGTTCAGTCTGTCCGTGATGATCTCAGCGATCATGTCCGGCACTCAGCGTTCCGAAGACTGATTCAAGCCGGACGCTTCGAGTTCACTTTAGTAACGGTCCTGCCGCAAAAGGCAGATCGCATTCGCGACGCGGTCGCCCAGTTACCTGACGCTGGCGGCACTCGCATTCAAGTTGTCGCTATCCCGGAACTGTTGCCGCTCATCGCATCGGCTTCTGGAAAGGAGGTGCGGACCGGCTGAGGTCACGACTCCCTTCAAGTGGGTTTCATCGCTCCACGTCTCAGGAGCAGGGAAAAACAACGAGACAACGTCGGTGGTGTTTTCAACGGCGTGTATCGCCGTCGCGGGCATACGACCTTCATTTGTTCGGAACAAGCCACGCTCGTTGCGCATGGTTGAACTGAGTCGAGTGCCGACTCTCTTACAGGAGAAAAACGCGATGAGATCGAAACAAGACGAGAGAGAACACCGTGCTGCTTGGAGTCGCCAGTACAGACGGAACTACGAACTGGATCGAGCGATCGAGAAGGCTCGTGTCTCGGCGGTCATCTTGGTCGTCGGATTCGTGGTCTTCGCTCTGGCATTTGTCAGAGCCTGGATCATGTAGCGATTCTGCGGGAGTTCTTTGGAGAGCTTTCGCCGACAGGAGCAGTGGCCATGAGGGTCACTGCCTAACAACACCGGTGCGAGGAGGATTCGGATGAACGCCTCGCGCCAACAACACAAATGGAGAGCATATGGAAAAAGACAAACTGGTTGAGGAGTTTCGGCTGGCCGATGTTGCGGCTCAAGTCCTTCGCAAAACGTTGCCGGACGGTCGCAATTGGCTGGAGATTCGCGCAGTTCGTTTCTACGAGGACGCCAGTGGGATCGAGAAGGAAAGTACGCTTCTACGAGTTGATGACGTCCCGGTTGCGCAGAAGCAACTTGAATTGGCATACCTGTCCGTCAAAGCGTCTGCCGCGACGAACAAGAAGTCCAAACCAGAGTAGCTGATGACAATCCCGCCGACCGGATGCAATCCGGTCGGTACTTTCCCAAGAGGGTTATGAAACGAATTGATGTCAACTCGAAGTGCAGATGCGGATGTTCCTTGGAGATCCTTGATGGTCGTGGGTGGAGCGTGACGGTGCGATGCCGCGAATGTAGTCGTTGCTCGCTCGTCATTGCCTCACCGACGGTTCGACTGATCGTCGCGCTGAGCAATTTCCATTGCAGGTGTGGCGATGGGTCCGACGAACAATCGTTGATTGTTCGTCCATTAGCCACTCGCCTTCTTGATTCCCTGATTCTCGATCAGTGGCCCTCAGGTGCCACGACCGTTGACTGGGGTATCGACTCAGCGAGTCACCTGGGAGCCCTGCAACACGCAGTTCTATGTGGCATCACTGCGTATGACCTTGATCGCGTTCTCGGCGACGGTCCGGCCATCACCGCACTGACACGCGGTGTCCCCCGGCAACCGTATCGAGAAATCGTGTTCGTGACGGCTTACGACGGGCTATTCAGACATCAAGAACAACCCTAGTTCGCCAATCGAATGCGATGGCCATCGGGCCAGTCAAAGTCATTCCATGAAGCCGGTTTTACGACGAGGTTGATCCTCGGTTATCCACCGGCTGGCTCGCCAGCCGGTCTTTCTCCCCACCGTTTCGCCGCGACCACCAATGGTCGCGGAGGGGCGGCGGCCGTTGTGCCACCCCTTGTTTGCTCAAGGAACGCAACAACAAAGGAGGAAGACCATGAACAACAAGAACAACATGATCGTCAATCAAGCTCACCCCAAAATTCCCAGGGAGTTCTGGGAGGCATTGCTCAAAATCCATAACCACCTTTTCGACCGTGTGCTGTGCGTCTACCACGACGCGCCGCACGGCAAGCCAATCAAGCCAGTTTTAGAGTCCTTTCAGACTTTGGACTGCTGGCTCGATATTGCAATCGAAGAAGGATGGTTGGATTGATCAATGCCGGGTGAGACGGGCGTGGAGAGTAACAACTCTCCACGCCTCTTTTTCTCGCGCTCCGACACCGCATCTAAACACTGCAATCTCTCGCGATGGAGCTTCAAGGTAATGCTCAACAACGACTCCGAAACGCCCGCACGTCAATCAGCGATCCCCAAACCGTACTGTTCAGTTGGTGCAGGACGACTGACTTCCTTCGTTTGGAAATCCGGTGATGACAACTCCGGCTGGCGATACCAATTCAACCTGTTCCGGCTCGCCGCTAATGGGGGAAGAGTGTCGCAACTCTTCGCGCCAGCGGACCTGATCCACTTCGTCAAGCTGACCCAAGTGCTGGCGGCGGTGATCGCAGACGATGGCTGCCTATCGCCCATCGATCGCGGCGTCCTCAAACGTCTCGCCGCCGACCTTGACCAGATGCTGTCGCGCACAGCCATGCAAACGGCAGCTTGCGCCAGCCAATCGTCCGAGTCCGGCCCGTTGCGAACGCACACACCCAACCACACGGAAAGGAGCAACCATGACGACACGACCGATTCATGAAATCCGGCGAGGCTTGATCAAGGTTTACATTTGGCAAAAACGAACACGCGACGGCTTGCGACACACCGTCTCCGTCACACGACTCTTTCGCAACGGCGACTTGTGGAAGGAATCCACACGCTTTGGCCGCGATGACATCCCGCTCATGCGAATGGTTCTGGATGAAGCCCACACTTGGATTTACCAACACTCGGAAAGGCGATAGGCCGCGATGGATTCCTCAGAACAAGCCGCCGAACAATCGAACGCCGAAGAAGGCCGCTCCACAACGAGCCGACCATCGTCGCCATCGATCGTGCGCAGCTTGGGAATGCTCGTCGATGGCGGTGCGAAGTTCTCAACCGTTTATGC
>CAYVRB010000455.1:0-3175 GCA_964453375.1 uncultured Alcaligenaceae bacterium
GAGCGTGTCCTTCAGCAGGCCGCGACGCTTCAAATCCATCAGCAGCCCCGCGATCGGCTTGTCCACTTCCTTCGCGTTCGCCGCGTGGCCCTTCGTCAGGTTCTCGTGCTGGTCCCACTTGTAGCTGTGCGTGCATTGCACGAACCTTACGCCCGCCTCGGCGAACCGCCGGGCCATCAGGCACTGCCGGCCGAAGTTCTCCGTCGCCTTGTCGTCAAGGCCGTAAAGCGCGTGCGTCTCGGCCGTCTCCTTCGACAAATCCTGAACCATCGGCGCCGCGGCCTGCATGCGGAAGGCCATCTCGAACGATTGAATGCGGCCGTCCATCGCCGCGTCCTTCGACGTCCGCTCGCGATCCAGCTCGGCGAGCAGGTCGAGTTCGAGGCGCTGCTGGTTCGGCGGCGTCGTCCCCTTCACGAACGGCACGCCGACCTTGCTCGACGGCGTGCCGGCGTTGCCGAGCGGCGTCGCCTGGTGGATGGCCGGCAGGAACGCGGAGGTGTAGTTGTTGACACCGCCGTGCGAGAGCGTCGGGCAGATCGACACGTACCCCGGCAGGTCGCGGTTCTCGGTGCCGAGGCCGTAGGTGATCCACGAGCCCATGCTCGGGCGGACGAACGTGTCGGAACCGGTGTGCAATTCGAGCAGCGCCCCGCCGTGGCGCGAGTTCGAGCCGTGCATCGATTTGATGAAGCAGAGATCGTCGACGCATTTCGCCACGTTCGGGAACAGTTCGGAGACCCACGCGCCGCTCTTCCCGTGCCGTTCGAACTTGAACGGCGACTTCAGCAGGTTTCCGGTCGCGCCGGACACGACGCGCGGCTTGGCGAACGGGAGCGGCTGGCCGTCGTGTTCGGCGAGCTTCGGCTTCCAGTCGAAGGTATCGACCTGCGACGGGCCGCCGTGCATGAAGAGGAAGATGACGCGCTTCGCCTTCGCCGGGAAGTGCGGCGCCTTCGGCGCGAGCGGGTCGTGCGTCGCGCCCCGCGCGAGCAGGTCGGCGAGCGCGAGCCAGCCGAAACCGAGGGCGGACGATTTCAGCAATTCGCGGCGGCCCAGCATCGGCGTCACTCCACGAAGACGAATTCGTTCGAGGCGAACAAGACGCGGCACAGCCCGCGCCACGCTTTCAATCGCTTGGCTTCAACGGTCGCTTCCGATTTTTCGAGATAGCCGCGAACGCGGACCAGTTCCGATTCCGTCGCGGTGCGGCCGAACGCCCGAAAGTACGCGGCGCGGATGCGGTCGTCGTCGCTCGCGTTCATCGCGAGCAAAGACTTCGCGAACGCCTCGGCGGTCTCGTCCACGAGCGAGCTATTCAGCATGAACAGCGCCTGCGTCGGGATCGTCGTGGCCGTGCGCTGCCCGTTCGGCACGGACGGATCGGCGAAGTCGAGCGTCTGCAGCACGTCGTAGACGGCGCTGCGGACGACCGGCAGGTAGACCGTGCGCCGCGGCGACGAGTAGACGTCGTAGTTCTTGCTGGCGGTGCTCGTGACGTACTGGCGCGGCGTCGCCTTGAGCATCGTTCCGCCCGGCGTGCGCTCGAGCTGGCCCGCGATCGCGAGCATGCCGTCGCGGATTTCCTCCGCGTCCAGCCGACGGCGATGGTAGTGCGAATACAACCTGTTTTCGGGGTCGATCGCATTCGATCCCGAGGACATCTTGTAGGCGTTGGACGTGACGATGAGTCGGTGCATCGCCTTGACGGACCATTTCGTTCGCACGAACTCGGCCGCGAGCCAGTCGAGGAGCTCCGGGTGCGTCGGGCGTTCGCCGAGGCGGCCGAAGTTGTCCGGCGTGCGCACGAGGCCGGTGCCGAAGTGGCCGGCCCAGATGCGGTTGACCATCACGCGCGCCGTCAGCGGGTTGTCGGGCCGCGCCATCCATTCCGCGAGTTCGAGCCGACCGCTGCGGCCGGACTTCAAATCGAGCGGCGCTTCGCCGGCCAGGATGCGCGGCAGCCGTCGCGGGGCCTCCGCGCCGAGCGTGAGGTGGTTGCCGCGCAGGTGAATCTTGAGATTCTCGCTCTTGGCGTCTTCGACCGCCATGACTTCGTCGACCGGGGGTTTCTCTTTCTCCTTCGCGGCGAGCGCCGTGCGGAGCTTCTCGATCTCGGCCTTGCGCGGCCCCTCGGTTTCGAATTCCTTGGTCGACCGGAAGGGCGCGTCGATATCCTCGATCGGCTTCCCGTCTTGCTTCGTCACAGCGGCAAGCCATTGCCGAAGGAGCGCCGGCGAGAGGTTACGCTCGGCCGCCACGGCCTCCAGCGACAGCGGCGTCTTCGCGATCTCGTCGGCCGTCAACGGCACGAAGGCGAACCTGTCGAGGTGGGGGATCGCCCCGTCGCGCTCGAAGCGGATCACGGCCTTGCCGGCCGGCAGTTCCACCGTCGCCTCGGCGTGCCATTTCTGGCCGTCGGGATTCCACGAGCCGGTCCGTTCGCCGCAGGCGTTCCCGGCCACGATCTTGCCGTTCACGAGGATGCGAATCGGTCGCGGATCGGCGGCCGCGTATCGCACGGCGACCTGATAGGTGCCGGCTTTCTTGATGTCGATGTCGTGTTCGGTGAAGTTCGGAATCGGCCCCGCGTTGATGATGACGCCGATGCCTGCGCCGTAGCCGTCGGTGAGCTTGAGCACGTTGCCGCGAGTGTGCGCCTCGGATTCGATCGTGATCGCATCGGCTCGCTTCGACGGATCGGTCGCGACGAGCTTCAACGGGCCGCGCCGCTGGTGTACGTCCATCGCCGCGGTGGTGTACTCCTTCGCCCGCTTCTTCTCTTCGATCAATCGCTTCGCCGCATCCGCTTTCGCGGCCTTCTCGACTTTCGCGAGATCCGCCTTCAGCTTCTCCAGGGCGCTCTTGTGCTCCGTCAGCTTCGCGATCGACTCGGGAGTACCGATCGGCCGCTCGTTCCAGGTCGCCACCACGTTGTAGTTCACCATCGTCTTCGTCGAGTAGAACATCCCCGCGAGGCCGTAGTAGTCGGCGGCCGTGATCGGGTCGAACTTGTGGTCGTGGCAGCGGGCGCAGCCGAGCGTCAGGCCGAGGAACGCCTGGCCGGCGGTGTCGAGTTGCTCGTCCACGATGTCCATCCGCATCTTCATCGGGTCGTCCTCGGCCAGCATCTTCGGGCCGATGACGAGGAAGCCGGTCGCCGTCATTCGCTCCG
>CAYVRB010000456.1:0-3167 GCA_964453375.1 uncultured Alcaligenaceae bacterium
CGGTTCTGGAACAGGTCGCCGAGCTGCAGCGCCCAGTAGTCGGTGAACTCCGGCGACGCCAGCACTTCGTCGATCAGCTTCGCGCGCTTGTCCGGAGCGGCGTCGGCGAGGAAGGCGGTCACGCGGGCCGGCTTCGGGAGCGCGCCGGCGGCGTCGAGCCAGACGCGACGCACGAACTCCGCGTCCGAGCAGAGGTCCGACGGTTCGATGCGCAGCTCGGCGAGCTTCGCGAAGACATGCATGTCGACGACGTTGTTCTTCGTGTGGAATCGCACGGCGTCGACGGCGCGCTCGAACGGCATCGCGAACGACGCGACCGCGACCTCGGACTGGTACATCACGCGCACGGCGGTCGCCCCGTGGCGCAGCGCCTTGGCGACGCCGGCCGGATTCACCGATAAATACGCCGCGTCGTTCGAGTCGAACTTCGCGAGCCACGTGACGTCGACGGCGCGGCCGTCGGAGAAGGCCGCCGTCACTTTCAGGGGCACCGTTTCGCCGACCTTGAGCGTCCGCGCGTCCGGCTCGACCTTCAAGGTGACGATCGCGGCGGCGTCCTTCGCCGGCCCCGGCGCGCCGGCGGCGATCCAGTCGCGCAGCACCGTCCACTCGCGCGAGCCGGCGGCGAAGAGCTTGCCCCCTTCGTGCGGCGCCTGGCCCGTCGCCTTGCGCAGCAGCAGGCTCGACTCCGGATCGGTCGGGTCGATGCGCCGGCCGTCCTGTTCGCGCGTCAGGGTGCGATGGTCGAGTTCCGGCGCGTAGCCGCGCAGCGAAAGGCGGAAGCCGTTCTGGCCGGCCCCCTTCCCGTGGCAGGCGCCCTGGTTGCAGCCGGCCTTCGTCAGCAGCGGCACGACCTCGTCGAGGTAGTTCGGCGACTCGGCCCGCAGGGGCGCGGCGAGGAGCAGAAGGAGCAAGGCGGCGCGCATCGGTTCAAACCCGGAACGGGTCGGCGGGAGGTATGGGGTAAGGATAGCACTTACTGGGCCGAATCCAGTTCGCGAACCGAATTCGCGGGTTCGGGACGGGGCGGGTTCATGCGCCCCCGATGTTCCGCCCGGCGTCCGCCGGCGGATCGCGAAGCAACCCGGCCACGGCGTTCGAGGATCGCCTCGCCCACGTGCTGGCGGAACGCCTCCGTCGCCAGCCGACGCGCATCGTCCTCCGCGACGCCCTGCGAAACCAGCTTCGCCCGCAGCTCCTCGATCATCGGCGCGTAGCGCGGATGGCGAACCATCGCCTCGATTGCCGCCCGTTCCTTATTGTCGAAGATCGCGGGCGCGTCCTCGTCGTCGAGCCCATCCGGCTCCTCGATCGTCGCCAGCCGGCACGGCGTTTCCAACGCTTTCCGCGGTTGGGCCTTCGGCGGGGGCGGTTCCGCATTCGCGCCGGCGAGGTGGCCGCCGTGGCGGAGGCGGGTCTTCTCGAGGTCGAAGATCGCCTTCGCGGCTCGCTCGGCCACGCGTTCATCGGGGTGGGTCAGTTGCGACTGGTAGAACATCATCGCCGCGAACACGGCCTCGCTCCACGCCGTCGCCTTCGCGTCCGGCGTCGCCGGCACGGGATTCGGCGTCGGCGCGAAGTGCGAGGCGATGCGGTTGGGAACGGTCGGCACGGTGGCGAGCATGGTGCAATCTCCGAGAAGGTTTGCGACCCTTCGATACGACTGAACATCAGTCAAGTACGGGAATCGCTGGATTTCGGAGATCGGCAACCTTCCAATCAGTTGAGGCGCGGGCGCAGATGCGTTTTGCGGGAGCGTCTATCATGCCGAATTCGCCACAACGGCAAGCACCGGAACAAGTTGGTTCTTGCGTTCGATTCTGAAGTGACAGTATTATGTGACCTGTGGATTGGGATAAACACCTGTTCGCCCGCAGGCGTGGATGTCGCTTATGAGCATCGAAGCCCATGTTTTCACGCCGGAAACGCTGCCCATATCGATTGCCGACTTGGCGGCGGACATGGCGACGGTCCAGATGGTCGCTCGCGTGCTTCGTAACTACAGCGATTGGTCTCACTTCGATGTCGCAACCACGGGCAACCTTCAGGACGGCGACATTCTTTGCGGATGGCTCACCGGCGGCTCGATTGCGTCGGAAATCGAGGCCTCAGTCTTCTACCACGACCGATCGGCTATCGAAGGATTTCTTTTCGAGGGCAACCTCGGAGCGTGCGGCGTTGGGATCCGCGATCTTGCAGGAGTGACTTCGGACGAGAGAGTAGACTTAGCCGAAGTTGACGGGGATCAATCGCTCGCAGCGGCCATGAGAACTGCGAAGGTCGACTATGACGCGTATTCTGCAGCTGGGCGAAACGACATGTCGATCCTCTTGCAATTCCGCGTCACACAGATAATCGCAAAGCAACTCGGCGGCGTTTGGACTGACCCGGCCTCCGGTGATTATCTCATCGTTGGCAAAGGCCGCTTGGAGCGTTTGCCTTGCTTGGTTGCATTCGAGGAACAGAATGCATAGGCTTGAAGTCCGGGCGAACCAGCCATTGCACCTGAACGCGGCGGCATTACGGTCTTTCAGACTTCAACGTCTCACCAGCCGCCGCGGCAGGTAAACGGGTCGTTCGGCCACAGGAGGGGGGCGCGTGCCGACGGACGACCCCTACTGGAACTGGCTCCGCGATGACGCGGCGGACTTCCGCATGCAGTCGTGGGAGCATCGCCGCTTCCGTCGCGCCCCGGCCCTGTTCACACGCGACGGCCAGTTCGCCCGACCCTACCACGGCGAGTCGTTCGACCCGGCCTCATGGGAGGTGCGGGAGGGAGGCTGGGACCACGAGCACTGCCGCTTCTGCAACCTGTGCATCTGTGACGCCGACCCGGACCACCTCAAGGAGGGGTACACCAGCGGGGGCGAGTGGCTGTGCCCGGCGTGCTACCAACGGATTGTTGTAGGCGAAGAAGACCCCGAGGCAGTCCTCCGCGAGGCAGGGTGGCAGTAGCGGGTTATTGTCGGTTCGGTCGCAGCAGAGGCCGAACCCGGATTAGGTTTTCCAAGTCAAGAGAATAATTAACCCACGCACGGCTCATCACGGCAGCGATCAGCGTGTCCGGTCGGGGGCGGGGCATTCTCGCAGACCCAACGGCTTGTGGCGATCAATCGCCTCGGTGTCCGACGCGAGGATGAAGTCATCCGGCGACGGCACCCAACACG
>CAYVRB010000457.1:0-3157 GCA_964453375.1 uncultured Alcaligenaceae bacterium
CGGCGCGGGCGCCGGTGCGGCGGGTGTGGCCGGTTGCGGCGTCGGCGGCGGTTCGTCGATCGGTTGTTTCACGAGCTTGATGTCGCCGCCGGGCACCTTCGGCAGTTCCACCGGGATCGGGATCACCGGGGCGCCGAGGCTCTTGGGCGCCGCGGGCGCGTCTTTCGGCGTCTGCGCCGTCGCATTCGCACCGATCAAGACCGTGGCGAGGCACCCCGTGGCCGACTTCCAGCGATACCGTTTCATGAGACGATCTCCCCCTCGCGCGGCGCAGCGGCCGGTTGGTACTCGCTAAATCGGGTGGAACAAGCGACAAAGTTCAACGAAATGGCAAAATCGGTTTGGTCGGCGGAATCCGCGTATTCGACCGGACCGCGCGACGTTGCCCAGCTTCGCGCGGCGCGACGGCGTGTCGCGCCGCGCGGAAATCCCGCGAAATTTCCTTCGGGAATTCCCGAAAATGGCACGGGAATTCACTTGCTTTTCCGGGGTCTGCGCGAATGGTTCGCAAAAAATGTGCCACCGGCTCTCGACGCCCTCGCCGGGCCGGCATATCATCTTAATCTGGCGGAGAAGTTGCTTTTTTTACCCGGATTGCGCCATCGGGGTCGCCCCCGCGGTCGCGTCCGCACCGCAAAAGCAGTGGTGAAAATGCACGCGACCCACTCGCTCCTGCGCTTGATGGACTTCCCGATACTCACCCCGGCCCAACCCCAACCCGTCCCGCGAACCCGCCCCTCTGGGGCCGTGTCCCGGCACGGGATTGTCGCGTTGGCACCCGGCGCCCGCCGCCCGATCCCTCAGAAATAACGTTTTCCGACCACCGATGCAAGGCCCGTTCGTCCGCCGACGGGGGCACTTGCCGGACCGTCGATTCGTTGGCCCCAGGAGTTTGCCGATGTCGATTCCCGTCAATCGAATCATCCTGCCCGCCGAAGAACGCAATTTCGGACGCTTCGGCGACGCCTCGGCCGTGCCCAACCTCACGGAAGTCCAGACGCGCTCCTACGACCGCTTCCTCCAATTGGACGTGCCCTACGAGAAGCGCCAGAACCAGGGCCTCGAAGGCGTGCTGCGCGAAATCTTCCCGATCGAAAGCTACGACAAGAAGTCGTCGCTCGAGTTCGTGAAGTATGAACTCGGCAAGCCGCGCTACGACCCCGACGAGTGCCGCCAACTCCGCCTCACCTACGGCCGCCCCTTCCGCGTCTGGCTGCGCCTGCGCAAGGCCGACGGCAACACGATGGAGGAGGAAGTCTATCTGGGCGACATGCCGATCATGATCGGCGGCGGCGAATTCATCATCAACGGCACCGAGCGCGTCGTCGTCTCGCAGTTGCACCGCTCCCCCGGCGTCGACTTCGTCGTCGAGCGCGAAGCCGACAAGGACCTGCACTCCTGCCGGATCATTCCGGAGCGCGGCAGCTGGATCGAGATCAACGTCACGAAGAAGGACAACTTCGGTGTGCGCATCGACCAGTCGGGCAAGTTCTCGGCCGTCACGCTGCTGCGCGCGATGGAACCGATGTACTCGCAGACGGCGTCGATCCTGCGCGAATTCTACGAACCGCTCACCATCAAGCTGAAGGACCCGGCGAACCGCGCCCGGCTGCACGGCGACGTCGAGGCGAACATCCTGCCGATGATCGCCGTCGACGACGTGATCGACCCCGAGACGGGCGAGATCTACGTGGACGCCGGCAAGCCGTTCACGCGCGACGCCGTCGACAAGGCGAGCGCCTCGCACCTGAAGGAAGTCACGGCGATCGACACGCCGAAGGATCCGATCATCCTGAACTCGATCGCGGAAGACCTCGCCGGCGGGCCGCAGCACGAATCCCACGAAGGCGCGCTGCTGAAGATTTATCAGCGTCTCCGCCCCGGCAACCCGATGCAGCTCGACAAGGCGCGCGAGCTGTTCAAGGAGAAGTTCAACGACCAGAACCGCTACCGCCTCGGCCGCGTCGGGCGCTTCCGCATCAACCGGAAGTTCAACCAGAACGTGCCGGAAACGGAGATGACGCTCCGCGCGGTCGACTTCGTCAACGCGATCAAGTACATCCTCGAGCTGCGCGCCGGCAAGGGCCACGTGGACGACATCGACCACCTCGGCAACCGCCGCCTGCGGACCATCGACGAACTCGCGGCCGACGAGATGCGCAAGGGCTTCCTCAAGCTCCGCCGCACCGTGCAGGAGCGGATGGCGCTCAAGTCGATCGAAGACATGTCTCCGCGAACGCTCATCAACCCGAAGAGCGTCAGCGCCGCCATCGAGTACTTCTTCGGTCGGTCGGAGCTGAGCCAGGTCGTCGACCAGACGAACCCGCTGGCGCAGCTGACGCACGAACGGCGCCTGTCGGCCCTCGGGCCGGGCGGCTTGAACCGGAAGCGCGCCGGCTTCGAAGTGCGCGACGTGCACATCAGCCACTACGGCCGGATCTGCCCGATCGAGACGCCGGAAGGGACGAACATCGGCCTGATTTCGTCGCTCTCGATCTTCGCCGAGATCGACGAGTACGGCTTCCTCATCACGCCGTACCGCCGGGCGAACCACGGCAAGCTCACCGAGGATGTCGTCAAGCTGCGCGCCGACGAGGAATCGCAGCTCCGCATCGCGCCGGCGGACACGCCGACGGACCACAACAAGATTTCCGTCGAGCGCGTCAACGGCCGCGCGTCGGGCGACCTCACGACCATCGCGTCGGACAAGATCGACTACCTGGACATTTCGCCGAAGCAGATGGTCGGCGTGTCCGCGGGCCTGATCCCGTTCCTCGAGCACGACGACGCGAACCGGGCGCTCATGGGATCGAACATGCAGCGCCAGGCGGTGCCGCTGCTCGTGACCGAGCCGCCGATCGTGGGCACCGGCCTC
The DNA here is from genome assembly GCA_964453375.1 of uncultured Alcaligenaceae bacterium. GTDB lineage: Bacteria > Planctomycetota > Planctomycetia > Gemmatales > Gemmataceae > Limnoglobus. Next base: position 2,876 of record CAYVRB010000457.1, read on the forward strand.
GAGAAGGAAGTGGCCAAGCACTCCGGGATGCTGGTGCGCGCCAGCGAAGACGGCGTCATCACGTACGTCGACGCCGAGCGGATCAAGATCGAGGAGAAGGACAAGATCATCCGCGAGTACGTGCTGCGGAAGTTCCACGGGCTGAACGAGCGGACCTGCCTGAACCAGAAGCCGATCGTGAAGGTCGGCCAGAAGGTGAAGCGCGGGGCGATCCTCGCGGACGGCGCGGCGACGCACCTCGGCGAGCTCGCGCTTGGCCGGAACGTGCTCGTCGCGTTCCAG
>CAYVRB010000458.1:0-3150 GCA_964453375.1 uncultured Alcaligenaceae bacterium
AAGCGAACATCGCGAACAACGAACTGCTACGGGACCAGATGATCCGCGCGAACAACCTCGATCCGGCGCGGCCGGGCGTGATGTTCGTGAAGGCGCCGCGCCTGGACGCCAGCAAGGTGCCCGCCGACGCCAAGCTCACCGTGCTCAACGCCGACAATACGAACGAGTTGATGAACCGCGTCATGCGCCCGAACGAGCCGATTCAGAAGCTCGGTTACACCGAGGGTGAGTGGGAGATTCACGTCAAGGTACCGCAGCGAAACCTCGGCCACATCCTGAAGGCCTTCACCGAGAAGGACCACTACAAGGTGGACGACAAGGGGAAGAAGTACCTGGACGTGGACCTGCTGGTGACGAGCGAATCGGACAAGAAGTACTACGGCCGGCTCTACGAGGACGAACTGGCCCGCGAGGTGGTGCCGAACCGCGACGACCACAACGAGTCGGAGCCGGTGTCGGTCGGCCACGTGAAATTCGACCTGTCGCAGATCCCGGCCGAGAAGCGGGTGCCGCGCACGCTCTTCGCATCCGGACAGGAAGTCCACCTCCGCATCCTGTGCGGCAAGCACGCCCTGGGCTACTCGCTCTTCCACGGCGTGTGGGAGTGGTTCTACGAGAAGGTCGTGTTCTTCTTCTGATCCGTCCGGGCCACGTTCCCGTAGGGTGGGCCGAGTCTTCGAGGCCCACCGCTCGATATCGAACGCGTACTGGTGGTCCTCGAAGACTCGGCCCACCCTACGAAGTTTCGGGCCGCATCGCCGGCCCCCGCGCAGTCCCGGCCTTCGATCCGCACCGCGGCGCCCGATTCGATGGCCACCCCACAACAACCGCCCGCGTAGGGCCATCCACTCATTCGAGGTTCGGTCATGAATCGTCGCTGGGTCCTCAAGGCCGTCGCCGGCCTCACCTGCCTCTCCGCCGCGGCCTGCGAAGGCCAGCGCACCGCGCCCGCCGGGCCGGACGCCGCCCCGCCACCGGCCCTCAACGCGGCGCCGCCCGTCGACATCGGCGGCGCGCTCTACAAGAAGGAGGCGGTCGAGGAACTGGCGCCCGCCACCTCGCCGAGCGCCGACATCGTCATCTCGAACGCCGTGGTCCGCCTCGACAAGAAGCAGCTCATCTCCGCCCTCGTCGACGGCAACATCGAAGTCGTCGGCCTGCCCCTGGCGCCGAACACCGCCTTCAGCAAGGACGACCGCAACCTCGTCTTCGAGAGCGCCGACGTCCAATTCCAACTCCCGTACCGCCGCCTTCGGGAAGGGGACCGCGTGCCGGGCAAGTCGATCGTCTGCGTCCTCGACGACCTCGAAGCCCGCGTGCAGCAGGAAGCCAGCGTCAACATCAGCAAGGCGTGCGACGAGGCGATCAAGCAGGCGACGAACGCCGCCGACAAGATCCAGGAAACCGTCCGCGCGATGCAGAAGCTCGGCACCGCGGCGTCGAACGTCGAACTGGCGCAGAACGAGGCGACGCTCGCGCGCTACCGCGAGAACGTGGCGCAATCGCTCAAGGAGAAGGTGAAGTCCGACGGCGACGCCAAGCGCGCCGACGCCATCCGCTACCGCCACCGCGCCCGCACGCAGGACGGCGGCATCATCACCAAGCTCATGCGCGAGCCGGGCGAATACGTGAAGGCCGGCGACCCGATCATGGAAGTGCTCTCGACCGACGACGTTCGCGTCGAAGGCATTTTGGAGGCGCAGAACGCCGACGCCGTGCGCCCCGGCATGAAGGTGGTGATCGAGCCATCCACGCCCGCCGGGCCGGACATGAAGGTCGGCCGCGTCGAGCACCGCCGCGAAGTGACCGGCCTCGCCGTCACGGCGCACAAGGATCGCCCGCAGATCGTCTCGGCGAGCCTCGACAACACGCTGCTGATCCAGGACATCTTCCCGCCCGCCGGCAAGCCGCGCGTGGCGTATCGCGTGCAGCTCCCCTCCGAGGCGCAGGGCGTGCGCTCGATCGCCGTCACCGGCGACAAGGTGGCGCGCCACCTGCTCGCCGCCGGCGGCGAGGACGGCAAGATCCGCCTCTGGGACCTCGCGAACCCCGACAAGATGTCCGAGAAGCCGCTGCGCGAGCTCGAGGCCACGCACGGCTCCGGCGTCGCCGCGCTCGCCTTCAGCCCCGACGGCCGCTACCTCGCCTCCGCCGCCGGCCGCGAAGTCTTCCTCTGGAACGTCGCCGAAGGCAAGAAGATGTACGCCCTCCAGGGCGAACTCAAGGACGCCGTAACGTCCGTCCGCTTCACGCCGCAGTCCACGCTCGTCACCGCGTCCCGCGACAAGGCCCTGCGCGTCTGGCGCCTCGGCGACAAGGGCGCGAACGTCGAACGCACCATCGACCACCGCAAGGGGAACGTTGATTGCCTCGGCGTCTCCTCCAAGGGCGGCCGGGTGCTCTTCGACCAGGAAGACGGCCGCATCGACGTCGTGGCGCTCGCGAATGGCCTGCCCGTCGGCAGCGTCCAGAACAACGGGCCGGCCGCCCGCTTCGCCAACCTCGCCCTCTTCTCCCCCGACGACGCCCTCGTGCTCACCGCGGGCGGCGACGGCGACATGAAGGGCGAACTCCAACTCTGGACCGCCCCCGGCGCCGGCGGCCGCGGCTCCGAACGCAAGCGCCTCGTCGTCCCCGGCCGCGCCACCCCCACCTGCGCCGCCTTCGGCCCGGAGGGCGCCGGCTGGTTCGTCGTCGCCGGCACGCAGACCGGCAGTGTCCACGTCTGGACCTCGTCGATCCTCTCGCAGCAGGCGAAGGAGCGCACCGGGCAGGTGACGGCCGTCATCCCGAACGACGCGCGGACCGTGCGCGTGACGGTGGTGACCGACCGCGCCGCCGACGCCGGCACCGTGCTGCAGGACAAATCGTCCGCGACGATCATCGTGAAGCCGGGCGAGGCGGCCGCCCCCGCTCCGGTGCCGGGCGTGGCGACGGCGAAACCCGCCCCCGCGATCGTGCCCGCCGGCGGGCCGCTCCCGCCGACGGCGGTCGTCCCCGCGAGCGGGACGCTGCCGGCCGTCGTGGTGCCCATGCTGCCGATGCCGCCCGAGAAGAAGTGACGGCGAAGACGCCGTTGCGAGGTGGTGTTCTTCTCCCTCTCCCCCGGCCTTGCGGCGGGGGAGGGTGGCCGCGCTTCGCGGCCGGGTG
>CAYVRB010000459.1:0-3148 GCA_964453375.1 uncultured Alcaligenaceae bacterium
GAGGCGAAGTCGCTCGGGCAGGACGTGCTCGAGCGCGTCGATCCGTCCGAACAGATCGTCAAGAACATCTACGAGGAACTCGTCGCCCTCATGGGGCCGGTCGATCACAAGATCCCGCGCCGCGGCGACCGGCCCGCCGTGCTCATGCTCTGCGGCCTGCAAGGGTCCGGTAAGACGACGACGGCCGCGAAGCTCGCTCTCACCCTCAAATCGCAGGGCCGCAAGCCGCTCCTCGCCGCCGCCGACTTGCAACGCCCCGGCGCCGTCGAACAGCTCCAGACGCTCGGCACGCAGATCGGCGTGCCGGTCTACAGCGAGAAGACGAACCCCGTCGACGTGTGCAAGAACGCCGTCGCCGAGGCGAAGAAGACGCTCTGCGACGTGGTCATCCTCGACACCGCCGGCCGGTTGCAGATCGACGAATCGCTGATGAACGAGCTGAAGAGTATCGACAAGCTCGTCAGGCCGGACGAGGCGTACCTCGTCGTGGACGCGATGATCGGCCAGGAGGCCGTGAACGTCTCGAAAGCGTTCAACGACGCCCTCGAACTGAACGCGGTGATCCTGACGAAGCTCGACGGCGACGCCCGCGGCGGGGCGGCGCTCTCGATCAAGCACGTCACCGGCGTGCCGATCAAGTTCGTCGGCATGGGCGAGAAGGTGGACAAGCTCGAGGAGTTCCACCCCGAGCGCATGGCCGGCCGCATCCTCGGCCAGGGCGACATGATGGGCGTGGTCGAGAAGATCGCCGCCATCCAGCAGGAGATCTCCGAGGAGGAGTTGAAGAAGCAGCAGGAGAAGCTCTCGAAGGGCACCTTCTCGCTGAACGATTTCCGCAAGCAGTTCGAGATGATCGCGAAGATGGGGATGAAGGACCTGATCGGCCGGATGCCGGGGATGAGCGAGATGATCCCGCCGGGCGAGGACCCGGAGGTGGCGCTCAAGCGCGTGCAGGGGATGATCGACAGCATGACGAAGAAGGAGAAGGCCGACCCCGACCTGATCGACCAGGGCCGCCGCCGCCGCATCGCCGAGGGCGCCGGCGTGCAGCCGCACGAGGTGAAGCAGTTCCTGACGCAGTTCGACCAGGTGCGGTTGTTGATGAAGCAGATGAGCGAGATGTCGATCTTCCAGAAGATGAAAATGATGACCGGCCTCGGCAAGATGGGCGCGTTCAACCCCGGCGGCATGAACAACCTGAAGCTGAAGGGCGACACCGGCCACCGCAAGAGCGCCAAGGAGCGCGCCGAGGACCGCAAGAAGAAGAAGCGGGGGCGGTAACCAACCCGGAGCGCAAGCGACGGGTGCATTCGGTCGACGGAATTGCGACGCCGAGACAAGCGTGATACCATGGCGTTTGGAGGACAATCGATGATTGCAACTCTCACCGCTCCGACCGCCGCCCCCGGCATCGTTCCGCCACTTCGATGGACGGTGAAGGATTTTCACCGACTCGGCGAGACTGGCATTTTTGAAGGACGACGTCCTGTTCTTTTGCGCGGGATTATTCGGGAGCAAGGCATGATGAACCCTCCGCATGCCGTCGCGATCGAACTGGCGACCGATTCCTTTCGAGCCTTCCTTCCCGTCGGTTTTCGTTTGCGCGCTCAATTGCCGCTCGTACTTTCCCAGGAAACCGATCCGATGCCGGATATGGCAATCGTGACCGGGAGCGCGCGGGATTATCGCACGGAACACCCCGCGACAGCCATTCTCGTATTGGAGATCAGCGACACGACGATCGACACCGACCTGACCGAGAAGGCCGAGTTGTACGCGACGGCCCGTATCACCGATTATTGGGTTCTCGACCTCGCCAAGCGTCAATTGCACGTCCTCCGCGATCCCGCCCCGCTGCCCGCCGGTCTCGGCGCGACGGCGTATCGCAATCACAAGATCTACGGTCCGGAGGACTCCGTCGCGCCACTCGCGTTTCCCGAACAGTCGATTCGCGTGGGCGATTTGCTGCCGTGATGGTCGCTTTCAATCCTGACGGGATGAACAACCTGAAGCTCAAGGGCGACACCGGCCACCGCAAGAGCGCGAAGGAGCGAGCCGAGGACCGCAAGAAGAAGAAGCGGGGGCGGTGAGGGAATTGCGTTGTTGGGAGAGGCGTGGTACGCTGACGTTTGGAGGATAAACGATGATCGCGACGTTGACTGCTCCAACAACCGGAATCGGCATTGTTCCGCCCCTGCGCTGGACGGTTGAGGAATTCCACGAACTCCGCCAGCAGAAACGATTCCAAGGCCGCAGGGCTATTCTCCTTCACGGCGTCATACTGGAGCAAGGCCCGATGAATCCGCCGCATGCCTATGCTCTCGAACGATTGTGGAAACTCCTACAGAAATTTCCGACGGATCGGTATCGTGTTCGATGTCAACTGCCTTTGGTTCTCGGGACGGATTCCGATCCATTTCCCGACTTGGTGATCGCCGAGGAAGCAAGTGGCGAATTGTCCTTGGCCCATCCTACGACTGCAGTCATCGTCTTTGAAATCAGCGATACGACTTTGAACACCGACCTGACCGAGAAGGCCGAGTTGTACGCCACGGCCGGAATACTCGACTACTGGGTGATCGACGTGACGAAACGCCAACTGCACGTCCTGCGCGATCCCGCACCTCTGCCCGCCGGCCTCGGCGCGACGGCGTATCGCAATCACAAGACCTACGGACCGGAGGAGTCCGTCTCGCCGCTCGCGTTCCCCGGCCATGCGATTCGCGTGGGCGATTTGCTGCCGTGAGTGTAAAAGAATAGATCGCAATTTGTGACACTGATCTCTTTACATATATTTTATAAACTTGATATACGAGATGCGCTCGGAATAGCCTCATAATATATTAATTGCATTAATAGGCGACGTGACAGAATATAGATCGTGATATTATGCAATGTACTTCTACTTGTCTATTGTGCTCATCAGTATGTACAAAAAATCTCGGACACGAGGAGAAGTGCTGTTGTAAACAGAAGCATGAATGGCTCGATTTGGCGGTGGCGATAGTAAAGGCAAAGGATTCCGACGAAATAATTGCTTTTACGGAATCCGTACGCGCGGCCGCGAATCGCAGATCAATCCTTGGCCCAAGCATCAAGGCCAGCGCGCATAAATGGCGAGTCTGCGTAGCTTGCGCTTGCCCGGACT
>CAYVRB010000460.1:0-3118 GCA_964453375.1 uncultured Alcaligenaceae bacterium
GGAAAGACCTCCTCGACTGGATCGGCAAGCACCAGCCCGCGGGGCACGGATCGGAAGGCCATTCGAGCCTCAGCCCGCAGGAAGCGGTCCTGAATTGTGCGAGCTGCCATTCCAACAAGGACCGGCACGCCAAGCTCTTCGGCCAAGACTGCGCGCAATGCCATTCGACGACGAAGTGGACGATCCCCGAGTTCCGGCATCCGTCGGCGAAGTCGATGGACTGCGTCCAATGCCATCAGGCACCGCCGAGCCATTACATGATGCACTTCCAAATGATCTCGGCCAGGGTGGCGGGCAAACCGAAGGCCACGGTCGATCAATGTTACCAGTGCCATCTAACGACGGCGTGGACCGACATCAAAGGCGTAGGTCTTTACAAGCACCACTGAACAACCAGGGGAAGTCACTCGGCTCAAAGTAACCGTCTGGGATCAGGGGCACACCAGGGCACACCATGACTACCGCACTGAACGAAAACAATGTGCCCGGCCACACCCGCTCGACGGGCCTCGGCGGAATGGGGTTGCCCCCGGTACGGGTCACCGAGCCGTTCACGGCCGTTGTGTTCGGAGCGACCGGCGACCTGACCGCGCGTAAACTCGTCCCGGCCCTGTTCCGACTGTGGAAGGGTGGGTTCTTCACCGTCCCGTTCGCGGTCCTTGGGGTCGGCCGGCGGGACAAGGACGACGCCCGGTTCCGGGCCGAACTGCGGGACGCAGCCCACTCCCTGGCGGGAGTCGAGGTCGCGGCAGATTGGGAGCGGTTCGCTGATTCTGTCTTCTACCACCGCGCGGATTTCACCACGGTGGAGGGGTATGCCGTTCTCGCCCGGAGGCTCGGAGAGGTCGAAGCCGGGCTGGGAAACCCCGGGAACCGGTTGTATTATCTGGCCACCGACCCGGATCACTTTCCGTCCATCGTTGAGCGACTGGCGGGGGCCGAACTGCTCCCGCCTGCCGCCGGGAAATCGTGGACTCGCGTGGTGGTGGAGAAGCCGTTCGGCCGGGATCTCGCGTCGGCCCTGACCCTCGACCGGCACCTCCGCCGGTTCCTCGGGGAGGAGCAGATCTACCGGATCGACCACTACCTGGGCAAGGAGACCGTCCAGAACCTGTTGGCCTTCCGCTTCGGCAACGGCATCTTCGAGCCGCTTTTCAACCGCCGGTATATCGACCACATCCAGATCACGATGGCGGAGGCCGACGGGATGACCGGGCGGCGGGGGGCTTGGTACGACCGGGCCGGTGCCTTGCGGGACGTGGTTCAAAACCACCTCCTTCAACTCCTCGCCCTGGTCGCAATGGAGCCGCCCGCGTCTCTCGGGGCCGACGACGTGCGGGCGGAGAAGGTGAAGGTGCTGCGGAGTCTCGTTCCGCTACGGGCAGCCGACATTCCCCGCCGGGTGGTCCGGGGGCAGTACGGCCCCATGCTGATTGACGGCCAGGACCGCCGGGGATTCCGGGGCGAGGAAGGGGTGGCGGTCAACTCCGCGACCGAGACGTTCGTGGCGATACGGGCCGAAGTGGACAACTGGCGGTGGGCCGGGGTGCCGTTCCTGCTCCGGGCCGGGAAGCGGCTACCGCGGCGGGTGACCGAGGTGGCAGTCGAGTTCAAGCGGGCACCGACCGGGCTGTTCACGGCCCCGGTCCGGGGCGGCGGGCTGTGCGACCGGGGGTGCGACTGCGGGGCTACTTGCGAGTGCTGCAACGCGGGGGTGCAGCCGAACACGCTTGTATTCCGGATACAGCCGGATGAGGGAATCAGCCTGTCGTTCGCGGCGAAGCGACCGGGGATGCGGCTGGCCCTCGGGCCGGTGCGGATGGAGTTCGGCTACGCCGAGTCGTTCGACGAGCCGGTCCCGGAAGCCTACGAGCGGTTGCTCCTGGACGCCATCCTCGGCGACCCCACCTTGTTCCTTCGGTCGGACGAGGTGTCTGCCGCGTGGTCGTTCGCAGACCCGATCCTGACCGCCTGGCGAGACGGTCCACCGCCGCCGTTCCCCAACTATGCCGCGGGAACCTGGGGACCGGCCGAAGCCGAGAGGCTTGTGGGCGGGTGCCGGTCGGATTGGCGGGAGCCGTGACGCGAGGCGGGTAGCCTTTAGAAACAACATACTGTCGATTTCAGTGCGCATTGTTGATCGGATCTTCTACAGCCGCGGTGTGTAGTGGATACCGCGATACTGGCCTCGGATTGCGACAGAATCGCGGGCACGAAGCAGAAACCAATCCGCATGAAGGATGACGGCACAAAGGACACCGACTGCCACGCCGGGCAGTCGGCGGGCGCGTTTGCGAATCATTGGTGCCGGTCACGGGCGACCGCCGGCACCGACTGTTTACCAGGTCGTCCACCGCACCACCGAAGGGACTACTGTTATGACGCATCGCATCACCACCGCCGGCCTGCTGGCCGCGGCCGTGGTCTTCCTGGGATGGGGGAGCTACGCTCAGGCGCAGGAGAAGAAGGAACACACCCTGGACGGGCACATCGTCAAAATCGACGACGACAAGCTGACGATGGTCGGGGAGGACAAGAAAGAGGTCACCCACCCGGTGCCCAAGGAGGCGAAGATCACCCTCGACGGCAAGGACGCCAAGCTCAAAGACCTCAAGCCGCACACCAAGGTCAAGGTCACCTTGAAGGAAGAGGGCGACAAGCACACGATCACGAAGATCGAGGCCGAGACGAAGAAGTAACGTTACCCGCCAGGTCCCTGCCCCGTCCGAGCCGGACGGCGGTGGGGTTGTACCGTCTCTCGGGGAAGCCCGATCCGTCGGGGCAGGCCGGCCCGGTTTCGACCTGCGGATGTAGGCACGACATCGGGTAGAATAATTGAAATTCCGCCGAGCGACTGGCGGGGAAGTTCCCAAAAAAAGGTGTCCCATGGGCGCGGAATCCGATCGTCGAAACTTCCTCCTCGGGGGCAGCGCCCTCGCCAGCGGGTTCCTGGCCGGGTCGGCCGCCGCCCAGGAGCCGCCCGCGAAGGATGACCCGCACGCCGGTCACGGCGGCGGCGGGAAGAACTACGGGCCGACGGACCCGGGCGACCGCGGCAAACTCACCCCCGGCCGCCGCAAGTCCGGCGAGCCGCCCGTCCCGGTCGAGCACCCGGACA
>CAYVRB010000461.1:0-3092 GCA_964453375.1 uncultured Alcaligenaceae bacterium
CGAAGCCATTGAACCCGAGTTTGAAATAGTACGGCAGCCGGAGCGAAACCAAGGTATCCCACACCGCGTCGCGGGACTTCGCATAGAAGCCGCCGGCCGCGAGCTTCTTCAGAACGAAGAAAATGTTGAACGGACTGAGGAAGTGGCGGAACTTCCCCCCGTTGGCGATGGCGGCGAGGATATGGAACGCCGTCAAGCCGATGAGGAAGCCGAGGCCGACGCGCCAGCGCTGGGCGATCGGTCCGTCGGGGTCGATGATCGAGGCGGAGTGGGCGTAGTCGGCGGCGAAGCGCACGGGTAGTAGCAGCAGCCAGGAGGCGAAGACGATGCCGCCGAGCCGGGCAGTGAGGCGGATGCCGATGAAGCCGGCGCGGACCGAGCCGGTGCGGGCGATGCGGCCGCTGCATTCGAGCAGGTAGCCGAGGCTGAGGAACTGCACGATCGGGATGGCGGCGAGGACCGCGAGGCCGACGAGCACGGCCGCGAGGCCGACGAGCCACTCGAACGCGGAACCGACGGCGGCGAACGGTCCGAGGGACGGCGTGGGGATTTTTCGCTTGCGTCGGACCGGCGGCTCGTCGTCGATCGCCGACACCGGCATCACGACCGGCACGGGCCGGGCGATCGGGATGGCGCGCGGTGGATCGTCAAACTCGTTCATGCAATCAATACCGACTCGTTCCGACAGCGGTTTCACGAAACCTTACCACGAACGGCGCGGTAAGGTATGGCAAGTCGAATGCTCGCATGGTTTTCTCAGAACTCACGACTCGGAACTCACAACTCGATTTGGAAATTGAGTTGTGAGTTCCGAGTCATGAGTTCTGAGCCGAACCCGAAAAATCGGTCGGCGGATTACGATCATGGGCGTGCGCGATTGGTTCTTCTCGTGTCTGGTCGTCGGGGGCGTGCTGGCGCTCGGTGCGAACCTGATGCCGCCGGCGCGGCCGAAGCCGCTGGATCGCGCCGCCGTGGCCGCGCCCGATGCGTCCATGAACGCGACCGTCGCGGCGATCGACGCCGAACTCCGGGCGGAATGGAACAAGGCCTCGCTCGCCGCCGCGCCACCGGCGCACGAACTCCAGATCGCCCGCCGGCTGTCCCTCGCGCTCATGGGCACGGTCCCGTCGCTCGAAGAGATTCGCCAGTTCGAGAGCCTGCCGGATTCCGAGCGTCTCGATTGGTGGCTTGAACATGTCCTCCGCGATCGCCGTTCCGCCGACTTCCTCGCCGAGCGCGTCGCCCGCGCCGTCGTCGGCACCGAAGACGGCCCGTTCCTCCTCTACCGCCGTCGGCGCTTCGTGACGTGGCTCGGCGACGAACTCGCGAAGAACACGCCCTACGACCACCTCGTCCGCGAGATGATCGCCGGCAACGGACTCTGGACCGATCACCCCTCCACGAACTTCATCACCGTGACGAGCCGGCCGGAGGAGGGGAACCAGCCCGACCCGATCCGCCTCGCCGGACGCGTGACGCGCGCCTTCCTCGGCCTGCGGCTCGACTGCGCCCAGTGCCACGACCACCCGTTCGCCTCCTGGACGCAGGACCACTTCGAAGGCTTCGCCGCGTACTTCGGCCAGACCCGCCTCGGATTCAAGGGAATCGGCGACGGCGACGGCGCCTTCGAGGTCGAGGATCGCAAGACGAAGGAGAAGCGCATCGTCGAGCCGGGCGTGCCGTTCGGTGCGGAGTTGCTGCCGAAGGACGGTTCGCGCCGCGAACGGCTGGCGGCGTGGGTGACGCACGCGAAGAACCCGTACTTCGCGCGGGCGACGGCGAACCGCGCCTGGGCCATCCTCTTCGGTCGGCCACTCATCGCTCCGGTCGACAACCTCGAACCGCAGGGCGTTTCCCCCGACAAGGAGAAGACCCTCGCGGACAAATTGCTCGACCTCCTCGCGGACGATTTCCGCCGGCACGACCACGACCTCCGCCGGCTGTTCCGCGTGATCGCCCGCACCGAGGCGTTCCGCCGGGACAGCGCCGCCGACTTCGACGTCACCGACGCCCACGAGCGGTCCTGGGCCGTGTTCCCAATGTCGCGCCTGCGCCCGGAACAAGTCGTCGGCGCGATGCTGCAATCGGCTTCCATCGCCACCGTCGACGCCGAGTCGCACATCGTCACGCGCCTCATGCGCTACGGCCAGACGAACGATTTCCTCAAGGCCTACGGCGACGCCGGCGACGACGAGTTCGACGAGCACGGCGGAACGATTCCCCAACGGCTCGTGCTCATGAACGGCGACCTCATGCGCGAGCGGACCAAGGACGGCTTCCTGAACGCCAGCTCGCGCATCGCGGCGATGGCGCCGTCCGATGCGAAGGCGATCGAACTCGCGTACCTCTGCGTCCTCGGTCGACGACCGACTTCCAACGAACTGGAACACTTCACCGCGCGCCTCGCCGACCCCGAACGGACGCGCGGCCAACGGCTCGAAGACCTGTACTGGGCGCTGCTGAATTCGACGGAGTTCTCATGGAACCATTGATCTCCCGGCGCACGGCGCTCGGCCTCGCCGGCGCCGCGTGGCTCACGCCGCTCGCGACGCAACTGGCCCGCGCGGCCGAGAAGGCCCGCGAACCGGCGCGCTCGCTCATCGTCCTCTGGATGCAGGGCGGGCCGAGCCAGCTCGAAACCTTCGACCCGCACCCGGAGAGCAAGAACTCGGGCGGCACGAAGGCGATCAATACGAGCGTGAAGGGGATCCAACTCGCCGAGGGCCTGCCGCTCCTCGCGGAGCAGATGGAGTCGATCGCGCTCGTGCGCTCCATGACCAGCAAGGAAGGCGACCACGAACGCGGCACCACCACGCTCAAGACCGGCTTCCGGCCGGACCCCACCGTCGTGCATCCTTCCATCGGCGCCATCGTCTGCCACGAACTGCCCGCCGCCGGCACGGATATCCCCCGGCACGTCAGCATCCTGTCCTCGCAGTGGCCCGCGCGCGGCGGCCACCTCGGCGACCACCTCGATGCTTTCCTCATGGACGACCCCGCCGGCCCGGTGCCGAACACGAAGAGCTTCCTGCCGCCCAAGCGGGACGAACAGCGCCTCAAGGACCTTGACGTCGTCGAGTCGGCGTTTGCGA
>CAYVRB010000462.1:0-3063 GCA_964453375.1 uncultured Alcaligenaceae bacterium
GGTATGTCCCACATCTACCACATCGGGGCCAGCGACTTCTTCCTCGACCATCCCGAACACATCACCCTGTCCACCGAGCAGAAAACGAAGCTCGGCCAGATGAAGCAGAAAGCCACGACTGCGAAGGCGTCGGCTCAGCGGAAGATCGAAGAGGCCGAACAGCAGTTATGGGAGTTGACCGGGTCCGACCAACCGGACGCCACCAAGATGGACGCCAAAGTCCGGGAGATCGAGAAGCTCCGCGGGGACCAGCGGATGGCGTTCATCCAGTCGGTCGGGGAATCCGCTCAGGTCTTGACCGACGACCAACGGAAAATCCTCATCGGTCAGACGCAGCCTGCGACCACGGCCCCGCACACCCCTCCGAAAACCCCATAACTGACGGTGTTCTGACCCCCCGAGTGCCTTTCCCCGACCGCTGGAGTATTTCATGAGCAAGACAGCGACTGAGCCTCGTCCCCGCGTGCGGGCGACGGGAACACCAGTTTCGTGCCATGCCCCGGCGGCCGGGGCCGTCACGGTGGCCGGGACGTTCAACAACTGGGATCCGGCCGCGACTCCACTCAAACGAGACGCGACTGGGACGTGGACGGCCACCCTCGATCTGCCCCCCGGCCGGCACGAGTACAAGTTCGTCGTGGACGGCCAGTGGTGCTGCGAACCGGGGTGCGAGGCGGCCAACCACGGCTGCCCCAAGTGCGTAGCAAACCCCTTCGGGACCATGAACCGGGTTGTCGAGGTGAAATGAACATGAGCCATCCGCCTCGTCAAAAAACCGCGCCGCGCCGGGTTGTCGTACTCGGTGTGTTTGCCATTACGGTCGGACTGGCACTAGCCCATATGGGTTACGGCCAGTCGCCGGACGAACACGCGAAGCACCACCCCAAGGGGGGTGACCCCGCCATGCCGGCGGCCGGGAAGGACGCCCCGATGGGCGGCATGGCGGGCGGAGCCGGGAAGGATGCCGACAAGGGCGGTGGCGGCATGATGGGCGGCGGCATGGAAGGCATGATGGACGGCATGATGAAAAAGATGGGAGTCCCACCGCCAAAAGACCTGTACCCCTCGCTGATGAGTTTGCCGGAACTCACGACCGAACAGCGGGAGCAAGTCCGGACTCAGGCGGACGAGCGCATGCGCTCGGGGGTTGCGCTGCTGTCGGAAGGACTGGAAAAGCTGGCCGCGGCGACGGAGAACGAGGACTACGCGGCCATGCAGGACGCCACCGGTCAGGTGCGCGAAGCCGTCGCGCGGTTCGAGAGCGGCTTGGCCGCCCGACGCGCCTTGGCCGAGGGCAAGCCGCCTCGCCAGGTCGCCCTGCAATGGTTCAAGGGGGAAATGAACCTCCAACCGCCGCAGGGTGTGGAAGCCCGCAGCGGTCGCCCCGGCGTCTCACTCTTTCACCTCTTCACGATGATCCTGCTCGTCGCGTTCGCGCTGGCGATGGTCGCCATGTACTTCGCCAAGATGCGCCGCGCGGCGGCCCTGTTCGGGCGGATCGAGGCCGACAAGGCGTCGCCTCCCCCCGGCTCGGCACCACCGCTCGTCGGATCGGCCGGCCCGTCCGCACCAGCCGCTCCGGCTGGGGGGAAGACCCCGCCGGCCGCCGAGGGGACGTGAACATGAGCCCTCTGCCAACCCAACAAACCGCGCCACCCGCGGCCGACGCCAAAGCCGCCCGGCCTGCCGGTGAGGATGCTGCCTCAGCACCGCCCATGGCCGCGAATTGGCGGGGATACCTTCGCGTGGGGAGCATCCTCGCGGAAACCCCGAGCGTCAAAACGTTCCGCCTCCTGCCTTCATCCGGAGATGGATTCCTGCCGTTTACGTTCGTGCCCGGCCAGTTCCTCAACGTGGCGTTCTCGATCGGCGGAGCGCGGATGAACCGCTCCTACTCCATCTCGTCCTCTCCGACGCACCGGGAGTACGTCGATCTGACCGTGAAGCGCGAGCCGCGGGGCGCGGTGTCCCGCCACATCGTCGATCTGCTCAAGGTGGGCGACCGGATCGAGGCGGGCGGCCCGGTCGGGAGATTTACGTTCGACGGGACGGAGGCGGACAGCATCGTCCTCCTGTCGGGCGGTGTCGGCATCACGCCCATGGTGAGCATCTCCCGGTATCTCACCGAGCGGTCCTGGCCCGGGGACATCTTCTTCATCTACGCCTGCCGAACCCCGGCCGACTACATCCTGGGGAACGAAGTCGCCGCGTTGGAGCGAGTGAATCCGAAGTTGCACGTCGCCGTCACGATGACGAGGCCGGAAGGGACGGACTGGAAAGGCCCCCGCGGACACCTCACGAAGGAATTCCTCACGCGGACGGTTCCCGATCTGGCTTCGCGGAGGGTCCACCTGTGCGGGCCGCCCACGATGATGGACGAGACCAAGGCCCTGCTCGCCGAGTTGGGAGTTCCTTCGGAACAGTTGAAGACCGAGGCGTTCGGCGCGACCAAGCCCGCCCCGGCCGCCGCCGGGACGTCCGTGAAGCCGACGGCCGCAGCCACGGGGCCGAAGGTGACGTTTTCGACGAACAACAAGTCGGCCAAGATTCACGTCGGCCAGACCGTTCTGGAACTCTCCGAGGAACTCGGCATCGGCATCGAGAACTCGTGCCGCGTCGGCACCTGCGGAATCTGCAAGGTGAAGATGACGTCCGGCGAGGTCACAATGGAGGTCGAGGATTCGCTGACGCCCGAGGACAAGACCAACGGCATCATTCTCGCCTGCCAGGCGAAGCCGAAGGGCGACATCGCGGTGGAGGCGTAGCCGTGAAAGAACGCGATCGTATCGTCGTCGCCGGCGTCTTCGGCGTCCTGATATTCGCCTGGCTCGGCTTCCTCGTCCACAGTTCGCCCCGCTTCGCGGGCAGCGGGGTCGGGGCGGTGTTCGGGATCGCGGGGGCCGTGCTCATGCTCGTCCCGCTCGCGTACCCGGCCGTCAAGCGCATTCCCTTCCTCAGCGCGCGGATCACGCCGCACGTCTCGTTGCAGACGTGGATGACGTTGCACGTCTACACGGGCATCCTCGGCCCACTGCTGGGCATCATTCACACCGGCCACAAGTA
>CAYVRB010000463.1:0-3055 GCA_964453375.1 uncultured Alcaligenaceae bacterium
CGACTCCATGACCGGCCAAACCAGCGCCATGATGGCGGTCCGCGACCCGGACATCCGCCTGATGCTCCGCGTCCGCGACCGGGACGATCAGGCCGCGTTCGGCGAACTGGTCGAGCGGTTCCAGCACCGCCTCGTCGGCATCATGCACCACATCGTCGGCACCAAGGAGGAAGCGGAAGACCTCGCGCAGGAGGTCTTCCTCCGCGTCTTCCGCACGCGCAAGAAGTACACCCCCAAGGCGAAGTTCAGCACTTGGCTCTTCACCATCGCCAACAACCTCGCCTTGAACGCCCTGCGGGACCGCGGCCGGCGGAAGCAGCTCCCGCTGGAGCTGCGCGATTCCGGCTCGCTCGCGGCGCGCCCCGGCGTGGCCCTCGCGAGCCATCGCGACGCCCCGCCGACGCAGGGCGTGCAGCAGGAGGAACTCGCGGACGTGGTCCGCCGCGCGCTCGACGACCTGAACGAGCGGCAGCGCGTCGCGGTGGTGTTGAACAAGTTCGAGGACATGGGCTACGCCGAGATCGCGGACGTGATGGGGCTGACGTCGAAGGCGGTGAAGTCGCTGTTGTGCCGGGCGCGGGAGCGGCTTCGCGAGGTGTTGCAGCCGTATATATACATGGACCGCGAGCCGCCGCCGGCCGCGGACGAGGATTGAACGGCCATGCCGGACGATGCGCCCGCGCTCGACGAGCTTCCGCCCGACGACGAGACGTCGGAGGAGATCGTCGCGTATTTGGACGGGGAATTGGACGACGTGGAAACGCGGGCGATCGAAACGCGCCTGGCGGGCGACGACGCGGCGCGGCGAAAGATCGAATCGTACAAGAAGACCTACGACCTGCTGGACTACCTGCCGACGCCGGAGCCGTCGCCGTCGTTCGCGAGCCGCACGCTGACGCAACTGAGCCTGGCGGCGCCGGCGGGCACCGCATCGCATCTCGCCGCGCCCGTCGCGGCCGCCACGTCGGGCTTCGTCATCCCGCCGCCCGCACCGCGAAACATAGCGCGGTTCCTGGTCGGCTGGGCGTTCGCCCTCGTCGCGGCCGGGGCGCTCGGCTACTTCGGCCACCTGCTTGCCCGCCCCCACCTCGAAGCCGCCGACCCCACCAAACGCACCAGCGAACAAGTGCGACTCCTTGAACGGTTGCCGCTCCTCCTCGGCGTGGACGACCTCGCCTTCGCCCAGCAACTCGAATCCGCCGATCTCTTCGGCGACTCCGAGCCGGACGAGGGCGCGCACCCCGCGCCCGTCGATACGCTCACGTCGACGGAGTTGGAACGGCTGGAGAACGCCTTCAAAACCTATCCGACGGCGCGGCAGCAACAGCTCCGCAAGCTGGACGAGGAGATCGCCGCGCTCGAGGCGCCGGCGCAATCGCGGCTGATGGCCGCGCTGGAACGCTACGCGATCTGGCTCGATCGCCTGCCCGACAACTACCGCAAGGAAGTGCTCGGCGCTCCGGCCGCGTTCGAGCGGCTGGAAGCGATCCGCATCGTGAAGGCGCGGCAGTGGCGGGAAGGGCTGCCGGCGAGCGTGCGCGAGCGGATTCAGAACGCCGAGGGCGCCCAGCGCGATCTACTCGTCGCGGACGTGAAGCAGCAGGACGCCCGCCGCCGCAACACGTGGGAGATCGCGAAGCGGGAATGGGCGAACATCCGCACCGATCGCCGACCGTGGCCCTTCGACAGCGACGAACTGACGAAGCACGTCCACGAGTACGTGGATGCGGTCCTTCGACCGCGGTTGACCGCCGTCGAGCGCGCCGACCTGGACGCGCTTCGGCGCGACCTCGCGCCGGGCGGCGACTGGTTCAAATGGTACCTCTACGGCAACAACCTGATCCGCCTCTCGGACCAGCATCCGTTGCTCCCCGAACCGGCGAACGGCAAGCTGGTCAAGTCGATCGGCGACCTGCCCGCGGACTTTCTCCAGCAGATGAGGAAAAAATCCGGACCCGGCCGGAAGCAGTTGGCGCAGCATCCGGCGGCGGGCAAGTGGCCCGACTTCGCCGAGGTCGTCGTTCGCGAGGCTCACGAGTTGAAGGTGCCGTTGCCGACCGGTCTATCGTTCGGTCCGTCGAAGCCGGACGAATACATGCCGGCGATCAAGGCGTTCATCGAAACGGAGTTGGCCGCAAAGCTCTCGACGGGCGAGAAGTCCGACCTGAAGAAACTGGAATCCGCGCCCTGGCCGGACCACTCGAAGAAGCTGTTGGAACTGGCCCGCAAGTACGACCTGGCGGTGTCGGGCGTCACGCCGCCCGGCCCGCCGAGCAAATGGGATCAACTCTACCGGAACCGACCCGGCAAGAAATAACGACTCACGCTTCGGGATAGAGCGCGGTACTGAGGTAGCGTTCGCCGAGGTCGGGCAGGATCACGACGATCGTCTTGCCGGCGTATTCCGGCCGACCGGCGATCTTGATCGCGGCGCTCATGGCGGCCCCGCACGAGATGCCGCAGAGCATCCCCTCTTCCTTCGCCATCCGCCGCGCCACGTCGAACGATTCGTCGTCGGTCACTTGCACGATCTCGTCGATCAGCTTGCGGCCGCGCTCCTCGGCGCGCTTCAGGCCGTCCTGGATGATGCCCGGCACGAAGCCGGCGCCGATCCCCTGGATCTTGTGGCGGTTCGGCGTCACCTTGTCCACCGGCACGCCGTTGACGATGTGCTGCGTGAGCACGTTGCTGACGACCGGTTCGACGGCGACGATGCGAATGGCCGGATTGCGGTCCTTGAAGATCTCGCTGCACCCGGTGATGGTGCCGCCGGTGCCGACGCCCGAGACGAACACGTCGAACTTGCCGCCGGTGGCGGTCCAGATTTCCTCGGCGGTGGTACGGCGGTGGACGGCGGGGTTGGCGGGGTTCTTGAACTGCTGGGGGATGAACGCCTTCGGTTCGCCGCCGAGCTCGCGGGCGAGTTCCTCGGCGCGGGCGACGGCGCCGTTCATTCCCTTCTCGGCGGCGGTGAGGTGGAGTTCGGCGCCGAACGCCTTCAACAGCCGGCGGCGTTCCATCGACATGCTTTCGGGCATGGTGACGACGAGCTTGT
>CAYVRB010000464.1:0-3052 GCA_964453375.1 uncultured Alcaligenaceae bacterium
CGAGCGCGTAACCGAGGTCCCGCGCTCGGCTCCGAAGACTCCGCCTCGCGGCTAAACGATACGGGCCAAATTCGATGTCGATGCTCCGCACCATCCTGATCGCGACGTGGATCCTCTGGGGCGCGCTGCTCCCCATCGTCGGCGGCATGTTCGTCGCAATGAAGTTGAACGTCGACCTCGGCCTCGGCGCGCTCGCCGGCGGAATCGTCGCGCTGCCGCTCGCGATCTTCGGACTGCGGCTCGCCGACCGCGAACTCGCCCGCGAGGCCCCGGCGACCGGCCCCCTCTGTTCCGATGAGAAGCACGCTCGTTCCATCGAACTGCGAGATCGGGTCGTCAAAGTCCTGATCGCCCTCGGCATCCTCGGCTTCGGGCTTGCCGGCCTGGTCCGCGGGCAGACGTTGATCGTGCTTCCGTCCAGCACGTCGCATTCCTCGCCGCGCTGGGTCATCGACGGGCCTGGCGGAATCGTCGCGGCGCTCGGCCTCGTTCTCTTCGCGCTCGGCCTGCTGGGTCATCGCGGGCGACCCAACGAACCGGAACGCTGGGGCCGCGGTCTGCTGCTCGCCGGCGTGTTCGCCTTCGTCGTCGGCCACGCCATCTATGGGATCGGCCTGCTCGTCGCGCGCATTAGCGGCTGAACGCGAGTTCCGCCTGGGATCGCTTCGCCGCCGCCGTCACCTTCGCTTCCCAATCCGCATCGTCCGGCGAAAACGGGAACGTCACGCCGCGCGAGCTGTTGACGATCGCGCCCAAGCCGTTCGCGTCGAACGCCGCCTTCACGTCGTCGGCCGTGCCGCCCTGCGCGCCGTAGCCGGGCACCAGCAGCCAGACGCCGGGCATCGCGGCGCGAAGCTCCTTCAACTCCGCCGGATGCGTCGCGCCGACCACGGCCCCGACGTCGCCGACGTCGCCGTTCCACTTCACAACTTCCTCCGCGACGCGCCGGTAGAGCGGCCGGCCTTCGCAGGGCAGATCCTGGAACAGCCCGGCGCCCGGATTGCTCGTCCGCACCAGCACGAAGATTCCGCGCCCGTCCTTACGTGCCGTCTTGATGAACGGCTCGACCGCGTCCTGGCCCAGATATGGATTGACCGTCAGCGCGTCGGCGTCCCACGTCGGCCCGAATGCGGCCTCGGCGTAGGCGGTCGCCGTGCTGGCGATGTCGCCGCGCTTCGCGTCGAGGATCGTGACGAAGCCCATCGCCTTCGCGCGCCGCAGAATCGCCTGCATCGCGGCGAAGCCGGTGGGGCCGAATTGCTCGAAAAACGCCGCCTGCGGCTTCACGACGCCGGCGAACGGTGCGACGAGTTCGAGGATGCGCAGGCCGAACGCCACGAACGCCGCGGCCGGTTCGGGATGCTTCTCTCGAATCGATTTCGGCAGCGATTCGAGGCGCGGGTCGATGCCGACGCACAGCGCCCCCTTGCGGCGGACGGCGTCGGCGAGGCGGTCGGTGAAGGAACTCATGGTTCCGCCATGATAGGGATGCGGCCGCTCGCGTTCTCAGAACTCCTTCATGCTCGGTCGCGGCCAATCGACTATAAGAATAGCCAATGACGGCCCCCCTCCCGGAACCCTCCCATGCGCACGCTCTTCTCCCTCGGCGCGCTCGTCGCCGGCTGCTTCGCCCTCGCGGCCCAGGACAAGCCCGCGCTCCCCGAGCCGGTGCTCCTCACCTCGCGCGAGGACCACCAGCGCACCATGAAGCTCCTCGGCATCAAGGAGATCCGCCGCGGCGCCGATGGCAACAATAAGAACTCGCCCAACTACGCCAACTACGACGAGAGCAAGGCCAACCCGTACCCGAAATTGCCGGACGTGCTGACGATGAAGGACGGCACGAAGGTGACGAAGCCGGAGCAGTGGGCGAAGCGGCGCGCCGAGATCGTCGAGGACTTCGACCGCGAAGTCTACGGCCGCACGCCGAAGGAGACGCCGAAGGTGAAGTGGGAAGTCACGAAGAAGGAGAATCGCAAGGTCGCGGGCGTCGACGTGGTCGTGAAGGAGCTCGTCGGCAAGGCGGACAATTCGGCCTGCCCCGCGATCGCCGTCGAGATTCCGCTGACTCTGGCGACCCCGGCGAACGCGAAGGGGCCGGTGCCGGTCATCATCGAGTTCGGATTCAGCTTCGGCGGCGCGCCGATGGGCGGCGGCCCCGGGCCTGGCCCCGGAAGCTGGCAGGCCCAGCTGCTCGCCAAGGGTTGGGGCTACGCGATCGTGCAGACCTACGCCATCCAGGGCGACAACGGCCTGAGCCTGACGCGCGGCATCATCGGCCTCGCCAACAAGGGCCAGCCCCGCAAGGTGGACGACTGGGGCGCCCTCAAGGCCTGGGCCTGGGGCGCCGGCCGCGTGCTCGACTACTTCGAAACCGACAAGGACGTGGACGCGAAGCGCGTCGGCATCGAGGGGCACTCGCGCTTCGGCAAGGCCGCCCTCGTCACGCTCGCCACCGACGAGCGCTTCGCCACCGCCTACGTCAGCTCGTCCGGCGCCGCCGGCGCGAAGCTCCACCGCCGAAACTGGGGCGAGAAGGTCGAGAACGTCGCCGGAAGCGGCGAGTACCACTGGATGGCCGGGAACTACATCAAGTACGCCGGTCCGTTGACGGCCAACGACCTGCCCGTCGATTCGCACATGCTGATCGCGATGTGCGCCCCGAGACCCGTCTTCATCAGCGCCGGCACGCTCGAGAAGGGCGACGGCTGGGTGGACGCGAAAGGAATGTTCCTCGCCGCCGCCGCCGCCGGGCCGGTCTACAAGCTGCTCGGCAAGAAGGACCTCGGCACGGACGAGTTCCCAAAGGTGGACACGGCCCTCGTCGACGGCTCCATCGGCTACAAGCAGCACACGAGCGGCCACGTCACCGGCCCGACCTGGCCGACGTTCATCGAGTTCGCGGGACGGCACTTCGCGGAGATGAAGTGATTGAAGTCATGTTCAACTTCGATTACTCCCGTCGAGGCTCACGGCGTTTTTCTCCCTCCCCCCTGGAGGGGGTGGGCCGGGGTGGGAGGGCGTGGAGTATTGATAGCTCACCGCGTCGGCC
>CAYVRB010000465.1:0-3040 GCA_964453375.1 uncultured Alcaligenaceae bacterium
CGTCCGGGTTTATATGGACGCACTAGATGTCCGTCCTACCGGGGGTAAACAATCATTTTCCGCTCGCTCAAACGGCCGCCCGCACGATGCCCAGGAACGACTCCGCCTTCAGGCTCGCCCCGCCCACGAGCGCGCCGTCCACGTCCGGCTGGTGCAGCAGGTCGGCCGCGTTCTCCGGCTTCACCGAACCGCCGTACTGAATAAGAAGCGCCGACGCCACATTCTCGCCGAAGAGCGACGCGATTTTCCCGCGAACGAACGCGTGCGCCGCCTGCGCCTGCTCCGGCGTCGCCACCTTGCCCGTGCCGATGGCCCAGACCGGCTCGTACGCGATCACGAGGCTCGCCGCCTGCGCGGCCGAGATCCCCGCGAGGCCGGCGGTCAGTTGGCGGTCGAGCACCGCCTCGGTCGCGTTCGCCTCGCGCTCCGCGAGCGTCTCGCCGATGCAGAAGACCACGTGCAACCCGGCCGCGAGCGCCGCCTTCGCCTTCTTGTTCAGGAAATCGTCGGTCTCGCCAAGGATGTGCCGGCGCTCGCTGTGGCCGACGAGCGTGTACCGGCAACCGGCCTCGAGCAGCATCGGCGGCGCGAGTTCGCCGGTGAACGCGCCTTCCTTCTCGAAGTGGCAGTTCTGCGCGCCGAGGCCGACGGCCGAACCGGCGAGCGCGTCGGCGACCGTCGTCAGCCACACGGCCGGCGGGAAGACCGCGACCCGAACGCCCGCCGGCGCGCCCCGCGCAACCGCTGCCGCCAACTCCTTCGCCCCGGTGCGCGAGGTGAACATCTTCCAGTTGCCGGCGATGAACTTCGGACGCTTGGCCATTTCCTTTTCCTTGATCGATGTCAGTCATTTTGCATTTTGAATTGGTCATTTTGCATTGATCCCGGCATCCATGATGCCATGTCGTGGCGGTAATCGGATCCATGCAAAATGAGCAATGCAGATGCAAAACTAGCTCTCCGTCGGCGCCCAGAAGTGGCGGCCGAGCGCGTCGGCGAGGCGGCGCAGGTCGCCCATCAGCGCCAGGAACTGGTGCGGCAGCAGCGCCTGCGGGCCGTCCGAGAGCGCCTTCTCCGGGCAGTTGTGCACCTCCACGTGCACGCCGTCCGCCCCGGCCGCCACGCTCGCGCGGCACATGCTCGGAATCAGGTCCGGCCGCCCCGTCGCATGGCTCGGATCCACGATGATCGGCAGGTGGCTCTGCCCCTTCACGTTCGGCACCGCGCTCATGTCCAGCATGTTCCGCGTGCTGTCCTCGAAGCTCCGCACGCCCCGCTCGCACAGCACCACGTTCTTGTTCCCTTCGGCCAGCACGTACTCGGCGCTCATGAGCAGGTCCTTCACCGTCGCGCTCATGCCGCGCTTCAGCAGCACCGGCGTCTTCGTCCGCCCGCACTCCTTGAGCAGGTCGAAGTTCTGCATGTTCCGCGCGCCGAGCTGGAGCATGTCGGCGTACTTCACCACCAAGTCCACCTGCCGAGGGTCCATCACCTCCGTGACGATCGGCAGGTCGTATTTCTGGCCCACGTCCTTCAGGATTTTCAGGCCGTCCTCGCCCATCCCCTGGAAGGCGTAGGGACTCGTCCGCGGCTTGAAGGCGCCGCCGCGCAGAATGTTCGCCCCGCCCGCCTTCACGTACTTCGCCACCGTGTCCATCACGTCGTAGTTCTCGACCGCGCACGGCCCCGCGATCATCGCCAGGCTGCCCCCGCCGATGCGCACTTTCCCCACGTAAACGACGCTGTCTTCCTTGTTGAACTCGCGGCTGGCGAGCTTGAACGGCTTCATGATCGGCAGCACTTGCTCGACACCGGGGATCGCCGCGAAGTTCTGCGCGAACGGCTTCGTCTCGTCGCCGATCGCGCCCACGATCGTCCGCGATTCCCCGCGGCTGACGTGCGGCGTGAACCCCAGTTCCTTGACCCGTTCGATGACGTGGTCGATCTGTTCGAGCGACGCGTCGGGTCGCAGCACGAGAATCATGTGGCCGTCCATTGAAACCTGTTTCGGGAGAGCGGTCGCAACGGACAGTCTAGGAACGGACCTTCCGCGCGACAGCGCGCCCACCCGGCGCGCGGACGGGATGTCACCGTAAAGCGTTCTTGGAAATGCGATTGCGCGGATTCAAACGACGGGAAATCGCTCACGGCTCGAACGTCAACGTTTGCCCCACCGGGGGCACCGCGGGAACCACGCCCGTCGTCGGCGTCTTCGACAGCGCCGTCATCGTCTTGAGCAGCTCCTCGTTCAGCCGGCCGATCGCCTGCGTCTTCGCCTTCGCGATCGCGTCCTTCTCTTCCGTGCGAAACGTCGGCCGCACGATCTTGCCGATCCCTTCGGCCTGCACGGCGCCATAGACGTAGCCGTTGTCCACGTCGAAGAGGCAGCCTTCCATGAGGAAGAGCGCATCGACGTGCCGCGAAGGGACGAGGTAGCCGCCAACGACGGTCAGGTCGAACACCGCGGCCGGGTTCTTGTACTTGTCGCATTCGGCCGCGCCGTTCACGACGAACAGCACGTCCGCCCCGCACTTCGCCGCCGCCAGCCGGAGCTTGTCCAGGCTCCCCTTCTCGCTGAGCATGTCCGGGAGCAGCAGCACCTCGGAGGCGATCCCCTTCCGCTTCAATTCGGCGCTCGCCGTCTCGAGCGCGGCGCGGTCCTCCTGCGTCCAATGCCAGTCGCCGCCTTTGTGATCGGGGTTCAGGTAGCAGGCGACGCGGCAGGGAAACCGGAGCTGCGGCCGCAGCGCGCGTGCCGCGGCGATGTCCTTGTCGGTGCTCTGGAGCGAGCCGTCGTGGAGCCGTTCCTGGAGGGCGTCGCGGTGGAAACCGTTCGCGCAACCGACCGCCAGCGCGGCGAGAAGTGGAAGCAGCGACTTCATGGGAATGGCCCTGAATGGAATCGAGGGCCGATACCGCGAGGCTGGAACGCGGTCAAGAGCGTTTGAATCGAGGCGCCGACACCACGCGGACCGCAGTGTCGTCTTATACGCTTCCCATAAATTAACTTCCTGCTTTCAGGTAGGGGCACGCGCACACC
>CAYVRB010000466.1:0-3034 GCA_964453375.1 uncultured Alcaligenaceae bacterium
GTGGCCGCCGCACGAAGTTCGGGGGCGGCAAGGATCGACGCTCGCGCGCCAGACAGGTTTTACCGCAGCCGCTCCCGCCGTGGGACTACCCAGGTCGGGGGCGGCGGCCGACCGCGGGAATTCATCCCGTGGACCGCCGTCCCGGACCGTAACGGAGGGACAGCGATGGACGACGTAGACTTGCTGCTCTGTGGACTCCAAGCCCGTCGGCCCGAGGAACGGCGACGGGCGGTTGTCAAACTCGGATCGCTCGCGGCCGACAAGCCGAAGGCGATGCACGCGCTGCTCAACGCCCTGGCCGATGCGGACGGGGACGTGCGGCATCACGCCGGGGAAGGACTCCGCCAGGCCGGCCCGGCCGCCGGGAAGGTGCTGCCGATGCTGATCAAGGCGTTCGGCACGGCCGAGCGGCCTGTCCGGCTCGTGGCCGCTCACGCCCTCAAGAAGATCGGGCCGGTGGCCGTGAAGGCGGTGCCCGCACTGATCGAGGGATTGGCCGACCCCGACGGCGAAATCCGCCGGGTGGCCGCCGCGGCGCTGGCCGGCATCGGCCCAGGAGCGAGCAAGGCCGTCCCCGCCCTCGTCCGACTGCTGTCCGAGGCCGACACGGACGTCCGCTGGATGGCGTGTCACGCGCTCGGAGCCATCGGGCCGAAGGCGGCGAAGGCGGTTCCGGCTTTGGTCAAGGCGGCGGACGACGCACACCCGGACGTCCGCGAAGTCGCCCGGGCCGCCGTCCAAAAGGTGCAGAAGGTCGGATGAGTGCAGTCCCAGGGTTTTCCTCCGCGCGAGCGAAGACCCGCCTCGAATACCTTCGGGGTGGGTCAACTGCGCGACTTTGATGTCGTGTGGTCCGAAGTGATTGTCACGACAGGTCCGGTTCACTCGATCCGAAGCGGCGACTGGCAACGAGCGAGCCGCGTTCGTCGGAGGACTTGCAGCAGGGTCATTTTTTCATTGGCAGACTATCGACGGCCGGGCCTGCGGGTCGCGGCGACTGGCCCGTCGCGACTGAAGGAGCAATCGGCCATTCTTCTTCGAGGGTCAACCCCGAGATCACACTCGCCGCACGCCAGGCTTCACCCAAGGCGCGAATGTAGTCCAGATTTGCCTGCGCGACCGATCTCTGGGCTTCCAGTACCCGGAGGTACTCAAACTGACCGCCCTGATACGCCTTCACCGACAGGTCGTACGTTTCCCGTGCCCGAGGCATGATGGCCGCCTTGTATCGTTCGGCCCGTTTCTTCGACGCGGCGAAGTCACGGAACGCCGTGGCCAGTCGTTCTGTCAAATCATTTTCGACGACAGCGATCGCCTGAATCGACTCGGCAATTTGGGCTTTGGCAGCCCGGATGTTTCCTTGATTCCGATTCCAGACCGGCACCGGCACGCTCAATCCGACCGTCCAGTCGTTGGATTGATTCTGGTTTTGGCGTACGTAACCGGCCGAGAGACTCACGTTCGGAATCGGCTCGACCTCGGCACGACGCAGGACCAGTTTGGCCCGTTCGACCCCGACCACGGCCGACTGACGATCCGGGTGAACGCTCAAAATGTATTGTTGGAGACGTTCCAGGTCGTAGTCCGGGAGCGCGGCATCGAGTGAGCCGGTGAGGGGCTTCGCCGGCAGACGGTTCACCCCGACCACCGCCGCGAGCCGACGGAATGCGGCCGGCAGTTCCCGCTCGGCCGCTTCCTGATCCGTCCGCAACCGCTCCGCCTCGACTTCGAGTTGCACCAGATCGAGCCGGGCCACTTGCTTGGCGTCGAGTAGCTTCTTCGTCTGCGCGATGGACTGGTCGGCGAGCGCGGTGAGTTCGCCGAGTAGTTCGATCCGCCGTTGAAGTACGAGCAGGTCGAAGAACGCGACCCGGACACCGGAGAGAAGCGTGGCCCGTTGCGACGCGAGAGCGAGTCCCGCCTGATCGACCTCTTTCCCCGCCGCTGCCCGGTTGAGCGTGAGCTTGCGACCGGTCACGATCTCCTGCGTGACGAGGGGCAGCGTATTCACCCCCCGTTGACCCGTCCGGTCGCCGAGTTCATCGAGTGTGAAGGCTACGGTCGGGTTGGGATAGAGGCCCGCTTGATACGCTCGCGCCTGCGCAGCGGTCACGCTGTATGCCCCTTGAACGAGTCGCGGATTCTGGGCCAAGCCGATCTGCACAAGGTCGTCGAGGGAGTAGCCGGGCGCGGGAGCCGCGGATGTCGTCGGAGGCGATGCCGATGTGGGCGCGATGGAACGCTGTGCCCGGAGGGTGCCAGACGTGAGTAGACCGAACACGCAAGCGGCCAATATTGGAACTTGCCTGCGGTAAAAAAGCGATTTCATGTGCGTCCTGCACTTCTTGGGATGACCGCTCGCGCGGCCAAACCCACAGGACGTCGCCGCCACGACTTCCCGGCCGGCTTGATGGAATATGCAGCTTATATCGGCTGAGGGCGTCTGGCGGGGTGAGTAAAGGTCGGAAAGCGGCGCGGCCTGTCGAACCGAGTCGCATCAGCCGTTACGGGTCACGACCAGCTTGCCGCGAACCATGTTCATGCCGCAGTGGAAAGTGAACTCGCCCGCCTTGTCCGGGGTGAACTCGACCGGCACCCGTTCCCCCTCCGGGAGTGTGCGGGAAATGCCGAAGTCGCCGAGGATGACCTGCTCGGTACAAGGGTTTGACTCTTGCCGCAGGAAGGTCAGCCGGACCGGACGGCCCTGCCTCACTTCGATGCGGTCCGGCGTGTATCCGCCGCGGACCACGACCTCGACCTCTTGTACGCCCGTCGCATCGTCTCGGGCCGTCGTCGTCGCCTTGGGGCCGAAGAAGAACCACAGGATGAACCCGATGACCACGATCCCGCCAGCCGTCACCACAATTTGAGCCGTGTCCACATCATTCTCCCCGTTTGAGATCGAACCGGCCGAGCCGGAGCGCGTTCGTCACCACGCTCACCGACGAGAGCGCCATCGCGGCCGAGGCGAGGATCGGACTGAGGAGCCAACCGGTGAGGGGGTAGAGAAGGCCCGCCGCCACCGGGATGCCCA
>CAYVRB010000467.1:0-3028 GCA_964453375.1 uncultured Alcaligenaceae bacterium
TACAACACGCGACGCCCGGGCGCAAGGCCAGTTCAGAAGGCTGAGGGGATACGATCGACGTTGTCCATCGTTACACTGCCTCCTCCAGCGAGCGCGATCACCTCAACGGCGCAGAATTGACCGACGCCGATGCCAGCACTATTCTTGAAGCCGAGCGTCCCCTCCGTGAACGTCGCCATGGCGCCGCCCGCCAGGCTCAATGCATCTTGCAAGAGAAACGACAGCCCCGTCGTCAGCGTCACCCCCTCGCCCGGCGCGATGTTCGCCACGCAGCCGTTCGCGAGGTAGAGGCCGCCCGCGACCTCCGAATCGTTCAACGCGCCGCCGCCGGCCCACTCGAACGAGTCGATCACCGTGATCCCCGTCACGTGCAGGTCCAGTTCCATCTCGCCGGTCGTCATCTCGAAGTTGTGGATCGAAATGTGGGAGCCGAGCAACACCGTGCCCGTATAGCCGTCTTGCAAGCTGATGCGGTAGTACGAACCGTCGCCCGTGCCGATTTCCTCTTCCACCGTCTGGCCGAAGTCGAAGCACGGCTCGTGGCTCACGTCGCCGTCGAACACCACCTCGTCGGAGGAGTTCGGCAACCGGTTCAAGCTCCAGTTGGCGGCGGTGAAGAAACTGTTCTCGACCCCGTCGCCGAGCCAGGTGTTCACGGCCGGCACCTCGCGGGCTTCCAGCAACTCGGCGGCGAGCCTAACGCGCGCACGGGTTATGCGGGGGGAGGGGGGGGACTTTGCGGGCGAGCATGGAGCGAAACATGGCGCGGCTCCCGAAAAACGTGTTCGACACTTCCTTCTACCACGACGGCGCGGCGCCCACCAGCGAAATCCGAAAAATCGGTGTCACTCCGACTCGCCGAACTGCGAGGGGGAGTAGCCGATGGCGACGATGCTGCAATCGCAGACGACCTCGAAGCCGAGCGCGCGCGCCTTGGCGACGACCTCCGGGGCGTCGGCGCCGGGGTTCAGCCAGAGTTCGCCGATGGATTTGCCGGCGAAGGAGTCGAGCGCCGCGAGGCCGACGGCGGGCGGCAGGTAGACGCTGACGCGGTCGAGGTGGTCGAGCGGCACGTCGGCGAGCGCGCGGTGGACGGCGAGGCCTTCGACGACGTCGGCCGAGGGGTGGATCGGGAAGACGGTCCAGTCGGCGGCGCGGTAGGCGCGGACGCACTTGTTGGCGAACTTGCGGCGATCCGGGCCGGCCCCGACGACGGCGATGGTGGGCATGGCGTCCTCCAGGACTTCTCACCGGTGTTACGCATCCGCCCACCGCGTTAACCGTTTTCGTGTGTACCCTGATGTAGATCGTGGCTCCATACTCGAAGGAGGGCTAAAGTCCCGGCTAAGACTAACTTGGTTCGTTATCGTAGCGGTTTCTCGCTGAATTCAACGATTTCCCACTGGCCTAGTGCCCATGACCTCCGAGCATGGACTGTCATAGCACGCCGAGGAGGATCGACAGAGTAGTCGGAAAATTCAAGCTTCACTTCGCACCCGCCAGTGTCGTTCGGTTCGGAGGTGATGTCGCCAAGATATCCCTCCATGCGATAGCCATATTTAGCTCCCTGTCTACGCACTTCCTCTGCAGCTTCCGGAACTGGCGAGTAGGATGCAAAGTACCACATGGCAGACCAGGAAAAGTAGCCCAGCAAGCTGGTTAACAACACACCGCACAGAATGTGTTTCCATCGCTTCATATACCTACCGTCATTTGATCGGATTGACATCACATACCTTGTATACCTTGACCGCCCTTGAACCCTCCCATTCCCGGCTCGCCTTTAGGTTCATACGGTCGGGGCGGTGGAATGACATCGACTCGATTGGCAGGCGCATCCGGCACGGTGATTGGTGGTCTATGCTTATGATAGTCATCGATCTTGCCATGGGGCGTGAGTTCCCATGGCAGAACGTCCATGAGAAAGTGTCCAAGAGGGTTTGCGTTGTTAGAGTCTGCCGTTCCGGCTCCGGTCCCAGCCGTAATGACCCTCCCATTGCAGTCGTAGCCGCATTGATTGTCCACAGGTTCTCCATCAATCCTTATCCGCCACGTCTCGGTTGCTCCGGCATGGTACCTCCTCGTGACCCACGCGGGGTCTTTCCATACCGATACCTTGCCTTTGTAGTCAGGCTGCAGTGGCAGCGCTTTCAGTTCATCAATCGTCTTCGGACAGGGAAGCAGCCAGCCGCCCCGCCAAGGTACTGCTCCAGGAACTGGAGGTTGCGAAGGGATTGATTGTGGGGGAGCCGGTGGCTTAGGCATTACGCCAAGGCCTCCACGAAACCCTCCTACTCCTGGCTCGCCGCGAGGACCGATCTGGGGATCGAGCCCACTCGGGTCCGTGAAGTTGGGCGGGTTGTTGCTGACGAACCGGTAGAGGTTCGGGTCGTCCGCCTCGTACTCGATTGGGTCGTTCTGGACCCACCGACCCAGCGTTGGCGAGAACATCGTTACTCTCCTGTTGAGGCAGGTTGACCGGCACGCGCGGCCGGCCGATTCCAGCGATAATCGATCCGCAATACCTCGGGTAATTCTCGCGGACGGGTAAACGGATAGGCCCGCAGCGGTGCCCACCACTGCCGCTCGTAATTCGGGTCATTCAATACCGACTGCTGCACTCGCAGACGGATCAGCTCCCGTTCGATCTCGCGGGGCAACTCTCGAAAGTAGTGGGCGGGCAGTCCGATGTCGAGCTTCGGGAAACTCCGCCCCGGAACTCGCCGCTTCAACTCCTCGTCCCACGCCTTGAGCGCCTGCCACGTCAGGAACGAGTACATCCCGCTACCGTGGCCGTTGACTCCCGGACACAACTCGTTCGCCCAGGCGAAAGCCGTGGATGCTTCTTGCCAGTCTTTTCGATCCATGAAACAGTGCGCCCGCTGGCTCAGGAACCCGGCCAGTTCCTGCCGGGGCGACTGCGTCTCCAGGTACCGGCAGTGGCGGATCGTCTCAGGCGGCATAGCGCGGTAATAGGCCGTATTGATTGTAGTTGGGTGGTTTTTGGGAAGCTACGCAAGCATCATGG
>CAYVRB010000468.1:0-3022 GCA_964453375.1 uncultured Alcaligenaceae bacterium
CGGACGTTGCAGTTTCGTATTGACTTCCAATACAGTCACTACACCCCGCGGCCCCTCCGGGGCCGAGAACGGTCCCCATCGGGCACGGCGGTGCGACAGATGCAAACACCACGGCAAGTATTTTGTGGGAAGCACATCACGACTCGTTTTTCAAAATCGAGTCGTGAGTTCCGAGCCAAGAGTATCGACCCGAACGGCCGTAATTACCTGGGAGCGGTTTGATGCGGATCCCACCGAAGACGCGCCGGTTTGTTCGCGAAGGCTCGATGTTCCGAGATCACCGCGGACCGGGGGGAAGGTGGTCGATCCAATACCGCGTCATCAGCATCCGAAGGTGGACCGCGGTGCCCTTCCCCTCGCGCAGGCCGTGGTCGCGGTTGGGGTAGGCCATGTAGTCGAAGCGCTTGCCCAGTTCGATCAACCGGTCCACGAGGCTCTCGGCGATCTCAAGGTGGGTGTTGGTTTCGCCGGTGCCGTGGACGATCAGCAGGTCTCCCTTCAGACCGTCGGCGAAGTTGATGGCCGCGGCCGTGCGGTACCCGTCCGGGTTCACGTCCGGGGTCCGCATGAAGATCTCCTGGAACCAGGCGTTGTACAACTCCGGCCTCGGCTTGGGCGCCACCGCGATGCCGACGTGGTACACGTCCGGCTTGCGGAACATCGCGTTCAAGGTGTTCGAGCCGCCGCCGCTCCAACCCCAGATGCCCACGCGCGACAGGTCGACGTACGATCGCATGCGGCCCAGCTCCTTCACTCCGGCCGCCTGCTCCTCGGTGGAGAGCGGGCCGAGGCTGCCGTACACGGCCCGCCGCCAGGCGGCCCCTTTCGGCGCCGGCGTGCCGCGACCGTCCATCGAGACGACGAGGTACCCGAGGTCGGCGATCATGCGGTGGAACATCGTGTGGTTCTGGCCACCGGCCCAGTCGTCGAGGACCGTCTGGGCGTGCGGCTCGCCGTACACGAAGACGAAGAGCGGGTACTTCTTTTTCTCGTCGAAGTCGCGCGGCTTGAGCATCCAGGCATCCATCACCACGCCGTTTCCGATGTCGAGTTTCAAGAACTCGGTCGGCCGGGCGATCAAGGGGCCGGAGCGCGTTCGGACCTCTTCGTTCGCTTCCAAGACGCGCACCGAGCGGTGGTCCGCGAGTCGCACGAGGTCGATGACCGGCGGCTTGTCGAACGTGGAATACGTGTGGAACGCCCACTTCCGATCCGGCGAGAATTCGTAGCCGTGCGTTCCGGGCTGATCCGCGGGCGTCACCCGTTCCGGCTCACCCTTCCCATCAAGCCGGATGCGATAGAGGTAGCGCTGCGTCGCGTTCGTTGGCGACGCGAGGTAGTAGAACCAGCCGCCCGCCTCATCGACCGGCCCACGGGCGATGATGTCGGACTTGGATTTCGTCAGCGGCGTTCGCTGCTTGCCGTCTCGCGAAATCACGTACGCCTGTCGCCAGCCGTCGCGCTCGCTGAGCAGGACGAATTCCTTGCCGCCGCGAATCCACTCCAGCCCCGCGTTGGCGGCATAGCTCGCATCCACCCACGCGGGGTCCGTCTCCTCGTAGGCGGTCGCGACTTCTCCGGTCTCGACGTTGGCGAGCAGGAACTTGCGGCTGTCCCGCGAGCGGCTCTGCAATTCGATGAGCAGTTCGTTCGAGTTCCCGGCCCAGGCGACATTCTGGACGTAACAGGTGCCCGGCTCGGCGGGGAATTTCACCCAGCGCGTGGCCCCGCCGTCGCGATCCACGACGCCCACGCGCAGCGTCGGGATGGGCGTGCCGACGCGGGCGAACGGAACGCGCGTCACTTCGGGATACGTCGGGTCGGTCGGCCGGAGGACCGGCCGCGTGCGAACCTTGGCGGAGTCGGATTGGATGTACGCGACCCGGCGGCCGTCGGGGCTCCAAGTCGGGGCGTAGTTGTCCAATTGTCCCCGGTCGTCATCGGCGGTCAGCGGCGCGACGCGACCCGTCGCCACGTCGACCACGGCGAGGTTCCGGCCCCGACGGACGATGATGCGATCGACTCGCGGAGCGAACGCGCCCGCGGGCAGGCCGGACGGCACCTCTCCGGACAACTTCTGGAGCTTGCCCGATTTCGAGTCGAACAGCCAGATGCCGGTTCGCGTTTCCAGGCAGAACGTGTGTTCGACGGGCGTGGGGAAGCACCGCTGAACGAAGAGCCGCCGCATCGAGCCGGGCGGAACGAGTTGATCCCCGCCGACGAGGACGGATCGCGTCCCGCTCGTGGCGTCGTACTTGACAACGTCCGGCTCCGCACCCGGTTTGGCAGGCTCCAGCATCAGGTAGCCGGAACCGTCCGCGAGCCACTGGCCCGGGAAGGTGGCCGGTGCGAACTCCCGTTTCTCGTAGATCGCTTTCAGCCGCGCCTCGGCCTCGGCCAGTAACTTCTCGCGCGCCGTTCGGTCGTCGGCCGCAGAAGCCACGCCTGCAAGCGCGGCCCAGAAAACCGCGCACGCGAAGAACCGCCTCATTGTTCGTATCTCCGGAGTGTCACTTCTTCTTCGCGGGCTGGGGACTTTCCCACTTCGGCGCGACGAGTTCGGCGTTCCAGGTATCGAGGCGCTTCTGGAGAGCCGCGACGTCCGCGGGCTTCTGGTCCGCGAGGTTCGTGGACTCCGCGGCGTCGGTGCCGAGGTCGTACAGTTCGGCCGGGTTCTTCCCGATCTTCACGAGCTTCGTCGACCCCGCGCGGACCGCGAAGTTTTGACCGCCGCCGGTGCGCCAGAACAGCGCCCGATCCGCGAGCGACGCCTTGGACTCGCCGCGCAGGTGCGGCAGGAGGTCCACCCCGTCGAGCTTCGCGCTCGGCGTGGCGGCGCCCCCGGCAGAGAGCGCGGTCGGGAACACGTCGAGCGAACTCACCGAATGATCGAACTTGCCCGGCTTCAACTTCGCCGGCCACGACACCACGAACGGCACGCGGATCCCGCCCTCGTACACCTGCCCCTTGGCACCCCGGAGCGGGGTGTTGCGGCAGTTGGTCACGCACACCGGGCCGCCGT
>CAYVRB010000469.1:0-2989 GCA_964453375.1 uncultured Alcaligenaceae bacterium
GCTCCGAAGACTCCGCCTCGCGGCTAAACGAGTTCGCGTTGGGATAGCGCGTGCCGTTGCTTCCGATGTGCGATAAACTGATGGGCGATCCCCTCCCGGAGATTTCTCCCGATGCTCCGACTCTCCGCCTTCCTGATGGCCGCCATGCTCACCGCACCGCTCGCCGCCGCCGACAAGGGCGCGTTCGTCGACAAGGTCTTCAAGAACGAGGACGGCCACGAATCGCCGTACGTGGTGTTCGTGCCGGCGAACCTGGACAAGACGAAGCCGAACCCGATTCTCCTGTTCCTGCACGGGGCCGGGGAAACGAAGGGCGGCAGCGCGATGCCGATCCAGCAGGGGATCGCCCCGCACATCAAGCGGATGGAGGAGAAGAAGCAGCTCTTCAAGTTCGTCACGATCATTCCGCAGGCCGAGACGCGCGGCTGGCAGGCGGAGGGGCCGAACGGCAAGCGCGCCCTGGCGATGCTCGACGAAATCGTGAAGGAGTACAACGGCGATCCGAAGAGGCTGTACCTCACGGGCCTGTCGATGGGCGGCTTCGGCACCTGGTCGATCGCGGCGGCGCACCCGGACAAGTTCGCGGCCATCGCTCCGATCTGCGGCGGCGGGAAGACCGAGTGGGGCGAGAAGCTCAAGGACCTGCCGATCTGGAACTTCCACGGCGCGGAGGACAAGGTGGTGCCGGCGAAGCTGTCGCAGGACATGATCGCGGCGATCCAGAAGGCGGGCGGCAAGCCGCGGTACAGCGAGTTCCCGCACGTCGGCCACAACTCGTGGGACGCCGCCTACGCGCACGAGGAGTTGTATTCGTGGCTGCTCTCGCACAGTAAGAAGTGATATCGCCTTTCAAGCCGTGGGACGACCGTCCCACGGCTTTCCGCCTACCTTTCCCACGGAGTCTCAACCATGAAGAAATCCCACCGCCGGACGTTCCTGAAGTCCGCCGCCGTCGCGGGGACCGCGATGAGCCTGACGGCCAAGAGCTACGCCCAAGTGCCGGGGGCGAACGCGAACGCCCGGCTCGCGTTCGTCGGCGTCGGCGGCCGCTGCCAGCAGCACATCGACGTCAGCCTCAAGCGCAAGGAGGTCGCGAAGGATGTGGCCCTCGTGGCGGCGTGCGACGTCTGGGATGGCGACCAATCGAAGGGTAAGGGCAAAGGCCAGGGCCTCTTCCCCTCCGCCAAGCGCATGGGCGTGACGGAAGCCGACCACATCGTGAAGGACTACCGCAAGATCCTCGACCTCAAGGACGTGGACGTGGTGTGCATCTGCACGCCGGACCACTGGCACGCGCGGCAGACGATCGACGCGATGGAGGCGGGCAAGCACGTCTACTGCGAAAAGCCGATGACGCGGACGATCGCGCAGGCGCAGGCTGTCGTCGATAGCTGGAAGAAGACCGGCAAGGTGATGTCCGTCGGCGTGCAGAGCATGGCCGACCCGACCTGGCAGAAGGCGTACGACGTCGTGAAGAGCGGCAAGATCGGCCACGTGATGCAGGCGCAGACGCGCTACTACCGCAACTCGCTCGTCGGCCAGTGGCGCTACTACAACCTGACGAAGACGATGACGCCGACGACGGTGGACTGGGACCTCTTCCTCGGCCACAAGTTCGAAGTGGCGGGCGAGAAGCTCGGGCCGACGCCGGAGGAATACGCGTTCGACCGGGCCGTGTACGCCCAGTGGCGCTGCTACTGGCCGTTCGGCGGCGGCATGTTCACCGACCTCTTCGTGCACCAGGTGACGCACCTGATCGCGGCGATGGGCGTGCGCTACCCGCGGCGCGTCGTCGGCGGCGGCGGACTGTACCTCGAATACGACACCCGCGACGTTCCGGACGTCAGCATGGTCTGCGCCGACTACGACGAAGGCTGCCAGATGTTCGTGACGGCCACGATGTGCAACGACTACCCGATCGACGAAGTGATCCGCGGCAAGCTCGGCACCATCAAGTTCCTGCCGCTGATCGGCGACATCATGAAGGGCTTCGAAGTGATCCCGCAGGACGCGAGCGGTCGGGCGCGCGGCCCCGGCGACGCCCAGAACGTGAAGGGCGAAATGGTCGACGGCGGCTTCGAGCCGATGGCCGGCTACGAACACACGAAGGACGGCGCGTCGGCCAACGGCGCGCTAACCTACGCGCTCTGGGACAACTTCCTGAAGTGCGTGGCGACCGGCAACCAGGGAACGCTCAGCACGCCGGAACTCGGTGCAGCGGCGTTCAGCACGGTGAACATGGGCGTCCAGAGCTATAAAAACGACAAGGTCATCTACTGGGACAAGGAAGCCCGCAAGGTGGTCGAAGCCGACGGGAGCTGGGCGAAGGGCTGGGAGAAGCGCAGCAAGGAACGCGGCAAGGCGAACCAGGTGATGGGCTGGACCGGCGGCGACGCAGGCAGCAAATTGATCTATGACGCTGAAACACAAAAGTACATGAGTTGGGCGGGACCGTGGGTTGACGGGAAAGATCCGGCCGAGGGAAAATAGTCCAAATTCATTCCGGATTGTCCGATATTCGACAAATCTAGATCGCCAATCCGGAATGAACTTACATAATCCCTTATTCATTGATCGGATTCAAGGTGTTGTACAAAATAACAAGTGTCTGGTATTTAGCAATTCGCGCATCAGCACGAGCCAGAAGGCTCTCCGCGCGTTCGCGGACTTCGGGCGATTCCGTCGTATTGATGAGGAGCTCCAAGGCATCGCGAACTTCACAGAGTATGGTGACGTTTGCCGAGTCGACCATATCTCGGAGAGTCTGCGAACCCTGCTGGCGAACGGCGAACTCCGGCGAATAGAGATTCTGTACGGCCCCATCGAAAGTCCCATCAACTACTCCCTGCTCTTCACCGCCAATCCCCGAGGTCAAGCCCAATTGCGTGGCGAGAGGCGGCGGAATTATCAGTGTCGTTGCAGGCATGATCCGTTCACGTAACCGTTCACGGCCCGTCTGATTGATCTTGCGCTTTTTCGGGCCTTCGGC
>CAYVRB010000470.1:0-2974 GCA_964453375.1 uncultured Alcaligenaceae bacterium
CTCCTGCAGCTCGTGCTTGAGCTGGGCCGCGACCTCGTCGATGTGCCCGCGGAGCGAGTGCGTGTCCGATTCCGGGGCGTCGTAGCTGTATCGGCTCGCGAGGTTCCGCAGCGCCGCGTCCGCCTGCGTCCGGACGTACGCCTCGTAGTCGTCCACCTCGAAGACCGCGTGCGTCGGGTTCACGACCTTCCACGCGACGACGGCGGCGATGTCGATCGGCGTGCCGTCCTTGTCGTTCACCTTGAGCGGCTGGCGCGACGACGACGCGGCCGAAATGACCTTGCCGGCCGCGTCCTTCACCTCGTCGGTCTTCTCGACGCCGGTTTCGAACGTGCGGACGCGCTGGCTGACGCGCGTGCGCCAGTAGAACGGGTTGCCGTAGTAGAAGCCGGTATCCTTGATGGTGCCGACGTAGTTGCCGAACAGTTGGACGACGCGCGCCTGGTTGGGTCCGTTCACGATGAAGCCGAAGAGCATCACGAACCAGGCGATGCAGGAGGGGACGATGAGGGCCGCCATCCAGCCCTGGCCGGTGCCGCCGGCGAGCGTGATGAGCGCGACGATGACGCCGGCACCGATCAGCAGTCCGAAAAGTCCGGTCCAGCCGGACATCAGTCGCAGGTCTCGTTCTTGCATGGTCGTCTCTCCCGAATGGGATATCGTGATGATATCACTTTGTTATCGGATGGTACACCGGAGAATTCGACGCTTCGACGGCGGGATTTGAATCCGTGGCCGGGATTCGACCGAAACCCCGCGAGGTCGTAGGGTGTTCGATACCTGCCGAATCGGAGAGCTTGCGTGCGGCGAATCGGACTCGCATTGAAAGTCGCCTTGGCCGGCTGGGTGGTCGCGGGTCTCGTCGCGCCGCCGGTGACGACCGGTCAGGAATTGAAGGAGCCGAAGGTCAAGAAGGCGAAAGTCGAGAAGCCCCTCCGGTTGGAGAAACCGGAGAAGCCGTCCGCGGCCGACAAGCTCGCGAAGATCGCCGAGAAGCAGACGGAACGGGAAGAGAAGATCCTGTTCGCGACGGCGAAGCAGTCGTTCGGCGCGGACACCGAACGCGATCGCTGGCTCAAGGTGATGGCCGAGGCGCATCCGGGGAGCACCGTGCCGGACGCGCGGGGCGAGGTGGATTTTTCGCGGTGGTTCGACGCCGTCGGGCAGGGCCAGCCGTCGTGGGCGCTGCAATCGATCCGCGAGAAGTCGGTGAAGGAACTTTACCTCCGCGCGGCGCAGCGCATCGGTCTCGAGAAGGGCCAACCGATCCCGCGCGAGGCGTTCCTCGCCTATGCCGTTCAGAATCTCTCGGCCAACGGTTCGCCGCCGTGGAAGGCGCCGAACCCGGAGGTCGATCCGTTCGACGCCGCCGCGAAGATCTTCAACGGGCTGGACCGGGACAAGTCCGGCGCGTTGGAACCGGCGGAACAGACCGAGTCCCTCAAGCCCGTGGCGGAGCAGTTCGACGCGAACCGCAACGGCGCGTTGGAGTACGAGGAGTATCGCGAATACTTCCGCGCCCGGATGGGCGGCTATCGCGAGAATCCCGGTTCGCTCGCGGCCGGCCCGCCGGAGCCGCGCGCCGCGCCGAAAGGCGAGTCCGCCGAGGCGCCGAAGTCCGAGCCGCCGGTGCCGTTGCCGAAGTGGTACCGCGAGCTGGACGAGGACCGCGATGGTCAGGTCGGCCTCTACGAATGGCGCACCCAGCGGCCGCTCGGCGAGTTCGCCGCCGTGGACCGCGACGGCGACGGCCTGCTGACGCCCTTCGAGATCAAGCAACTTCTCAAAGCCGAACCGCAATCGCCCTATCTCAAGGGCAGCCTCCCGTCGATCCCGTCGCAGTACGTCCGCGGCTGGAAATGAGCCGAGTCGACGATGACACCGTGTAAGATGGGTTCATCCGATTTGGAGTCGGCCATGACCCGCGTGAGTTGGGACGCCGTCCCGTTGCCGGTCCGACAATTCCTCGAGACGCACGCCAACGGTTCCGACGGCGTGGCCATCGTGAACGAAGGTCGGACGAAGTACCGGTTGCTGCCGGTCGTGGACGACATTCCCTGGAACGAAGACTCCAATCGACGGCGCTTTGAATTGATCGACCGGGAAATCGCCGGGACGATTTCGCCGGAAGAGTCTCTCGAATTGGAGCGGTTGCAAATGGATTTCCGACGGTTCCGCCATCGCGTGGCGCCGCTGCCGTTGGCGGAGACGCGGGAACTGCTCGAGTCCCTCGAAAGAAAAGCCGCGGCATCCGCGCCATGACACCGTTCGATTATCCGCGCAGGCCCTCGGGTCGCCGACATGGTCCGATGGGATATCGTTCAGTCGCGGGATACCGACCGTGGCTTCGGGACGAATTCGATTTTCGTTGCGTGTACTGTCTCCGGCGAGAAACTTGGGAGCCGAATTCGTCGCTGTTCGAGATCGACCACATCCGTCCGGCGAGTCGATTTCCCGAGTTGTTCCTGACCTATTCCAATCTCGTCTACGCTTGTTCCATCTGCAACTTGGGCAAGCGAGACGTGGAAATCGAGGACCCGCTTTCGGTATTTGTCGAAGGCTCAATCGAAGTCGAACGCGATGGCCGACTCGCGACGCATACGGAGGCCGCGAAACGGCTCGTATCCCAACTCGATCTGAACGATCCGAATTTCGTCTCCTGGCGCGCGATGAGGATCGCGATCCACGAACTCGCCGCCCGCTTCGATCCCGCGCTGCTCGCGGCGCTCGTCGCGCCGCCCGACGACCTGCCCGATCTGGCCGCGCTCCGGCCGCCCGGCGGCAACTCCCGGCCGGACGGCGCGGCGCGATCCCACTTCGCCCGGCGAGTTCGCCCCTAGAATATCCCGATTGATTCCACACCTGGGATTCCCGCTTCATGGCCTCCTCGCGCTTCGTCGTCGGCATCGACCTCGGCACCACCAACTCCGCGCTCGCCTACGTCGACACCGGCGCCGGCGACGGCGCGAAGGTG
>CAYVRB010000471.1:0-2953 GCA_964453375.1 uncultured Alcaligenaceae bacterium
CCCGCCGCCAGCCTAACTGTTAGTCGGACTGTCCGTCAAACCGTCAGCACCTCAGCCTTCCCCATCCTCGACTTTCCTCGCTTCCACCGATGTCGCTTGCTGCTTGTCAAACCGACAGCATAAGCCAAAGCAGGTCATGTGTGTCGTTGTCTTGAGTGGCTAGCCGCCGTCACGCTATGTGCTTCACGAACTGACGGATCCCATAATCGTGTTCGCGCCCATCATTCGTCTCCTTCACGTCACCGTCGAACAAGGACGGCGCGGATTTCTTCTTTGTCGCGGCGATGGGCAAGAAGTAGCTGCTGCCTGGCGCCCAGCGTCGATGGCGGTGGTGATCTGGTCGTTGACATCGAACCGAATGTGACGCGACGGCTCGATATACGGCGAGTTCAGGATCGGGTTGTCGATGATGACCGGCGGCATAGGTGGACTCTATCGGTCGCGGCGGCGAGGGTGAAGTGTATCCGAGCGTACGGACAATCGCCATCCAAAGGATTCGGCCCGTGAGATTCGAGTGACTAACGGAGTCTGCTATCTAAGAGACTCTAACAAAACCCGGTCTTACGGCTTTTGCAGCCGGTACCAGCAGACCTTGATGCACGACAGCGTCAGGAACGCCTGATGGATGTCGGCCCGCTTGTCGTAGCGGACCTTCAGCCGCCGGTTCTGGTGGATCGCCGCGATCGTCCGCTCCACCACGTAGCGGTCCTTGCCGAGCCCGCTGCCGTGCGGGACGCCTCGCCGGGCGATCCGCGGCACGATGCCCAGCTCCCGCACGACCGCCGCGTGCGGGGCCGAATGGTAGGCCCGGTCGGCCAGGAGTTCCTCCGGCCGGCGACCCGGCTCGCCGTATCCGGCGATCGGGCAGGCCACGAGCACGGCGAGCATCACGGCGACGTCGTGGGTGTTCGCGGCGCTGACGACGCCGGCCAGCGGAACGCCGGCCCGATCGACCATCAGGTGGTGCTTCGTGCCGTTTTTGGCCCGATCCGTGGGGTTGGGTCCGGTGTCGACCCCCCAAAAACCGCGCGGACGCTCGAGGAGTCGATGACGCACTTGGACCAGTCGAGCTTGCCGGCGTCGTGCAGCCGTTCGAGCAGCACGGCATGGATGCGGGTCCAGACGCCGGCGGCCTGCCACTCGGCGAGCCGTCGCCAGCAGGACATGCCGCAGCCGCAGTTCATCTCGGCCGGAAGGTCCTCCCAGGGGAGGCCGGTCTTGAGGACGAAGAGGATGCCGGTGAGGGCCTTGCGGTCGTCGAGGCGGGCCGGCCGCCCTTGGGGCTCGGCTCGTGCCGGGGCAGCAGCGGCGCGACGAGCGTCCAGAGTTCGTCCGGCAGCAGCGGCTTGGCCATGGCGCGATCCTCCGTGACTGAGGACCGGAGGATACCCGATAAAGCCCACTGGCGCAAGTTCCGTTAGAGTTTCTAAGTCGCTCCGAATGGAGGTAAGGTGAAAAGTGTCAGTAAGGACCCGTGAGCCATACGCATTGCATTCCAATATCGAAACGGTAGGCATCAAGATCTGAGAAGTCGGAGGGCATTTGCCACGACCAGTAGCGTCGCCCCGGAATCGGCGGCGACGGCGGCCCACATCGACGACTGGCCCGCGAGAGTGAGCGCGACGAACACCACCTTCACGCCCAAGGCGAACGCGATGTTCTGCCGGATGACGGCGAGCGCCCGGCGCGAGTGGTTGACGAGCCAGGGGAGTTTCGAGAGGTCGTCCGACATCAAAGCGATGTCGGCCGTCTCGATGGCGGCATCGGTGCCGATGGCACCCATCGCCAGCGCGACGGTTGCCCGTGCCATCGCGGGGGCGTCGTTTACGCCGTCCCCGATCATGGCGACGGTCCCATACTTGACGACGAGTTCCTCGACCTTCTTCACTTTGTCGCCAGGTAGCAACTCCGCGTGAACTTCATCGACGCCTGTCAACTTCGCGATGGTATTGGCGGTCCCGCGATTGTCCCCGGTCAGCATGACGACGTGCGCAACCCCAGCCGCGTGGAGGTCCGCGATGGCTTGCCGCGCCTCGGGGCGGACGGTGTCCGCGAGGGCGATGAACCCGCAGACGTGTCGATCGTTCCCGACCACCACGACGGCCTTCCCCGATTTCGAGAGGGCTTCGAGTCGCTCGTGGACGTCCGGCGTCTCCTGGCCGCGCTCCTCCAAGTAACGGTGTGACCCGAGCCAGTACTCGGTACCCCGGACGCGCCCCGTCGCACCCTTGCCGGGAAGGATGCGGAAATCCTCGACCGGCGGGACCGCGACCCCCTTCGCCTTCGCGTGGGCGAGGATGGCATGGGCGAGAGGGTGCGTGCTCTGGCTTTCGAGAGCGCCCGCCCGTTCCAGAAGCTCCTCCGCCGTGTGGTCGTTCATCGGGACCACTTCGACTACGTCCGGCTTGCCGAGGGTGAGAGTGCCCGTCTTGTCCATCGCGATCGCCTTCAAGCGCCCGGGGGCCTCGACGTAGACGCCGCCCTTGATGAGCACGCCGTTCTTGGCCGCCGCGGCGAGCGCCGCCACGATGCTCACGGGCGTGGAGATCACGAGCGCGCAGGGGCAGGCGATGACGAGCAGCACGAGCGAACGGTAGAGCCACGGCCCCCAGCCTCCGCCAAACAGGAGCGGGGGGACGAGCAGCACGGCCAGGGCGAGGGCCATGACCGAGGGCGTGTAGTAGCGGGCGAACGTCTCGACCCACTGCTCGGACGGGGCGCGGCGGGACTGGGCTTCTCCCACCATGCGCGAGATGCGGGCGAGCGTCGTATCCGACACTGGCCGGGTCGACTCGACCGCGAGCGACCCCTCGCCGTTGATCGTGCCGGCGAACACCTCGTCGCCGACGTCCTTCGGCACCGGCACGCTTTCGCCGGTGATGGGCGACTGGTCCACGCTCCCGGCCCCCTCCACCACCCGGCCGTCGAGGGGGATGCGGTCGCCGGGCCGGAC
>CAYVRB010000472.1:0-2949 GCA_964453375.1 uncultured Alcaligenaceae bacterium
CGGCCGAGAGCTGCTGTTGGGGCTTGAACCCATGACCTCCGCATTACCAAGGAGGTGCTCTACCACTGAGCTACAGCAGCGAAGGAGAAAACGACGCCCCCTCGGCCGAATTGTCGGCCGGGTGAGTCTTACGGGCGTTCGCGCGATTTGGCCAGAGCGGGCGATGGGATTTGAACCCACGACATCTTGCTTGGAAGGCAAGAGCTCTACCGCTGAGCTACGCCCGCGCTTCCAGCGCGGAGCGCCGAGCGCGGAGTGCGGAGTGAAAACCAAGAACGCGATTCTTCCCGGATTTCACTCCGCACTCCGCACTCCGCACTCCGCACTGGTTTCAATGGGTAGGGAGGGATTCGAACCCCCGAACTCATAAGAGGCCAGATTTACAGTCTGGTGCAATTGACCACTCTGCCACCTACCCGTGAATCGTCGTCGCGCCGACCGCCGTCCAGAGCCAGCTGTGGGGATTGAACCCACGACCAACGGTTTACAAAACCGTTGCTCTACCGCTGAGCTAAGCTGGCGTCGCCGCCGGAGAGTCCAACGTAGGCCCCGGCCCGTTCCGGTGCAAGGGCAATCGGCCGTCGGGCCATTCTACGAACTCGCCCCGTTCGGGGAAACGGACACCGCCGCGCGGCGCCGGGTTCGGCTAGAATGGCGGCATCGGCCGACCGGACAACTTCGGAGTCCAGCCATGGCGAAGAATGCCCCCGCTCGTTCGTCGGATGCGCTCCAATTTCATACCAAGCCGTATTCCTTGCTCTTCTCGGATATCCGGGCGTTCAGCGAATTAGACGACACGCAGGCTCGCGCGTTCTTTGCGGTGCATCTTCCCTCCATCGCTCGCATCTTGTTGGATGCGGAATACTCGGCGATCGCGTTGAATACTTGGGGCGATGCGGTCTTCGGCGTTTACGAGGCGCCGTTGACGGCCGTCAACCGCGCCTTTGCGCTGCGCGATTATTTTCGATCCTTGGCCGCTCAGAACCTGAATGGCTATCCATCCGATTTCGGCATCCGAATCGCCTTGCACCACGCCGAAGCGACCACGTATGTCAATCCGGTGACCGGTCGTAAAGATGCGTTCGGCCGCAACGTCAATCTGACCGCTCGCATCGAGCCGGTTGTCACGGTCAACGAAGTCTGGTCGACGAAAGTCTTTTACGACCTGCTGCAATCGTCGCAGCACCGCTGTGTCTCGCAAAATTTGGGACAGATCGAACTCGTCAAAGGATGGGGCCGCCAAGAACTCCTTCGGCTTTCCATGGACGAACCGCCGAAAGAACCTCGGCTGCATACGCCGGCAGATCGACTGGTCGGCCTTCGCGGCCTGCCCAGCGTCCACCAGAAAATCATTGACATCATTCGAGCCGCGAAACATCCCGATGGGTTTCTCGACATCGCCGCCGTCGCACATCAAGGAATTTTCAATCCCAACGGCGACGTTAACGCGCTCTGGTCGGAAATCGAAGGATTGCTCCGTTACCGAGATCCCGCCAAAAACGAAGGCGTGCCTGTGCGCCTCTTGTTTCTCGACCCCGAGAGCGACGTGGCCTTCGCCCGCGAGACCTTTGAAACGCGTCCATCTAGAAAAAGCCCCGTGTACACGCGGGGGGTTATCCGGGCTTGCTTGGCGAACGCACAGGAAAAGCAGAAAAGCTTT
Organism: uncultured Alcaligenaceae bacterium; assembly: GCA_964453375.1. Lineage (GTDB taxonomy): Bacteria > Planctomycetota > Planctomycetia > Gemmatales > Gemmataceae > Limnoglobus. Next base: position 1,661 of record CAYVRB010000472.1, read on the forward strand.
CCAAAGAATCTGCACATTCGCGTCGCGAACGAAATGCCCGAATTCTTCGCCCGCAATCATAACGAATCTCTCGGCCACGCGTATCTCAGTTCCGCCGTCGGCGCCGACACGCAGGTCGCCGCCGCTCACAATCAATCGCCGAGCTACCGGAGCGGTCGCGACCATTTCGACAACTATTGGCGACACCGATGGGTTCTTCTGGATTTAGGCAAAGTCCTCATCAAATTTGAACACGGGTTGATAGCGGCAAATTTGTGGAAGAAAATGTCCGAACGAGGCATCGAACCGTTGCCGACCACCAAAGAAATCCAAGATTTCTTTTTCGAACCGCGAGAAAAACAGCGTTCCCGCAATGAGGAATTGGAAATCGGTCGTCAGGAAATCGATTGGCTTCACAACGAGTACTCGCGGCACTTTCGCGACACGATCTCGCTAGAAGACTTTCAGTTCGTTTGGAATAACATCTTTGTACCGATCAATTCGCACGCCATCGCACTCATCGAGCGATTACAGCAAAAGGGCATCCTGGTCGCAATCTGTTCAAACACCAATCGGAGCCATTGGGAATGGATCGCCGAACGTTATCAAAGTCTCGTCTCGTTGGCGAATTGGCATTTTCTCTCGTTCGAGATGAAGTCTCGGAAACCCGATACCGATTTCTTCGAGAAAATCTGCAAGACCACTCACGTGCCCGCATGGCACCACATGCTCGTCGACGACCGTGAAGAGAACGTGAACGGCGCACGAATCGCCGGTATGCAAGGCCTGGAATTCGATCAGAGCTTTCAGACCATCGAACAATGGGTCCAGGAATCGTTCTGGGTCTCGAACCATCCGTGGGACCTCGATGACGCTCAGTGCCGCTTCGATTGCCGCGAACGGTTGTAATTCCAGACTTCGTTCGATCGTGGTTATCCATATAAGGCGAGACCGCCCGCCCCCGGACCGGCCGGCCATTGACTGCCTCACCACTCCCCCAGCCACCAGCGCTTGCGCGCCTGCGGCTGCGCGTAGCTCAAGCCGAAGCGCTTCATCACCGTCTCGGTCACGCCGTTCACCACCTGCACCGGGTCGTCGCTGACGGTCAGCTTGCTCAGGTCCATCGGGTCGATGGTGGCGCGCTCCACGAACAGCTTCAACTGCTCGATGCCGGGGCCGTAGAAGTCGGTGCCCATGAGCGCGACGGGGAAGTCTTCGAGCTTGCCAGTCTGGATGAGCGTGAGCACCTCGAACAGCGTGGCGCCCAGCCCGTACACCAGTGCCGTGCCTGGAAGCAGGGATGAGCGGGT
>CAYVRB010000473.1:0-2925 GCA_964453375.1 uncultured Alcaligenaceae bacterium
GACCGTAGCCGATTCCACGAACCGGCGCAAGAATGAAATCTAAAGTGCTCTAATCTCCGGGTTCGCTTTCGTCATGCTCGTTCAAATGTCGTTGAAACAGAACAATGCCTACGGACAAGGGGGGAGTGGTCCAGCGGCGTCAATTGGCTGGTTGACTTACAAAGCTGGAGACGGCAAGACCTACAATTACCCCGCCTGGGAAGACGTGGCACCGGAAGGCAAGGTGAAATTGCAGGGCGCGATTGCGGACATCAATCTTACAACCGGAACCAGCCTGAAAAAAGCCACGATGAAAATCTACAAATCGGGCGCAATACCAGGATATTGGGAGGCCACGCCGAGCTTGACATATGTAACACCTGCCAATCCAGCGGATGGAAAAAGTGTCATTTCCGGACCGCAAGAGGTTCCTGGAATCGAAACGGTCAGGAAGTGGTCCATGACTTGGATGGATTCTGCCAATCCGCCCCAAAAAATCGACAAGGGTATTAATATCAAGATCGAAGTGACGCTGACAACGATGGCAAATGGTGTGGAATCCGAGAGCGTCTCGAATCCCACGCTGACTACTACGGCTACACATACGGGTCCATAGCATCGAATTTTAGCCGCTGACAAGTTCAATATTCAGGGTAGTGGCTCAACTGGTAGGACTGCAAAGCATATATGTCTTACTTGGCAATGAATAGCGACTTATGACGGCCGACGCCTGTTGAGCTACTGCCCTTTTTTGTTGGCAAGGAGGTGCCTGTGCAAATCCGAAAAGGATTCTCTATGCTGGAACTGATCGTGGTGCTGGGTGTCTTCGCACTACTGATCGGCTTGCTGCTGCCCGCAATTCAGAGTGTTCGTGAGGCGTCAGCACGTGCGCAGTGTGGCAACAATCTCAGGCAAATTGGCCTCGCCCTCCACAATGTCGCCGCGATTGGCGGGGGACGACTTCCAGGCATCGACGGGAATAAATCCCGATCCTTCGTAGAAGCGACGAACGGCTGGGGATTCCGCATCGAACCGCCCGTTTTCGTTGCCGCAATACCCTACCTGGAAGTTCCCGGCTACAGCCGGATGACGAATAGTTCTCCGTATCCCGTAATGACGTATCTTTGTCCTTCGGATCCCAGTCTCGGAATTCACGGATTGGGGCCGGGCACTTGCTATGTCGCCAATGCCCATGCATTTGAAGGTAAACCAGATCTGCAATCGTCCTTCACCGACGGATTGAGCACGACGATTTTCCTTGCCGAGCGATATTCAGATTGCGTTGGGTTTGGAGCCATGTATTTCGAATACGATGCGATTACGTCTGGTAAGACTCGTCGGCCGACATTTGCTGATGGAGGCGGTATCTTTGGTGGAAAGCATCAATGGGACGTCCACCCGGTGACTGTCGGCGATCCACCGGTATCACGTCCCAGTCGGCCCGGAGCCACTTTTCAAATAAATCCAGTTCAATGGGATCCGCAAGGTTACGAAGCTGACAGCAAAGGTGTGTTGCAGCCGGAGGTGCCCCGTCCGCCAAGTGGATGTGACTGGACAGTTCCCCAAACCGCACACCGTTCAGGCATGAACGTGCTCCTGGGTGACGGCAGCGTGCGGACGTTGTCCGGCGGGATGTCGCCGGAGACGTTCTGGTCGGCGGTCACGCCGCGAGGCGGGGAAGTGCTTGGGAACGATTGGTGAACGAGTGAGGTTTCAAAACACCGAAACCCCGCACGGCGGGGGGCGCCGGGCGGGGTTCGGTGGTGGGGTGCGGCGAGGGCGGACGGGTGTGCCCTCACCGCGGGAGTGACAGCTTACTTGCAACCGCCGCCGCAGGACGGGGCGGAGCAGCCGGAATCGCAACCGCTATCGCAGGACTTCTTGCAGAGCTTGCCCTTGAGGCTGCCGAGGCGAGCCTTGATCTTGTCGAGCAGGCTGGCCTTGTCGCAACCGCTGTCGCAGGCGTTGCCGCAGCCGGCGTTGCCGCAACCGGCGTTGCCGCAGCCGGCGCCGGCGCCGCAGGCGTCGCCGCCGCAGCCGCTACCACAGGCGTTGCCGCAAGCCGCGGGCACTTGCTTCTCGACCACCTTGGCCACCATCTTGCACACCATCACCGTTTCGGTGTGGGGCACTTGATGGCAGACCTTGCGCGTCGCCTGGTACTGCACTTGCTTCGGCACGCAGACCGTGTAGTTCTCGGTCTTCGTCTCGCAGGTGTAGGTCGTCTTGCAGACCGGCACTTGCACCGTCTCGGTGACGCAGCGCTTCTTGCAGACGGCCACTTGGCACGTTTCCGTGACGCACTTCTTCTTGCAGACCGGCACGGTCACGGTTTCGCAGACCGTTTCCCAGCTGCAGACCTGCTTCGTCACGGGCACGCAAACCTTGACCTTCTTGCAGGTGGTCACCGGCTCGCACACCTTCTCGCAGGACACTTGCTTCTTGCAGACCGTCACGGTCTTGCCGCAGGCCGGGGCCGCGCACGGGTCGCAGAACGACTTCAGGCGGTCGACCAGGCCGGGGCCGACGTGCACTTCCGTCGGCACGCTCGTGACGTGGCGGACGGTCTTGCTCTTCATCTCGGTGACTTGCTGCGTTTCCCACTTCGTTTCCATGACCGTCACGGTCTTGGTGACCGGGACCTTCTTGGAGACTTGGCGGGTTTCCATCACCGTTTCGTTGACCCACTTCGTCACGGTGCGGGGTTCCATCACCGTTTCGTTGACCCACTTGGTGTGGGTGCGGTTTTCCATGACCGTTTCGGTCTTGGGGACGCGGACCGTGTAGGTGCGCGTCTTTTGCTCTTGGACCATCTCCGTCTTGCAGGCGGTGTAGGTCTCGTCCTTCCACTCGGTCTTCATCACCGTGCGGGTTTCGGGGACGTTGACCTTTTCCCACACCGTTTCCTTGACGGTGGTCATGGCCGGGGCGCAGGCGCCGCTGCCG
>CAYVRB010000474.1:0-2923 GCA_964453375.1 uncultured Alcaligenaceae bacterium
CGATCAACCTCGCCACCGCCGACCGCACCCTGCGGGATCGCACGCGGGCGGCGCCGCTGGACGTGCTGCGGGCGACCGCCGCCGCCGCCGACGCCTACGCCGACAAGGAGGCCCGCGAGGCGCAGGTGCGCGACGCCACCGGCCGCCGCGCCGCCCTGCGCGTCGAACGCGATCGCGTCCACGACGAACTCAAGGCCGTCCGCGACGCCTGGAAGCAGCGCCAGGACCAGGCGCACGCGCACGAACTCACCGTCCGCGATCTCCAGAACCGCCGCGACGGCATTGCCGCCCGCCTCAAGGACGATTACGGCGTCGAACTCGCCGAACTCGCCGCCGACGCCGCGCCCTTCGACGGCTCCCTCGACGACGCCCAGGACGAGATCGACGACCTCAAGCGCAAGATCGCCAAGCTCGGCAGCGTCAACCTCGAGGCCCTCGAACAGCTCGCCGCCGAGGAGGCCCGCGAGAAGGCGATCCGCAAGGACTTCAACGACCTCTCCGACGCCGAGAAGTCCCTGTTGGAGATCATCGAGAAGATCAACGTCGATAGCCGCAAGCTCTTCGCCGAGACGCTCAAGACCGTCACCGCCCACTTCCAGGAGCTCTTCCGCAAGCTCTTCGGCGGCGGCATGGCGGACATCGTCCTCGAAGACCCGAACGACATCCTCGAAACCGGCATCGAGATCACCGCCCGCCCCCCGGGCAAGGAACTTCGCAGCATCTCGCTCCTCTCCGGCGGCGAGAAGACGCTCACCGCCATCGCGCTCCTGCTGGCGATCTTCCGCAGCCGGCCGAGTCCGTTCTGCCTGCTGGACGAGGTCGACGCCGCGCTGGACGAAGCCAACACCGGCCGCCTCGCCGACATCATCAAGGAGTTCCGGGAGAAGTCGCAGTTCATCATCGTCACCCACAACAAGCGCACGATGGCGATGGCGGACGTGCTCCACGGCGTGACGATGCAGGAGAGCGGCGTGAGCAAGCAGGTCGCGACGCGCATCGAAGACTGGCCCGACGAGCCGCAAGCCGCCGCGTGACCCGAGCGCAATGATTCCACCGCCGCACGCCACCGATCCGTGGACCCCTACCGAAATTCGGAACCATGTTGGCCGGATAACGACTTGCGGCGATGTCGGATTGGACCGATCGAGATCGGAGATTCCCGCCGGTCATGAACCGTTCCCCGGCTCGGTTCGCCTTGAAAAGGCGACCCAGAATCGCTAATTTACCTTCGCACAGCTCTCCCCTGTTCGCCGATTGCGCACCGCGGTCGTTCCCCGCGGTGTCTCCGTTTCCGGAGTTTGAGGAGCTTACATGCCCGTCCGCACGATCCGCACGTACACCGTCCTGCCGAGCATCCCCGAACGCCTCAAGCCGCTGCAAACGCTCGCGAACAACCTCTGGTGGTGCTGGAACGCCGAAGCGGTCACGCTCTTCCGCCGCATCAACCCCGACCTCTTCGAGGCGCTGGACCACAGCCCGATCCGGCTGCTCACGACGCTCGACCAGAAGCGTTTCGACGAACTGGTGGACGACGACGGCTTCCTCGCGCACATGGACCGCGTGGCCGAACAACTGGACCACTACCTGAAGGCGCCGACCTGGTTTCAAAGCTCGCACGGCGGGGCGACGGACGCGGACGCGAAGATCGCGTACTTCTCCGCCGAGTTCGGCCTGCACGAGAGCGTGCCGATCTATTCCGGCGGCCTCGGCGTCCTCGCCGGCGACCACCTCAAGAGCGCCAGCGACCTCGGCCTGCCGCTCGTCGGCGTCAGCCTCATGTACCGCGAAGGGTACTTCCGGCAGTATCTCAATGTCGACGGCTGGCAGCAGGAACGCTACCCGGAGAACGACTTCTTCACGCTGCCCTTGATCCCGGAGCTCGGGCCGGACGGGCAGCCGGTGATCGTGGGCGCGCCGCTGCCAGGGCGCGAGGTGTTCCTGCGCATCTGGCGGATTCAGGTCGGCCGCGTGCCGCTGTATCTGCTGGACGCGAACATCCCGCAGAACGCGCCGGCGGACCGGCAGATCACGGCGCAGCTCTACGGAGGGGACACGCACACGCGCATTCAGCAGGAGATCATCCTGGGCATCGGGGGCATCCGGGCGCTGCGCGCGATCGGCCAGAAGCCGACGGTGTGCCACATGAACGAAGGCCACGCGGCGTTCGTGAGCCTGGAGCGGATCCGCGTGATGATGGAGGAGCAGCAGGTGCCCTTCGCCGTCGCCGCCGAGGCGGTGAAGGCGGGGACCTGCTTCACGACGCACACGCCGGTGCCGGCGGGGAACGACGCCTTCCCGCCCGCGATGATCGAACAGTACTTCGGCGACTTCATGGGCAAGCTCGGCCTCGACAAGCGCGAGTTCTACGGCCTCGGCCGCATCCACCCGGACGACCTCCACGAACCGTTCAGCATGACCGTGCTGGCGATCAAGCTCGCGAACACCTCCAACGGCGTCAGCGCCCTGCACGGCGTCGTCTCGCGCAAGATGTGGAACGGCGTCTGGCCCACGCTCCCCGTCGGCGAAGTCCCGATCGGCTCCATCACCAACGGCGTTCACACCCAGACCTGGCTCGCCCCGGACCTCGCCGGACTCTTCGACCGCTACATCGGCGTCCACTGGGAGGAGGAACCGACGAACTTCGCCATCTGGAAGCGCGTCGAGTCGATCCCCGACGCGGAACTGTGGCGGACGCACGAGCGCTGCCGCGAGCGCCTCATCGCGCTCGCCCGCACGCGCCTCAAGGACCAGCTGAAGCGCCGCGGCGCGCCCCAGGCCGAAGTCGAACGCGCCGACGAAGTCCTCGACCCGGAAGCGCTCACCGTCGGCTTCGCCCGCCGCTTCGCCACCTACAAGCGCGGCGACCTCGTCTTCCGCGACATCGACCGCCTCATGGAGCTGCTCAACAATTCCCAGCGGCCGA
>CAYVRB010000475.1:0-2915 GCA_964453375.1 uncultured Alcaligenaceae bacterium
ACGGTGTAGCGCAACCGCCCGCGCCGTCAACCGTTATCGTGCGTGATCCCTGTCGCGGATGGACGCGGCGAGTCCCAATACGTCGGAAGTTCTCCATTGGGATTCCAAGAATGGACGATTTCGCTCCTCGATCCAATTGCCAGCGAACGACACGACGTTCGCGATGAGTTTCTGGTACTCCGGGTCGCACTCCGAAAAATCAAGACGGTCGGGAACGGAATAGAATCCATAGTCGCGGTAGATGGTTAAATTATGATAATGCTCGAGCCATAGTCGCACCGGATTCAATCCTTCAAATTGAAAGAGTTCTCTTGGGCGACCGTTGAATTCATCATCGACGGTTAATCGGCCTAAGGCAGAAAACGGTTCCGCCCGCCCCTCATGGATATCGATCGCGACCGACTCCAAGACGATCTCCACGCAGGCGTCCAAACTAGGTAGCTTCGCGCCCAGTTCGCCCAGAGCATTCGCGAACAGTCGACGACTATCCTGGGGATTCGGTGCGTACTGCGAAATCAGTTCGCCGAGGCTGTAGGAATAATACCCGTCGTTGAGAGCATCGTGCGCGGCGTCGATCAAGTCGGATGGCTCCGCCATTCCGAGATGGAATCGGGCCATCGCCGCGAGCAATTTCGGGTGCAACACTGATCGACTCCCACCGGAATCCAACATCAAAGACACGTCGAGCATGGTATTGTTCGCAACTCGTCCGGCTTTCCTGATTTCCTCCCTCTCCCAAAGTCGATAAATCCCGTAGTCCCTCGATTCGTGGATGCCCGCGATGGCGCGCTGGATCGTCTTGCTGCTGCCGCTGGCCGTCGGGTGCGTCGCGTTTCGGCCGCATCTCGCGCCGGAACCGGACGACGCGATCGACCACCTCGCGCTCGCGGCCGACGCCCTCGACCGCGGCGACGACCGCGCCGCCAGCTTCCGCTTCGCCGCCCACCTGCACGACCACCCCGACGATGCCGCCACGCGCGGCCAACTCGCCGAGCTGCTCTTCCGGCAGCGCCGCTTCGCCGAGGCGCGCCACGAGTACGAAGCGTTCGTGGCCTTCGCCCAGCCGGCGAGCGGGCCGGTCCACAAGCTGCTGCCGCACGCCCACACGCGGCTGTTGCTGCTCGCGCAGGAGGAGAACGACGCGGCGGCCGAGCAACTCCATCGCGGCATCGGCCTCGTCGCGCTCGTGGAATCGTGGGGAGAAGATCGAAACGACTCGTTGGAGCAGCGGACGCTGATGAAGGCCGTGCGCGCCCTGCGCGCGGCGCGGCCGGCGCACGCGGCCCGCGCGAACCTGTATCTCGCGCTCGCCTACGATCGCCTGGGGCAGCCGTCCGCGGCGCGGTCGGCCGTGCGCGCCGCCGAGGCCGCCGCCCCGTGCGCGCTCACGCCGTGGGAACAGGACCGGCTCGCCGCCCTCGCCGCACAATGACCTTTCCAATCCACGCCGAATTTGGCACACTCCGCGCCCTATGCTCCGCGATCTTCTCCGGCAAAAGCTGCCCACGCTCGCCCTGCGCCGCCCGCGCGCCCGCTCGATCGTGCGCCTCGCGCTCGCGCTCGTGCTGCTGGCGGTCGGCCTGGAGGCGGCGCGCGTGCTCGTCGGCAACAATCGGCACGAGGTCCTCCCCGGCCGCGTCTACCGCAGCAACCAGCCGTCGCCCGCCGCCCTGCGCGAGTTCCTCGCCTCGCACGGCATCAAGACCGTCGTCAACCTGCGCGGCCATTGCCCCGGCGACCACACGCCGTGGTACAAGGAAGAAATCCGCGTCACGAGCGAGCTGGGCGTCAGCCACGAAGACATCACCTTCAGCGCCAATCGACTGCCGGCGCCGAGCGAACTCCGGCGCTTGATCGACGTGCTCGACAAGACCGAGTACCCGATCCTGTTCCATTGCAAACAAGGGGCGGACCGCACCGGCCTGACGGCGACGATGGTGCTGCTGCTGCAGACCGACGCCACGCTCGACCGCGCCCGGCGCCAGCTCTGGCCGCGCTACGGGCACGTCCGCTTCGGCCGCACCGCCGCGATGGACGACTTCTTCGACCGCTACGAAGCCTGGCTCGCGGGGCGCGCCCACGCGCCGGCGCTCTTCCGCGAATGGGCCGCGAAGCATTACTCCCCCGGCCCCGCGTCCGGCACGCTGCTCCCGCGCGATGGCAACGACACCCTGCCGGCGAAGATCGGGGAATGGACCGCCGTGCCCGTGACGGCCACGAACACCTCCGGCGAATCGTGGGAATTCCGGCCGAGCCACCACGCCGGCATCCATGTCGCGTTCAGCGTCTACAACCTCGCGGGCCACAAGGTCCACGAGGGGATGGCGGGGTTGTTCCGGCGAAGCGTGAAGCCCGGCGATGCGATCGAGCTGACGCTCGCCGTGCCGCCGATCGCGCCGCCCGGCACGTACATCCTGCACGCGGACCTGATGGACGGCACGTCCGCCGCCGTGCCGATCCGCCAGACCGGCTTCTATCAGTTCGGCTGCGATCCGCTCATGATGCACCTGATCGTGAAATGACTATTGCGGAGATTCCCGGATGAACCTGCTCTCCGTCGTGATTCCGCTCAAGGACGAGCGCGAGAACGTGCGGCCGCTGCACGAGAAGCTCCGCGACGCCCTGCGCGGCATCGCACGCTGGGAAGTCGTGTTCGTGGACGACGGCAGCGCCGACGGCACGTTCGACGTCTTGTCGGAGTTGGCGGCCGCGGACCCGCGCGTGAAGGTGGTGCGCATGGACAAGAACGGCGGCGTCGGCGCCGCCGTCATGGCCGGCTACCGCGCGGCAGTGGCCGCGGGCGCGGGCATCATCGTCAAGGTCGACGGCGACGGGCAGATGCCGCCGGCGCGCATCCCGCAGTTCGTCACGCCCATCCAGCAGGGGCTGGCCGACTACACCAAGGGCAACCGTTT
>CAYVRB010000476.1:0-2897 GCA_964453375.1 uncultured Alcaligenaceae bacterium
CGTCGATGGCGATCGTGCTGCCGGGCAAGGCCGATGGGGTGCCGGCGGTTGAGAAGGGGTTCGACGCGGCGAAATGGGCGGCGCACGCCGCGGCGATGAAGCCGGCGGCCGACGTCGAGGTCTACCTGCCGAAGTTCAAGGTCGAGGCGAAGTACGACCTCAATGATACGTTGAAGGCGCTGGGGATGACCGACGCGTTCGACTTCGCGAAGGCGAACTTCGACGGCATGGTGACGACCAAGCCGGAAGGCCCGATGGCGATCACGAAGGTGGTGCACAAGGCCTATTGCGAGGTGGACGAGGCGGGCACCGAGGCCGCCGCCGCGACGGGCGTCGCCGTCGGCCTGCGCGGCGCGCCGGCGCCGTCGAAGCCGACGGTCTTCCGGGCCGACCATCCGTTCCTGTTCGCGATCCGGCACAACCCGAGCAACGCGATCCTGTTCCTCGGCCGGCTGAGCAATCCGAAGTCGTAACGCCATCCGCGAGACCCTCCGCCCGCGCCCCCGGCGCGGGCGGTGCGCGTTCTCCGCTTCTCCCATAGAACGAACGCAACCGATTCCTCCTACGCTCCGGTGACGCGATGCGATACCGCGCGACGATGGCCCTGCTGGTCCTGGGAGCCGCGACGATGACCGCGCAGTCCGACGAAGGCATGTGGCTGCTCAACGACCCGCCGACCAAGCTCCTGAAGGACAAGTACGGATTCGATCTCTCCGACGCCTGGCTCGAACGCGCCATGAAGGCCAGCGTGCGCTTCAACAGCGGCGGGTCGGGCGGGTTCGTTTCGGCCGAGGGGCTGATCGTCACGAACCACCACATCGCCGCCGACGCGATCCAGAAGTTGAGCAAGCCGGGACTGGACCTGTACCGCGACGGCTTTCTGGCGAAGACGCGGGCGGACGAATTGCCGTGCCCCGACCTGGAGCTGAACGTGCTCCAGTCGATCGAGGACGTGACGGCGCGGGTGAACGCCGCCGTGACGCCGGAGATGACCGCGCCCGCCGCCGCGGCGGCCCGCCGCGCCGTGATGGGCGAGATCGAGAAGGATTCACTGGCGAAGACCGGCCTGCGGTCGGACGTCGTGACGCTCTACCAGGGCGGCGCTTACCACCTGTACCGCTACAAGAAGTACGTGGACGTGCGTCTCGCCTTCGCGCCCGAGGCGTCGGCCGCGGGATTCGGCGGCGACGTGGACAACTTCGAGTACCCCCGCCACGGCCTCGACGTCGCCTTCTTTCGCGCCTACGAGAACGGCGCGCCGGCCAAGCCGTCGCACTTCTTCCGCTGGTCCAAAACCGGCCCGGCCGAGAACGACCTCGTCTTCGTCACCGGCCACCCCGGCACGACGAACCGGCTCGAAACGCTCGCGAAGCTCCTGCACCGCCGCGACGCCACGCTGCCCTACACGCTCAACCGGCTGCGGACGCTCGAGGCCGCCATCGGCCAGTACGCGGAGCGCGGCCCCGAGGAGCGCCGCCAGGCCGCCACCGACCTCCACCGCGTCGCGAACGCGCGCAAGGCCTTCTCCGGCCAGTTGCAGGGCCTGCTCGACCCGGCGATCGTCGCCGCGAAGGACCTGCAGGAACGCCAACTCCGCGATACCGTGCCGCTGCAATTGAACACCTTCCCCATCGCGCCGCGATTTCGCGACCACTGGACCGCGATCGAATTGATCCAGACCAAATACCGGTCGTTCGAGCGCGAGCACGCCCTGCTCGAAACCGGGCACGCGTTTTTCAGCGAGCTGTTCACGCTCGCCCGCCACAGCGTCCGCATGGCCGACGAACTGCCCAAGCCCTCGTCGCAACGCCTGCGGGAATACCGGGACTCGAACCTCGAATCGCTCAAGCTCCAGCTCTTCTCGCCCGCCCCGCTCGCCCCGGCGCTCGAGCGCGTCAAGCTGCAGGCGTCGCTGACGTTCCTGGCCGAGACGCTTGGCGGCGCGCATCCGCTGGTGGTGAAAGTGCTCGCGGGGAAGAACCCGGCGGCGCGGGCGCAGGAACTCGTCGCGGGGACGAAGCTCTTCGACGTGGCCGAGCGGAAGATGCTGGTCGACGGTGGGAAATCCGCGATCGACGCCTCGACCGACGCGATGGTGCGTCTGGCGAAGCTGATCGACGCCGAGGCCCGCGCCCTCCGCACGCGCTTCGAGGAGGAGATCGAAGAGCCGGAGCGCCAGGCCTATGGCGAGATCGCGAAGATCCGCTTTACCGCCTACGGAAAGTCGGTCGCGCCCGACGCCACCTTCACGTTGCGGCTCGCGTTCGGCACGGTGCGAGGCTACGAGGTCGACGGCGCGAAGCTGCCGTTCCACACCACGCTCGGCGGCGCGTTCGAGAAGTGCGAGGCCCTGGCGAACCGCGAACCGTTCGACCTGCCGAAGCGCTGGCGCGACGGCAAGGCGAAGCTCGATCTCTCCACGCCCTATAATTTCGCGAGCACCGCCGACACCATCGGCGGCAACAGCGGCAGCCCGGTGCTCAACCGCGCCGGCGAACTCGTCGGGATCAACTTCGACCGCAACCGGCACGGCCTGGTGCGGAACTTCGTCTACACCGAGGTGCAGGCCCGGCACGTTTCGGTTCACTGTCGGGCCGTGCTGGAAACGCTCGCGAAGCTCTACGACGCGGACGCGATCGTGAAGGAACTGATCGGGGATTAAGCGAGCAGCGTGCGGATCGGCGTGCCGGCGTTGAGCTGGTACGGCTTGTCGAACGGATCGCGCAGTTCCGTCGCGGAGTCGATGCCGAGCAGCGCGTACACCGTCGCGGCCACGTCCTCCGGCGACACCGGCAACTCGCGCGGGTAGGCCGCGATCTTGTCGCTCGATCCGTGGATCGCACCGCCCGGCACGCCCCCGCCGGCGCCTACGTCGAGCACCTTTTCGTCGGGCTGCA
>CAYVRB010000477.1:0-2890 GCA_964453375.1 uncultured Alcaligenaceae bacterium
CAAGGTTTGGAAAAATGCGCGCGGAGCCACACCTGACCCGACGCGCGGGACATTCGATTCATGCGAGGAGCGTTGCCGGTCACGAGACCGGCAACAGTCCTTCTCGCTGGTAGCGCTGCAACTCTTCATGGGAGATCGCATACGCACAGTGTTTGCCGCGACCACTTGCCTTCCTTCGTGCCACAATGCGCCCCAGGCGGCACCATTGGCGAACGGTGAATGCGGCCTTGCCGAGCATCTGGGCTGCCTGCTCCGTGGTGTACCAGTCACGCACGGTTTGCCGCTCAACGAGCATGGATAGCATCCCTTCGAGTCGTTCGAGACGTTCAAGCAAGGTCATTGCCGCGTCCCCTCCAGTTCGCCGGGATGATCCTCCTCGACCGGTTTGGTGTCCGTGTCGATTACCGGCTTCTTGCCGTCAAACATCCACACGGCCTCGAATGTAGCTAACGGGTCCGGGAGATCTTCAAGAATCGCTCGCCTCTCAGCGGAAGCCACGGCATCGAGGGCAGCCATTGTCATCGCTGCGACTTTTTTTCCTTCCTCCGTCATGTGGCCGGCGGCGAGTGCGAGCCGCAGCTTGCCAATCTTGGACAACAACATCGTCATGCACATGAACGTTCTCTCCTGCTGCTTTTCTTCGTGCGCCCACGCTTCCTTTGTCTTCACCTCGAACTCGCCAAAGATGACTCCCAGCGTCGCGCCAACACCCAAGGCGATGCCGATGAGAACGGGTATTACGATTTCCATTGCTCTTCTCCAGAAAAGGGTGGGGCCGGGCGAGCCCCTTGGTTAACTGACCACATCCTGTTTTGATCGCTGCGCCTCCAGCGAGAGCCGGTGCTTCTCCAACTCGACCTGCTCCTTGCTGCGCAACTCTGCGTCGAACCGCCTGGCTTCCTCCTCCTTTTGCCGCTTCTCTTCCTTCTCCATCTCCCTCCCCAGAACGACAGCGATGACCACGTAGCAGGCCAGCAGCTCGCCGACGATTGCTCCCTTCGGCCACGATGGCGGGTTGATCGACTCGAACACGCCGATCAGGACGAAGGTGACCACAATCGGCCCGAGGAAGTATTTGCATAGCTTTTCCATGATGTTCTCCAGAAAAAGGGCGGGGTGCGGCGCACCCCGCCGGAATGGGTTACAGCTTGAAGCGCTTGCGGATCATTCCAAGAATGCCCTGTTGCGTGGTCCCCCTGATCTCGGCCTTGGGGTCGATCCACTTCTCGAACTTGCGGAAGCCCATGATGGCGAGGGGGACGACGATCATCAGGAAGAGGACCACGTCCCCGGAACTTGCGAGTGCGAACAGCATGACACTTCTCCTTCTTGTTGAAAAACGGGCGACTTTGTGGTTGGCGATCCCTACTCACATTTCGAGAGCGCCGCGATCACGTTCCTTCTGCATCTCTTGCTGCGTTTCAGGCAGCCCGTGTTGCGGTCCGTCGTCATGCCCGCCACGGCCATACATGACGAAGGGCGAGCCGTTGAACAGGGCAGCGGCCAACTCGTGTGAACCGTGCGCCAACTGATCCTTCATCTCGGCCTTGATGTCGCTGAAAATCTCTCTCAACGACAGGCCCGGCGCGACGGCCTGGATTCCTTCCTTGGCGGCTTCCATTGCCCCAACTTGTTGCTCCCCAGGCTTCACCTGGGCGAAGACCTCCCGAAGCGTTTTGGACATAAGCCCAATCCTCCTTTCATCGAAAAAAGTGTTGAAACAGCCCCGCAGTGAACAATGCCGCGAGCGCGGCGGCGCAGAGGAACATGCACGCGCTATCGAAGATCAACTTTGTCGGGCTAAGGCCCGTCGTTGCGCCGAAATCCTTCTCGTAGTACCGGGTCAGCCAGGTCCAGATCGGCGGAAAGCCTGGTGTGAAGGTGATCGCCACTCGCGGATGGAGGCCGATGACCTCGTCCGGCTTCAAAAGGCTGCGCGCCATCTGCTGCCAGTTGTGATTGCTGCTGGTGCTGTAGCTGTAGCCGCCGTTCTGCTGGCCAGACTGCTGCGTCGTACTGTGACTGGTGCCCCCGCTTTCCACGATGATCGTTTCTTCCCCAAGTCGCGTCGCGACATACTTGGCATCTTCAACTTCATTGACCGCGAAGAAGATTTGCGATGTGTTTCCCAGCAGCACGCCCTCTTGGCCCTGCGGAAACAGCTTCCTGATCTGTGCCATCGTCTGGAATATCGCCGTGACCTTCAGCTTGAAGCCGCGCCCGACCGTGAGTATTTCTTCGAGGGCGTCTCCATGTCCGGCCATCACGGCGGCGCACTCGTCCAGAACCACATTCACTGTCCGCCGATTCCCGATGCCCCGGCTGACGATGAACTTGGTGAATGCCGTCACCCACAGCCGCATGAGAGGCGCGTGACTCTTCAGGTATTGCAGGGGGATGACCAGGTAGATCGTTGCGCCTTTTCCCTCGTACAGCGCCGACAGGTCACAATCGCTCGTGCTTCTGGTGCTCTCGACCACAGCCGGGGTGCCTAAGAATGCAAGCGACCTGTTCGCAGTCGATAAGATGCCGTCAAGCTCCTTATCCACCGAAAGCGCCATTTCGTTTCCCATCCGAGCCAACAGGCCACCGTGTTCGGTGGACTGCCGCAACTTTGCGATGACCTGGGCCAGCAGTGTCTTGTCAGCCAGAATTTCGGCAACGTCCTGTAAGCTGCGAAAATCCGGCGGGCAGAAGTGCACCACAGCGGCGATGGCACCCGCGATGAATTTCTCCGCCTTCTCTGGCCAGTGCGGCTGCTGGTCATTGGGTTTCTTTTCCACGATGGCCTCGGCCAGCGCACGGATTTTGTCCAGCGCCTCCGGGTCATTCGGATCGATCAGGTCGAGCACGTTGCAGCGTGCGGGGTTGTCCGTCGTCTGACGCCAGG
>CAYVRB010000478.1:0-2854 GCA_964453375.1 uncultured Alcaligenaceae bacterium
GAGCGCGAAACGGAGGAGATCGAAGAATCGCATATTCCGTGTCGTCCCCTACGGTTCGCGAGCAAATCGTTTGACACGTGAGAATTGAGGATATAGCCTACGAACATTGCCCGCACGGTGACCTCGTGGATAAGCCTCAACTTTGTCAGCGATGCCGACTGGCGCTGCCCGAACACCTCTCCGACGGCACCTGCCCGTCTTGCGGTTCCCTCGTGGGGCCGAACGCCGACACGCCCCGCGCCGCCGAAACTCCGCGCGACGCCGACCAGGCCTTCGATCTCGACAGCGGCGATCCGAACCTGACCGGCACGCATGTCCCCTCGACGATGGAGGAGGAACGCCCGCCGCGTCCACGCCTGCGCTTCGTCCCGCCGGAGATTCCCAACCATACCGATTTCGAATTGATCGGCGGCGGGGGCATGGGAACCGTCTACCGCGCGATCCAGCGCCCGACCGACCGCACCGTCGCCGTGAAGGTGATGCACCCGATGGGGTCGTCGCGCCACCTTCGCGAGCGGTTCGTGAACGAGGTGCGGGCGCACGCGCGGATTTCGCACCCCGGCGTGGTGCCGATCCACGAAGTCGGCGAATGCCCCAACGGGCCGTACTTCACAATGGAGTACATCCCCGGCGGCACGCTGGCGGACCGGATCCGAAAGGGGCCGCTCGAACCGAAGGAGGCGGCGCGGCTGATCGCGGACGCCGCCGACGCCGTCGCCGCCGCGCACGTCCAGGGGATCATCCACCGCGACATCAAACCCTCGAACATCCTGCTCGATCTCGACGGCGCGGTGAAGGTGACCGACTTCGGCCTCGCCCGGCACGCGAACCATGACGACCTGACGCAAACGGGCATCGTCGTCGGCACGCCGAGCTACATGTCGCCGGAGCAGGCCAGCGGCGATCCGGACCGACTCACCGCCGCCGCGGACATCTACGGCCTCGGCGCGACGCTGTACCACCTGCTGACCGGCCGGCCGCCCCACCAGCGCGCGAGCGCCGCCGAGACGGTGCGCCGGATCGCGACGAATCCATTGGCCCCGCCGCGCGCGCACGCGCCGGGCCTGTGCCCGATCCTCGACGCGATCGTGATGAAATCGCTGGCGCGCGATCCCCGGGATCGCTACGAATCGAGCGCGGCGTTCTCGCGGGACCTGCGGCACTGGATCGCCGGCGAACCGACCGTCGCCCGCCCGCCGACGCGTCGGGAACAATTGTTGCGCGGGATCCGACGCCATCGCGTCGCGCTCGCGGCGGCGGCGATCCTGACGCTCCTGACGATCGCGGCGGCGCTCGTGCGCCGCGAGAACGACCCGAAGCGGCAGGTCCTCGGCGCGCTCGACGCCGGCCGGCCGGCGACGATCGTCGGCGAATCGGGCCGGCCGAAAATCCACCGCTGGCTGCTTGGCGAAGACCTCTTCGAGGACACCGAGTACGGCGACCGCGTCACCCAGTTCCGCGCCAAGCGCCTCAGCCTGCTCGCCCTGCTCGACGAGCCGCCGATCGACGCGTACCGCTATTCGGTGGACCTGCGCATGATCTCCGGCGCCGCCGGCGCGGGGTCCGCCGGCGGGAACCCCCGCTATTTCCAAGGCGTCTTCTTCGGGCACCAGGCGCACCGCGTCGCTTCGGGCGAAGCCGTCGACCTCGCGTTCACCGTCGAATTCAACGAATACTCGCCGGTGGGCGGCACGACTCAGAAAATCCTCTCGAAGCTGCGCGTCGATGCTCGCCTGCCGGGCCAAGGCCCCAGCCCGAAATCGCCGAAGTTGATTACGCTCGCGCCGTCGGCCACCTTCCGCTCCACCGATGGCGGCGAAATCCCGAAGTGGCGCACGCTCGTGCTGGACGTGCGCCCCTCCGGCGTCGTCGCACGCTGGCGGAACGAGGGCGGCGGCGAGACCGTCGTCTTCGACATGGCCGCCGAGCGATTCCGGCAAATGCTCGCCTCGGCGCAGGCGATCCTCGACGACAACTTCGGCCCCGGCGTCGTCTCGCTCGCCCCCTGGTCGCCGCGCCAGCCGCTCGGCATCATGGGCATGCAGGCCACCATCGCGTTCCGCAACGCGATCGTCGAACCGTTGAAGGACTGATTCTCACCCCAGGGAGATTCGCACCGATGGCGCTTCAGATCGACGTCGAATGGCCGGAGACCGGCAACCAGGTCGGCCGGACGTTCACCGTCTCCGGCAGCGTGTGGGACGATTCCGAAAAGGCCGTCGTCCGCGCCGTGCCCGTCGACGTGGAATGCACGCTCTCCGGCGGCGGCAACACCTACGTGAACACCACCAACATCCTGCTGCCCGGCGCCGGCGCCAGCGTCTCGTGGACCGTGCCGATGCCCACCGGCGCGGGCCAGTGCGCCGTCGGCACCTACACGCTCACCGCCGTGCTCAAGCTGCCGACCAATCCGCCGTCGGACCAGGAGGACAACATCCAAGTCGCGGCGGGCGGTCCGTCGCATCCCGACGTCCAGGTCGCCATCACCGAGGAGTAACGCCCATGCCCGCGCAAAAGGTCAAGGTCGAGATCAAGAACATCAAGCCGAACATCCTGGGCGTGCTGTGCACGACGTTCAAGGCCGTCGAGGTCGGCCAGGGCGCGAACAAGCGCGTCAAGTTCCGGATGCACGACAGCAAGACGGCGCTCTCCGGCACCGTCGAATTGCGGCACCCCGGCAAGAACGGCCTCGTCAGCGTGATGGGGATCAACGCGAACACCCGCGTCGTCTTCAGCTCGCTGCGCCGGCTGAAGAAGGCGTAGCCGAATATGCTCTGAACGGATTCGGATCGCGACTCCGGCGCAAGGTTCGCACCCCGCTCGCAACGTCGAAGCGGTTTGGTCCCCTCCCCCT
>CAYVRB010000479.1:0-2840 GCA_964453375.1 uncultured Alcaligenaceae bacterium
GGCCGGCGACGCGGCGCGCGATTCCGCGTCGCCACCGGCATCGGCTCCACCAGCGTGCGATCGCCGCGCGGCCGCGCCGTGCGCTCCGCGTCGCGGACCGGCACCGCCCGCGCGATCACCGGCGCGACGTCGGCCGGCGCCACGTCCGCCGCGCTCGGCGTCCCATCGCCGGCGAGGCTCGCCTTCAAAACCTTCATCACCACGTCCGCCGACGCCGGGCGAAGCGCCGCGTCCTTCGCCAGCAGCCGATCCACCAGGTCCACGAGCAACGGCGGCAAGTCCGGCGCGCCGCGCGCCACGCTCGGCAACGGCTCCGCCGTCGCCAGCTCCGCCAGGATCGACATCACGCTGGACGTATTGGAATACGGCAGCGTGCCGGTCGCCAGTTGGTACAGGATCACGCCGAGGGCGTAGAGGTCGGTGCGGTGGTCCACCTTGTCGCCGCGCGCCTGCTCGCGTGACATGTACGCCGGCGTGCCGAGCATCACGCCGGATTTCGTCATCTCGACCTTGCGGTCGACCGGCCGCGCGAGGCCGAAGTCGATGATCTTCACCGTCGGCTTGTTGGAACGGGCGTCGGTGCCGAGGTGGATGTTGCCCGGTTTCAGGTCGCGGTGGACGAGGCCGGCGCGGTGCGCGTCGGCCAGGCCCTTCGCGATCCCGTACGCCACGCGCCGCCACGCGTCGAGCTCCATCGGCTTCGGCTTCTGGTCCAGCGTCACGCCGACCAGCAGCTCCATCGTCAGGAACGGCACGTCGTTCCACACGCCGCAGTCGTACACCTCCGCGACGTGCGGCGAGCGCACCCGCACCGTCGCCTGCGCCTCCTGCAGGAACCGCTCGCGCAGGCCTTCGTCCCCGGCGTACTTCGGCAGGATGATCTTGAGCGCCACGGTGCGGTCGAGCGTCGTGTCGACGGCGTGGAAGACCATCCCCATGCCGCCTTCGCCGAGCTTCCGCACGATCCGGTAGCGGTCGAACAGGCCGAGGTCGGTCGGGTGGCCCCGGTGCGGCGGATCGAGGAAGGGCAAGCCGTCGGCCGGCGGTTTCGCGAGCGGGGCGATCGTCGGCGGCTTCGGCGGCGTCCGCAGGATCGCGTCCACGACCGACGCGTTCACCGGTCGCCCCGCGACGGATTGCGCGATGCGCACGTCCGAGAAGCGCGTTTCCGTCTGGAGCATCGCCTCCGCGCGCGCGCGGCAGGGTGAACAGGCCAGCACGTGCTCGCGCGCCGCGCCGGCGTCGCCGCCGCGGTACGCTTCGGCCAGGCACCGGCGCAGTTCATCCTCGCTTGGGCACGGCGTCTTCGAGGTCATGGCTCGCCACCGACGGGAGAGATGTCCCCCACTTTACGCGGAACCGGCGCGAATCCGTCGGGAAAAAAGGATCGAACGGATGTCATTTTCCGATACCCACCACGCACGTCGGCTTGCGGGCGAAGGGGCCTTCGAGGTTGCACGTCGCGACGACGAGCCGGCCGCCCACGACGATCGGGCCGCCGTAGACCATGCCGGGCGAGGCGGTCGCGGGATCCGTGCCGAGATCGACGATGACTTTCCCGTTGCCGGTCTTCAAGTCGATGGCGTGGACTGCGCCCTTGAGGTCGCCGACGTACGCGACGCCCCCGGCGATGGCGGGCGGGGCGAACACCGGCGTCTTCGCGTCGTAGATCCAGCGGCGTTCGCCGTCGGCCAGCGCGAAGGCGCGCACCTTGCCGTCCGTCGCCGTGACGACCGCGAGGTCGCCCGACAGCGCCGCGCAGCTCGCGAGGCCCGCCGGCGCGTCCTTTCGCCATTTCTCGGCGCCGGTCTTCAGGTCGAACGCGGAGAGTTCGCCCTTCGCCACCTTGAGCTGCGCGTAGTAGTAGCCGACCGAACTGCCCGCGACGACGACCGTGTCGCCCAGGACCGACGCGCCGCCCCACGGGTTGAACCGCAGCGGCTTCGTCCAGACCGTCTCGCCCGTCGCGGCGTCGAGGCAATAGATCGCTCGCTCGCCGACCTTTTCCTGATCCAGGTACGACGTGCAAACGAGCACGCGGTCGCCGACGACGTTGACCGGCGCGTCGACGTGCCACTTCTTCTCGCCCTTGCGCCAGACCACTTTCGGCATCGGCTTCAACAACTCGTCCTCGCTCGGCGGCACGGCCAAGTCGGGGTCCTTCTTCTTCTCGGCCTCGTATTTCGCGAGAAGGTCCTTCCACTTCGCCTCCTGCAACTTCGGGAGGTCGGCCGCCGCGACCGGCTTGCCGTCGAGCGTCAGCGACGACGGATCGACGCGGAACGCGCCGGCCGCGCCGCCGCCCATGTAGACCTGGCCGTTCGCGATCGCCGGCGCGCCTTCGAGGTGGATCAGGTCGCCGGGCATCGCGAGCTGCCAGAGCGGGCGTCCGGTGTCGGCGGCGAGGCCGTGGAGCGTGCCGCCGGCGTCCTGGTGCATGCCGTCGCCGAAGACGAGGAGGTTCCCCGCCTGCGACGGCGACGACACCGACGCGAGCCGCAGGTACGGCACCGCCTTCGTCCAGGCGGCTTTCGGTTCTCCGGCGGGCTTGAGCGGGTAGACGCCGAGTTGCGGTTGGTTGAACGCGCCGAGCCGCGAGAGGTAGACGCCATCGCCGACCGGAACCGGGGAGGCGATGAACTGGTCGTTCGACTTGATGGCCCAGAGGATCTTCGGCGCATCGGGCACCGCGACGCCGTCGGTGTTGCCGGTGCGGGCCGGGTTGCCGCGGGAGGTCGCCCACGGCTCGGCGGCGGACGCGGAACCGAAGAAGACAATCGCGATTAGGAGAATTCGCATGGTGAATGTGTATGCAAGTTTAGCCGCGACGCGGAGTCTTC
>CAYVRB010000480.1:0-2838 GCA_964453375.1 uncultured Alcaligenaceae bacterium
TAAAATCCGGTTTGCGTGGTCGGGATTTCGCTTGGGGGGGCCGCGGCGTCGCGCTCGGCTCCGAAGACTCCGCCTCGCCGCTCAACGGGGGCTTCGTTTTCGTCTTGGGTTTTCCACTCCCCACTCCGCGCTCCGCACTCCGCGCTCCGACGGCGCTCCGCGCTTCCACGACGCCGGCGGCGACGGTAATGCGCTTGCCGGTCTTCACGCGGAACGCCGCGTCGGCGACGATCTGACCGCCGACGCGCACGTGGCGGCGGTCGATGGCGCGCTTCGCCTGCGACCAGGTCAGGCCGAGGCGCGCCTTCAGCACGGCGGCCAGCGTCTGGCCGTTGTCGCGTCGGTCGGCGGTCACCGCGATCGGCGGCACGGGCATGGGTCAGTCGTCCACCGGGAATTCGCTCGCCTCGACCTTGTCGAGGAACTTCCATTCCGTGACGGCCATCGTCAGGAATTCCTTCTTGTCGTGCGTCACCACCACCTTCGTCGGCAACAGGGCCGCGTCGTACTTCTTGAAGTCCGAGAGGAACGTCTCCTCGTCCACCTCGACGACGCCGGCGGTGCCGGGGGCGAGGCCCTTACGCTGCATCTTCACGAGGAGGTTCGACTTCTTGTCGAAGAAGAGCTTCAGTTCCTTCAACCCATTCCCGGAGACGATCAGCACCGTCGCGGGGCCGCCATTGACATCGGCGTCCTTGTCGGCCTTGAGCGTGTACTTCTTGCCGTCGAGCAGCGGCGTGAGCAGGCTCGCCTCCTGCACGAGGGCGGCTTGGATCGTCTCGTCCTTGGCCTTCTCCGGCAGCGGTTGATCCGCGCCGGCGAGCGTCGCGCGGATCTTCGTCTTCTTCCCGTTCAGCACCTGCGACGTCACGAGCTTCAGCTTCGCCAATTCGCCGGTCGTTTCGAGCTTGTACTTGTCCGGCAGCGAATGCACGGCCGTCGTGGCGTAGTCGATCTTCTGGCCGGAGAGGTTCATCGTGCCCTTGGCGGTGGTGCGGGCGATCTTGGCCTTGTCGAGGGCGGCCGCGCCGCCGTGGGCCTCGATCGCCTTCTTCACCACGTCCAAGGGCTTCACGTCCTGGGCGCCGCCGCGGGCGAGCAGGACGGCCAGGAAACCGGTCGCGAGCAGGAACTTGCGCATCTTGTGGAAACTCCCGATGATGGCCCGCCAATCCGGCTTGCACGGGCGCGGGAAGTTGTTATATCCGGTTCGCGCGAAGGACCGCGCCCGGAATCGCCGAAGATTCTCCGGGGCGGGCCGCGCGCGATCGGGAGACGGTGGCATGGATGCCGTTCCGCGACGATGGGGCTGGAGATTCGCGATCCTCGCCGCGGCCGCCGGGGCGGGCTGCGCCGGGCACGCGCTCGATGCGCGCGGCCAGGCGCCGGACGAACCGCTGGCGCCGACCGGCAAGATCGTCATCAAGGAATCCCTGCCCGATCCGCTCGCGCCCGCAGCCGCGCCGAAGTCGCCGATCGTGCCCGCCGCCGCCGGCGCGCGAAAGGAACTCTCCGCCCTTTCCAACCCGCTGCGCGACAAGCAGATCCAGGTGGCCGCCTTCATCGGCACCGACGTGGTCATCACCGACGACGAAGTCTGGCAGATGGTGCGCCAGCGCGCCCCGGAATACATGGAACTCTTCGGCGCCGAGCAGGTCGCCAAGGAGAAGGCGGTCTACCGCGAGGAACTGCGCAAGCTCGTCGAACGCGAACTCATCGTGCTCGAACTCTATTCGCGGATGAAGAAGAACAAGGCCGAGGACAAGATCGAAGGCCTCAACGAGCACGCCCGCGAACAGGCCACGCGCCGGTTGAACGAGTACCGCAAGAACCGCAAGGTGGACGAAGCCGACTTCGTGAAGATCCTCCGCGCGCAGGGCCTCACCTACAACGGCCTGCGCCGCCAACTCGAACGCGACACGCTCGTCCAGGTCTTCCTCGAGCAGATGCTCAAGGACAAGGCCCGCTTCGTCACGCTCAACGACATCTGGGACCACTACACCGCGAACCCCAAGGAGTTCGCCCTCGAGGAAAAGGTGAAGTGGCTCGATTGCTTCGTCAGCTTCCAACGCTTCCAATCGACCGACGACGCGAAGGAGTACGCGCAGAACCTCTGGCGGCAGGCCACGCAGGGCGGCGACTTCGTCGAGATCGTCAAGAAGTCCAGCCACGGCGACAGCGTGCTGCGCAACGGAGAAGGCCTCGGCACGAAGAAGGGCGAGTTCCAACCGGCCGAATTGGAGAGCATCCTGCTCGAACTGACCGAAGGGCAGATCAGCCCGCTGCTCCAGACGGCGACCGGCTACCACATCGTGAAGATCGTGGAATCGCGCAAGGCCGGCACGCGCCCGTTCGACGGGAAGGTTCAATCGGAGATCCGCGCGAAGCTGACGCGACAGTTGCAATCGAAGGAATACGACAAGATGGTGGACGACCTCTGGCGCCGCTACCGCCCGCGCGTCGTCGAGCAATGACGGCTCACGAGCCGGGGTAACGCACTTCCAGCACCGCGCGGGCGGCGGGCGCGACGATCCGCGCGGCCGTGCCGTCGGGCCAGGCGATCTCCACCGATTCGACGGTGCCGACGCTTCCCAATCCGAAATGCGCGACCGGTTCCATCTGGCCGGTCGAACCGTTGCCGCCGCAGACGACGCGGATCTGCCGGCGGCCGCCCGCGACGAGCCGCACGACGGCGCCGCGCGCCGGCGCGCCGAACCGCGTGAGCGGGCGCACGCGGAGCCACGCGTTCCCGTTGGCGGGCCACTTCCAGAGCGGCGGCGCGGCCGCCCCGAGGCCGAGCAGCACGTCGAGCGCGCCGACGCGCGAGAGGGCGGCGAC
>CAYVRB010000481.1:0-2768 GCA_964453375.1 uncultured Alcaligenaceae bacterium
AGCCCGCGCCCGCCGGGCTGCCCGCCTACTTCAGCATGCCCAGCATGTCCCGCTCCGGCGGGCCGAACTTCCTCGGCGCCAAGTACGCGCCCTTCGTGAGCGACGGCGACCCGAACAGCGCCGGCTTCCGCGTCCGCGACGTGGCGCTGCCGTCGGGCCTCACCGAGGGCCGCTTCGCCGATCGCGTCGACGTGCGGGCCGAGGTCGATCGCTTCCAGCGCATCCTCGACAAGACCGCCGGCGACCCGGCCCTCGCGATGGACGACCAGTACCGCCAGGCGGCCGAATTGATGCGCTCGAAGGAGGCGCAGGCGGCGTTCGAGATCCACCGCGAGCCGGAGAAGGTGCGGGACCGCTACGGCCGCAACGGCTTCGGCCAACGCGCCCTGCTCGCCCGGCGGCTCGTCGAGGCCGGCGTGCCGTTCATCACCCTCTACGACGGCGGCTGGGACCACCACTCGGACCTCTTCGACGCCTGCCGCAAGCGACTCCCGCAATGGGACAACACCGTCGCGGCCCTGATCTCCGACCTCGACCAGCGCGGCCTGTTGGACACGACGATGGTGATCGCGCTCGGCGAGTTCGGCCGCACGCCGAAGATCAGCACGCTGGCCGGGCAGTCGAAGGCCGGTCGCGACCACTGGGCGAACGCGATGAGCGTCTTGTTCGCCGGCGGAAGGACGCCGGGCGGGCAGGTGATCGGCGCGACGGACAAGAACGGCTTCGCGGCCGTCGAGCGCGTGCTCTCGCCGGAGAACTTCGCGAGCACGGTCTACTCGAAGATGGGCATCGACCCGAACAAGATGCTCTACACGCCGCAGGGCCGGCCGACCCACATCGTCAGCGACGGCACGCCGATCAAGGAACTGATGGGTTAGAACGACTACGAGATCGCGAAAGCCCGAAAGGACGAAAGACCGAAAAATCAACTTCGGCTTTTCGTTCTTTCGGGCTTTCGTGTTCTCGACACAACTCGTTCCACGGTTCGGGTTGAAAATCCGGGAGGCCGCGGTATCTCCGCGGTCATTCTGGATTCATTCCCTCCCGGACCCGGTGGAACCGTCGATGCGGAACCTCGCCCTGACCGTCCTCGTTCTCGTTGCGTCTCAAACCGCCTTCGCGCAGCAACCGCCGGCCCCCGCGCCGAGCGCGCCCGCCGCGACTCCGCCGCCGGCCGGGTTCTCGAACGATCCGATCTTCACCGACGCCCCCACGAAGGTCGACGGCCGCGGCTGGTTCGTCGATCCGGTCTCGAACGCCGTCTGGAACGGCGGATTCGACCTCGGCCTCAACGGCGCCACCGGCAACTCCGAAGTTCTCAACATTCGCATGGGCGCCGTCGGCGACCGCAAGACCGACACGAACCTGCTCCACGCCGACCTGCTCTACACCCTCGGCAAGCAGGACGGCCGCACCATCCAGAATGCGCTGCTCTTCAACGCCCGCGACGAGGTGCTCTTCCCCGGCTCGCACTGGACCTTCTTCGGCTCGACGAACATCGAATACGACGAACTCCGCGCGTACAAGTTCCGCATCGGCGTCTACGCCGGCGTCGGCTACATCGTGCGGAACGACGATACGACGCTCTTCAAGCTCCGCGCCGGTGCCGGTGCCGTGCGTGAAATCGGCGGCCCCCAGGACCGCTGGGTGCCGGAACTGATCTTCGGCTACGACTACCGGCACAAGTTCTCGGAGCGCACTGCGATCGTGTCGAACCTCGACTTCTATCCGCGCGTGGACGACTTCGGCCAGTTCCGCGTGCGGGGGAACGTGGCGTTCGAGACGATCCTGGACCCGGCGACGGGGACGAACTTCAAGATCGGCGCCCAGAGCCGCTACGACAGCGATCCGGGGCCGGGCGTCCGCCGGCACGATTTAAATTACTTTGCGACGCTCGGCGTGAAGTTCTGAGAGGGACCGCCCGCGGACGGTCGACCGCGGGCTTCGCCCGGTTAGAGAAGATCGAAGAGCAGGACTTTGCCGTTTCCATTCACGACGATCGATTCGCCTTCCACGGCGGCCGCGTCGCCTTCCTTCAGCGCATTTCCGTTCACGGTGATCGTGCCCTTCGCCACGTGCAGCCAGGCGCCGCGGCCGTCGGCCAAGGGATAGTTCAAGGTCGAACCGTCGAGGATCGCGGCCGAGAGAACCGCGTCTTGGTGAACGCGGATCGAGCCGTCGCGGCCGTCGGGCGACGCGATCGTCGTCCAGCGGTTTCGTTTCGCTTCGTCCGGGAACAACTTCTGGTCGTACTCCGGCGTCAGGTTCTTGCGGTTCGGCTGAATCCAAATCTGGAGCAGGTGGACCGGCTCCGTCTCGGACGGATTGAACTCGCTGTGCCGGATGCCGGTGCCGGCGGACATCTTTTGCCATTCGCCGGGGCCGATGACGGTGCCGTTGCCCATGCTGTCGCGGTGCTGGAGTTGGCCGCTCATGACGTAGGTGAGGATTTCCATGTCCCGGTGCGGATGCGTCGGGAAACCGCCGCCGGCGCCGATGACGTCGTCGTTGATGACGCGCAGGCTGCGGTAGTGGTGGTGGGCGGGGTCGACGTAGTCGCCGAAGGAGAAGGTATGCCGGCTGTGCAGCCAGTCGATGTTCGTGAGGCCGCGGTCGTCGGCGCGTCGGATGGCGAGCATGGGAAATCCTCCGTTTGTGTACGGATGGATATACCTCGTGCTGTGATGGCGCTTACAAGCCCCGGCACGGCCGTGCCGGGGCTTGTCTCAAACCGCCGTGATCTCCGGGTGCGGGATGCGGCTCTTCTC
>CAYVRB010000482.1:0-2767 GCA_964453375.1 uncultured Alcaligenaceae bacterium
ACGAGGGGGAGAAGTTCGACGAGAAGATGGTGCTCCGCGGCAGCCTGGAGCGGCTGGCCCCGGTGCTGATGACGGCGCTGACGGCCGGCATCGCGCTCGTGCCGCTCGTGGTCGTCGGGCAGGAACCGGGCCGAGAAATTCTCTACCCTGTGGCGACGGTCATCCTCGGCGGGCTGATCACATCGACCTTCTGCGAATTCCTCATTCGCCCCGGCCTGTTCCTGCGCTTCAGCGGGACGAGCGCCGTGGTGCTGGCCAAGTCCGACGAAACTGCGGACGGGCTGGACGAAGATCTGGCCCCCCACAACGAACCGATTCCGCTGCACGTCGCGGCGGAGGACGGAGCCGCGCCCCCGCAGGGGGTGTCGGCATGACGGTTGTTTCATCACCCGGAGGGTTGAACGATGCGCGCGATGTATCTCATGGGCCTGGCGATGTTCGTCGGGCTGGCGTTCGGGGGGGCGAGCCGGGCCGAGGAGGAAGTCGGCCCGCACAAGGGGCCGGTCGCGGAGTGGGGCGAGGAGGAGTACCACCTCGAAGTCGTCGCCGACGCGAAGACCGGCGAAGTGACGGTGTACGTCTACGGCGACCACAAGGCCCTCCACAAGGGAACGGCGAAGGCCATCGAGGCCAAGACGCTGACGCTGTCGCTGAAGACTTCCGATCCGGCGGTGACCGTGAAGTTGGAGGCGAAGCCGGCGAAGGACGACCCGAAGGGCAAGTCCTCGGTGTTCGTCGGCAAGAACGACGCCTTCAAGTCGGACAAGAAACTCTCCGGCACGATCGCCGGCAAGCTCGGCACCAAGCCGTACTCGGGCGACTTCAAGGCGAAGTAATCCGATCCCCAACGCGCCGGTGTCCTGCGACACCGGCGCGTTTCCCTCTAACGACGCGAGATCGAAAATGCTACGCTCATCAACGTTCTTCTTTGGCCAACTTTTTGCGATGGCACTGATCGGCTTACAATGGCACGCGGTTGCCGCTGAACCGGTCGATTGGTCCCAGTTTCACAGTTCCGGCAAGGTAAAGGGGGTCGTGGAAAAAATCGACGACTCCACCCTTACGATCTCCGTCCCGAAACTCGAACGCGGCAAATCGAGCGCATACCGCGGTGGACGCAACCGCCGTCCGAGCGTGAAGGTCGGCCACGAGGATATCGAAATCTCGTTCGCGGACGGGGCGCTTGTCCGCTGGGAGAAGTTGCCGAAAACGACCGGCGGTACCGAACGGTCCGCGAAGGAATTGGAGGAAGCGAAGAAGCCCACCGGCACTCCCGGTTATGCCGCCTTGAAAGATGACTTGAAACCCGGGCACATCGTCGAACTCCACCTCGTCCACCCGGGCAGCATCCCGGACAAGAAACTGACGGTCAAGGACATCGCGATCAAATATGCCGTGATCGAGGGCGAGACGGCGCCGCCGCCACACGCCGACGGGAAGGACCCGAAGAAAACGAAGGAGAAATAGCGATTCGAATTGGGCGGATCGCTCGGCCGGCAACGAACGACATCTCCGATCGCATTCGACCTGCGCGGGTCGGTCGAATCGGAGATCGTGAAGCCGGGCAGAAGCCGCTCTCCCGGCCGGGTTGCGGTTGGTCGCCGGTTATCGATGGCCGCCGTGATGTCCGTGGCTTCGATGGTGGTGCCCGCCGTGGCCATTCGTATAGCCGTAACCGTAGCCAGGGCCACCGGAGTACGCCGGACGGCCGTAGTAACCGCCGATCCCGGGCGATGAGTAGAAGCCGCCGATCGCCACGCCCGGCGAGTAGGTGGGAACGACATACGAGACCCGCGGCGGCGAGTAGGTCGGGACGACGTGGTAGTGCCCGCGGTGCGGGACGACGGCCGGGTACTGCGCGGAGGCGGTGCCGGCGGCGAGGCCGAGCGCGAGTGCGGCCACGGCGACGGTCGGTGCGAACTTCATGGTGGGACTCCCGGTTCAAGCGGGGCCGGTTGGAATGGACCGGAGAGAATCCCCGCAAAAATCGAACTCGATCCGCCCGACAACTTGCGCGACACCGGGGATGAACGATGACCCTACCGGATATCCAATCCCGCTCGTACCGCGTTCGCGGCCTCGACTGCGCCGAAGAGGTCGCAGTTCTCAAGCGGGAACTCGGCCCGCTCGTGAACGGCGAGGACAACCTCGCGTTCGACGTGCTGAACGCCAAGATGACCGTCGCGGCCGGCGCGTCGATCTCCCCGGAGCAGGTGCGGGCGGCCGTCGCCCGCACCGGGATGACGGCCGAGCCGTGGCGGGACGAGAAAACCGCGCTGGCCGACGCGAGCTTCTGGGAGAGAAACCGGCGGACCATCTTCACCGCCGCGAGCGGCGGCTTGCTCGCGGCCGGGGCCGTTTCCCATGCGGCGCTGACTGGCATAAGGTCGGCGTTCCTCGAAGAGGGTGGCATCCGTCCGCCGACAGTCGTCCTTGGTTTCTACTTGTCGAGCATCGTGGCCGGAGTGTGGACGGTCCTGCCGAAAGCCTGGATCGCCCTCAAACGGTTCCGTCCGGACATGAACCTCCTGATGGTGGTCGCCGTTGTCGGTGCGGTCGCGATCGACCAGTGGCTGGAGGCGGCGACCGTCGCGTTTCTCTTCGCGCTTTCACTGGCTCTCGAAGCGTGGAGCGTCGTACGGGCGCGCCGCGCCGTTGCCGCCCTCATGGCGCTCGCGCCGCCCGAAGCCCGCCTGATCCACCCCGACGGCCGTGAGGAAACTGTGCCGCCGGATCGGGTGCCGGTCGGTGGCCGGTTCCGCGTCCG
>CAYVRB010000483.1:0-2742 GCA_964453375.1 uncultured Alcaligenaceae bacterium
GTGAGTCGCGATACTCACTCGCCCGGCGGCTTACGCCGTTCGGCTCCCGGATCATTTTCCTATCTCCAGCGCGATCAGGTTCTTCTCGTCCCGCAGGAAGACGACGCCGTTCACGAGCGCCGGGTGCGCCCAGGTGACACCGCACACCTTCGACCGCGCCAACTCCTTGTACTCCTTCGCGCTCGATTCGAAGAGCGAGAGGTACCCGTTGTCGTCCAGCATCAGCAGCTTGTCGTCGCCCGTGCGAATGAGAGCGGCGTGGTAGCGGCCGACGTTCGCCTTCTCCCATTTCACGTCGCCCGTTGCGACCTCGACGCAGCGGAGAGTCACCGTCGGATTCGTCAGCGTCGCGGCGCCGTTCACCATGAACAGGTATTTGCCGACGACGACGGGCGTCGAGAAGTAGCAGGTGAGCTTCGGCTTCGCCCACGCCTTCTCGGGAACGAGCTTGCCGTCCTTCTCGGCGAGCTTGAGCGCCACGCTGCCGGCCGTGACCGAGCTGCCGATCAGCAGCCCGTCGGCCATCACCGGCGCCGTCGAGCTTTCGTTCAGCAGGTCCTTGAAGCCGAACGACCATTCCTTCGCGCCCTTCGCGTCGAGGCCGACGAGGTTCGCCCCGGTGAGGAAGACGAGCTTGCCGTCGGCTTGCACGAGCGGCGTGGAATAGCTGGCCGGGTCGTCGGTCGTTTGCCATTTCGCCGATCCGTCGGCCGTGTTGAACCCGACGATGCCGTGGCCTTTTCCGCCGACCATGACGACGACGGTATCGCCGACGATGGTGGGGGACGTCGAGATGCCGAAGAAGAGGTTCTTCGCCTGGAACTGTTTGAGGGTGTCGACCTTCCAGAGGATCGCGCCGGTCTTGGCGTCCCAGGCGGCGAGGACGCCGGTGCTGCCGAAGGTGAAGACCTTGCCCCCGGCGACGGCGGGCGTGCCGCGCGGGCCTTTGCCGAACGGCGGCGTGTACGCCTCGCGCGGATACGATTTGTCCCATTTCAATTCGCCGGTCTTCGCGTCGTACGCGGCCAGCGCATCGGCGTCTTCGCCCTTCGGTTGGTAAAACGCGTACACCACGCCGTCCGCCACCACCGGCGAGGCGTGCGCGTCGCCCACCGGTTTCTTCCATAGCACCTTCGGCGACCCCGTCCACGGCGCGACCGTTTCCTTCGTGCTGCTGTCCCTTTTGGGTCCAAGGAACTGCGGCCAGTCGGCGCGGAGGAAACCCGAGCATGACACGATCGCGACCGAAACAAGCAACGAACGCATGGCGAACCTCACGCGAGGAGGGGCAACGACAACCGCGATGTCGGCGGCGCGGCGGGCGGCTCCGCTTCGTTCAGGAATACGTGCAACGGGGCGTATCGCCAGCCGGCGCCGAACTCGTCCGCCAGCGATTTCATCTTCGCGATCGCGGCTTCCGTCAGCGGACCCTGTTGCTCCTGGAACGCGGGATCGCAGAAGTAGATGCGGCAGCCGAGCGGCCGATGCGCCCGCGCCGTGCAGGCGTTGTCCACTTGGAACGGGCAGCCATCGCGCGACACCGGCTTCGCGAACGGCAGCCCGGCTTCGAGCAGAATCTCCGCCTCGAACGCGCTGAGGAACAGCGTGTGCCCGTACTCCGTGAACCGGCAACACCGGCCGGAAGCGTCGCACTTCGGCGCCGCAGCCGCGATCGCCGCGTCGACTTCCGCATAAATCTCGCGCAGCCGTTCCCGCAGGTCCGCGTTCATCCGGTCAATATAAGTGCATTCATGAAGCTCTGCATCAGTCAAGCCTGCACGCTCGCCACGCCGTTCGCCGAGGACATCGTCGGCTATTCCGATGGCGGCTGCCGCGCCGTCGAAGTCTGGTTCACGAAACTCGAGCAGCACCTCGAACACGAAACGGTCGAATCGACGCACCGGCTCCTCGCCGATCGCGGCGTCGAACTCGTCGCGGCCGCGTACCACGGCGGACTGCTCCTTTCCCAGGGCGACGCCCGCCGGCTCGCCTTCGACCACTTCCAGCGCCGCCTCGAGCTCTGCCAGCGCTTCGGCATTCCCACGCTGCTCCTGGCCGCCGACTTCCACCAGAAGCCGGATCAGGCCGACCTGGGCCGGTCGCTCGTCTCGCTCGCGCAGGCGGCGCAGTGGGCGGCCGGCTTCGACGTGCGCCTCGGCCTCGAATTCCGCGGCGGCGACGCCTTCTGCACGAACCTCGAGTCCGCCCTGCTGCTCGTCGAGCAGTGCGGCGAGCCGAACGTCGGCGTCTGCCTGGACGCGTTCCACTACCACAAGGGGCCGAGCAAGCCCGAAGACCTCGAACGCCTGACGAACGAGAACCTCGCGCACGTCCAACTCTGCGACGTGCCCGGAGTGCCGCGCGAGTTCATGTCCGATTCCGATCGCGTCTTCCCGGGCGAGGGCGACTTCCGCCTCGCGCCGATCGTGGACGCCTTGAAACGCATCGCGTATTCCGGGGCCGTATCGTTGGAAGTGATGAACCCGATGATCCGGCAATCGAAGCCGTCGCAGGTCGCGGAACTCGGCATGACGGCGCTGCGGCGCCTCATCGTATAGCGGCGAGAATCGACTTCTCGTTTCGCGGCGAGGCGCAGTCTTCGGAGCCGAGCGCGGTGGGCCGATGTCATTTTGTAATGCGCCTTGTCGACGAAAGTTGCGCGCTCGGCTCCGAAGACACCGCCTCGCCGCTAAACGTCGAAATACATTATTACGAACGACGTTGCGCGCTCGGCACCGAAGA
>CAYVRB010000484.1:0-2740 GCA_964453375.1 uncultured Alcaligenaceae bacterium
GGTGTGCGCGTGCCCCTACCTGAAAGCAGGAAGTTAATTTATGGGAAGCGTATAAAGTGCTCTAATCGTCAACTCCATTCGAGTCGTTCTCGCTTTCACGACCGATGGAAGCTCCGCGAAAATGTCAAAGACCGTGAAATTCAGATAGGTCCTCTACCGGTGCCCGAAATGTCGTTCGATGCGAACACGTCGTGTGGTTCGTCGATCTTCTCCACGCTCGAGGTGGTGAACTTTCGCGTTCTGCGGGAGATGGATTCTCACGTCGATTACCGATTGAAATGTTCGGACACTATTTTCCTCGATCCCCAGTACGTTAGGCCCCTCGAGTTCGGCGTCGCTCTCGAAAAATGTATCAAATTTCCGGGGTTGCACGCCGTCGAGAGTTTCCCGGTCTCCGACAACCGTTACACGTTTGCGTTCGAATGCCGCTATCCGATTCACCGGCCGACGTGGCCGACCCTCGACGCGAGCGAACGACTCCTCGATTCTTATCGCTTTCGATATTTGTCCGACCTATCGGCCGATCTCCATGTCGGGAGCGAACAGAATCTCTGGCTCGTCCAGAACGCCGGTTGGACGGAGTTCCTCATGGTCCTCGAGGCGATGAACCAACGCGCGAACTACGCTCTTGCCTTCACGCCTACCACGCCGACGGGCGGCGTCGGCGCCACCAAGCTGCGACTGCTGCGGAACGACTGATCGCGCCGCTCACCGCGCGACGCCGCTCATGCGCTCGAGCGCCAGGAGCAAGGCGTGCGTGCCCTTGCGGCCGAAGCCGATGGCGCGAACGCCTTCGTAGAGTTGCTTCGCGAGCGCGAGGCCCGGCAAGCTCAAGTTCATGCGCTCCGCCTCCTTGAGCGCGATCCCCATGTCCTTGATGAAGTGCTCGACGTAGAAGCCCGGCTCGAAGTTGCGCGCGAGCATGCGCGGGCCGAGGACCTCGAGCGCCTTGCTGCCGGCGGCGCCGACGCTCACGCTCTTGAAGACCGTCTCCAGGTCCAGCCTGGCCTTGTAGCCGTACAGCAGCCCCTCGCACACGGCGATCATATTGGACGAGATCAAAATCTGATTCACCATTTTCGTGTGCTGGCCGGCGCCGGGGCCGCCCTGGTGCACGATCGTCTTCCCCATCGCCTCGAAGATCGGCGCCACGGCGTCCACGACCGGCTTGTCCCCGCCGATCATGATGGAGAGGGCGGCGTTCTTCGCCCCCACGTCCCCGCCGCTGACGGGCGCGTCGAGCGCCGCCACGCCCTTCGCCTGCGCCGCCGCGTGGATCTCCACCGCCAGGCTCGGCTCGCTCGTCGTCATGTCCACGAGCACGGAGCCCGGCTTCGCCCCCGCCAGCGCCCCGTCCGCGCCCAGGAACACCTCGCGCACATCCGCCGGGAACCCCACGATCGCGAACACGACGTCGCTATTCGCGGCCACCGCCTTCGGGGTGTCGGCGAACGTCGCGCCGAGGTCCAGGAGCGGCTGCACCTTCTCCCGGCTGCGGTTGGACACCGTGGCCGAGAAGCCCTTCTTCATGGCGTGCTCGCACATCCAGCGCCCCATGACGCCGGTGCCGATCCAGCCGATGCGCGTGGTACCGGGGGTCGCGGTCGCGATCTTCATGTCGTGGGAGTCCGTGGAGGAAATCGCGGACATCCTAGGGACGGGCGGCGGGATTGCAACGAACGCGCGGTCCGGTTGCGCGGGGTGTGCCGAGTCTGCCGGCGATCCACCGGGTACAAGCGCTTCGGTCGGCACTGCCGTCGCGGTCCAATCGACCGCCGTTCCCGGCACGGCGGGCGAATCCCGAACTCGATCGGGGAAGGAACGGCGGTTTTTCAACGTCGGGCCGATGGGCGCGGAATCGCGCCGCCGATGCTGGAAGAGCCGCGAATCCCGGATGCGGCGCCTCCAATCGAAAGGAATCTCCGATGCGTCACGGATGGATGGTGCGGACCCTCGCGGCCGCGGCGGTGGCCTTCGCGGTGGCCGGTTCGGCCCGCGCGGCCGACGCCTGCAACGCCTGCGCCCCGGCGGTCGTCCACGGCGTCGGCCAGAAGGCCGATTGCGGACCCTGCGAAAAGAAGTCGATCCTCAGCAAGGTGAAGTCCAGCCCCGCCTGCTGCGACGCCAAATTCATCCTCGGCAGCTCGAAATCGTTCTTCGGCGCCTGCGGCACTGGCTGCAGCGACCTCCCGATCAGCGCCTGCGGCCGCGACCGCCAGCGCTGCGACCTGCCGAAGTACGGCACGGGCATCGGCCAGCCCGCCAACAACTGCGGCGGCGTCACCACGTTCTTGAATCGCTAAAAGCCGAGTAAACGGGGACGCGGCTCGTTTCCATCGAAACGAGCCGCGTCCCCGTTTCAACTCCGCGATCACCCGGCGGCCGGAGTTCCTCGCCATGGGCCGTTATCGGACGTTTCTCGGCGTCGGCGCCATGTTCTTGGTGTTCTCCGGTTGGGCGATCGGATTCGGATGGGCCGCCGGATGGAATCCGCCCTTCCGCATTGGGGCTGTCCTTGCCGGCCTCGGATTGGCGATGCTTGCGGTCGGCCTGTACGTCCGTTGGCATGGATGGGACTAAACAAAGTTTCGGCGTAACGACAACGCCCCGATGACCGACTTACGGCGACTGAGGTGGACCCCATTCGTTGGGCGCGCAACGGGCGTTTCGGAGTTAGCCCGCATCTTTCACGTCGTCTGAGCGAGACCGAATAGCGCGACGGCCCAAGTGTTGGTACAAG
>CAYVRB010000485.1:0-2739 GCA_964453375.1 uncultured Alcaligenaceae bacterium
ACGCCGGCGGAAAGCGCAAGACCGATGGAAGGCAAATATTTCATGGGAAGCGTATCACTCCGCACGATCCGGACCTGGGACGCCGCAGGCATCATTCCCGAACCGGTGCGGATCGGTGGGAAAGTCATGTGGTCCACTCGCGAAATCGAGGATTGGTTGGCGGCCGGCTCGCCCGATCGTGCGACCTGGAACGCGAACAAGGCGGGCAACGGGAGGCAGCGGGGGCGTTGATCGCTGGTGTCGTCAGCCGTCGAAGGCCGATGATACAAGCGCACGCCGCACGGGGAATCGTCATGGGTCAGCCGTTCAAGCAGAAGTTCACCGTCCCGATTCCGAAGTCCGCCGAATTGACGGTCCGGAACGGCAAGCGCGTCGCCGTTGTGATGATTAAGGGCAAGAGGCAGACCTTCCCGCTCACGCCCAACGGCAAGAAGTACGTCCGCCCCACGGCGAGCTACTACGGCCAATGGACCGATGCCGAAGGCGTGGTACACCGCAAGAAACTCAGCCGCAATCTGGGGGCATCGCGGACGATGCTCCACAAGCTCGAGCAGAAGGCCGAGCGACGCCGGAACGGCCTGGTCGATCCCGGAGAAGTCCACGCCGGCCGTCCTCTCGCCGCCCACGTCGACGACTACGCCGAGGTCCTCGAATCGAAGGGCGATAGTCCCGGCCACGTCTGCAGCACGAAGGCAAGCATCACCGCCGTCCTGAACGGTTGCGATTTCGTGTATCCCTCCGACCTCGACGTCGCGGCCGTCGCCCGTTGGCTGAACGCGCTCCGTCGCGGCACCGAGCCGGCAAGGCTTCCCGACGGCGTCGCGCTGTTCTTGGTCAGGGATGCCGCCTTCCTGCTCGGCATCACCACCGACGCCGTCGCCGACCATGTCGAGCGCCACGGCCTCGAAGCAACGGGCATGGGCAAAGCCCGCCGCCTGTCGCGTGCCGCCGTCCAGTTCATGGCCGACCGCGCGGCCCGTGGCGTTGGGCCGTCGGCGATCAACCACTACATCCGAGCGCTCAAGGCGTTCTCTCGCTGGCTCTACCGCTCGAAGCGCATGGCCTCGAATCCGTTCGACACCCTCGACCTGGTAGCCGAGGATACGGACATCCGCCGGGCGCGCTGCGAACTGTCTCCGGACGAGTTGCAACGGCTGCTCTCGATCACGCGGGCTAGCGAACGTATATTCCGGGGTTTGGCGGGAGAAGATCGCTATCACTTGCTGCTGACGGCCGCCGCGACTGGCTTTCGGGCGAACTCCCTGGCGAACCTGATGCCGGCGAACTTCCAACTTGCCGGCGACAAACCCGCCGTCACGATCGCGGCCCGGATCAACAAGTCGAAGAAGGTGAAGCGCCAACCAATCCCCCTGCCCTCCGCGGTCGAGATGGCCAGCTACATCGCGGGGCGACCGGCCGGGGAACGGGTTTGGCCCGGCAGATGGCTTCCCGACGCCGCCGAGATGCTGAGATTGGACCTGACTGCCGCCGGTATCCCCTACTGCGTCGAGGGGGCGAACGGCCCCGAATACCGCGACTTCCACGGGATGCGACACACCTACATCACGATGCTCGGCCGGAACGGCGTGGACCTCCGCACCGCCCAGATCCTCGCCGGGCACTCGACGCCCACCCTCACGGCCCGCTACATGCACTTCCGGGATGACGAACTATCCGAAGCTGTGGAAAACTTGCCAACGATCACCGCCGGACAGGCGAAAAAACTTACACGGAATCTTACAAAGTCCACTCGCATCGATTTGCATCAATCTGCACCGATGTGCAGTTCCGGCGACGAGGGAGTCACCGGTGAGGAAGGTGCTGATATCCTTGAGTTCTTAGAGCAAAACGCCCGAAATGAAGTCGATAATTCGCAGTGGGCAGTCCCGGGATTGAACCGGGGACCTAACGATTTTCAGTCGTTCGCTCTACCAGCTGAGCTAACTGCCCTCGAAGGGGGATGATACGAGGCCCATCCCCCGCCGTCAACGGACACGGCTCACTCGTCCAGGTTCGCATTCGTCGGACCGTCGACCTTGATTCCCTTTTTCGCCGCCATCTCGACCAGCTTCTTGATCGGACCGTTCTTCATCAGGTCGCCGGACGGCACCTTCTCCGAACCGCCCGACTTCAGATTGAAATTCAAATAGAAGCTCGTCGACTTGCGGCCGCGACGGCCGGTCTTCTCCTCCATCGAGCCGTGGATGGTGGCCACGTTGTCCCACTTGATGTTGAAGTAGGTGGGCGAGAAGAAGAAGCCGGTGCTGAGCTCGAAGTGGTCGTCGTCGATGACGGCGCGATCGAAGAACATGTTCGGGCCGAAGAGCAGTCCGACGACGCCGACGAGGATGGCGACCCAGGCGCCCTGCTTCTTGCGGATGGTGAAGAGGACGCCGCCGACCACGAGCAGGAGCGCGATCACCGTGATGAGGGCGGGATCCACCATTGGAATTTGAAGGTGGAACCGGTTCCGGTCTGCGACTCGGAGACGCAGCCGGTGAGGCAGAGGCAGGACGCGACGGCGAGGGCGCCGGCGAAACGAATGCCGCGAGGGCGGTTCATCGCACGATCTCCGGAGGAAAATGGATCGTGCGAGTTTATCCGGCCGTCGGGGACAATTCCAGCGAGATTCTCGCGGCCTCGTCGGTGAGCTTGCGGAGGTCCTGCGAGATGCGCATCGAGCAGAACTTCGGACCGCACATGCTGCAGAACTTGGCGCTCTTGAAGACCTCCTGCGGG
>CAYVRB010000486.1:0-2737 GCA_964453375.1 uncultured Alcaligenaceae bacterium
GTGTGCGCGTGCCCCTACCTGAAAACAAGAAGTTAATTTATGGGAAGCGTATCACTGGCCCCATCGAACGCCGATAAGACATACCAGGGTTAGGGTGGGGGTGACGGCCGACGCGGGTGCTTCCAGCGATTCCCGTCACCCCCACCCCGGCCCTCCCCCTTCAAGGGGGAGGGAGACAAGAAGACTCCGCCTCGCCGCTAAACGGGGGGCGGGTTTTCATTCCGAATTCCGAATTCCGAATTCCGCAATCGCTGCGACAGCATCCCGAAGCGCGTCGCGGTGTCGGCCTTCGTCGCGGCGATCCAGAGCGCTTTCCGGCTGCCGACGAGCGCCACGAGCTTCCGGCCGCGCGTGATGCCGGTGTAGAGCAGGTTCCGCCGGAGCATGATGAAGTGCTGCGTGTGAACCGGGATCACCACGGCCGGATACTCGCTCCCCTGCGACTTGTGGATGCTGATGGCGAAGGCGTGCTGCAACTCGTCCAGGTCGGTGAACTCGTATTCGACCGTGCGGCCGTCGAACTCCACCGCGGCGAGCTGGTCCACCTCGTCGATCGCGGTCACGCGGCCGATGTCGCCGTTGAAGACCTCGCGCGTGTAGTTGTTGCGCGTCTGGATCACCTTGTCGCCGACGCGGAACGCGACCGCGCCGTCCTTGCCGGGGTTCAGCACCGCCTGCAGGAGCTTGTTCAGGTGGTGGACGCCGAGATCGGTCTTGTTCATCGGCGAGAGGACTTGCACGTCCCGCAGCGGATCGAGGGCGAACTTCTTCGGAATGCGGTCGGTCACCATCGCGAGGATCTTGTCGATCACCTGGGCGGGGTCGTCGGCTTCGACGAAGTAGAAATCGCCGTCGGCGGTCGGGGCCGACTCGGGCACCTCGCCGGCGTTGACGGCGTGCGCGGCACGGACGATGTGGCTCGCGCCGGCCTGGCGGTGGATCTCCGTGAGGCGCGCCACGGCCACCGTACCCGAATCGATGAGGTCCGCGAGTACGCTGCCGGCGCCGACGCTCGGAAGCTGGTCGCGGTCGCCGACGAACGCGACGCACGCCGACGGCGGCACCGCCGCGAGCAGCTTGTTCATCAGCACCAGGTCGACCATCGACGTTTCGTCGACGACGAGCAGGTCGACGTCGAGCGGATTCTCGCGGCCGCGGCGGAAGCCCCCGGCGCCGGCGTCGAACTCCAGCAGCCGGTGGATCGTCTTCGCGTCGCGGCCCGTCGATTCGCTCAACCGCTTCGCGGCCCGGCCCGTCGGCGCGGCGAGCAACACGCGCCGGCCCTTCGCCGCGAAGATCTCCACGATCGCGCGCACGATCGTCGTCTTCCCCGTCCCCGGCCCGCCGGTGACGACGAGCAGCTTCTCGGCGACGGCGGCGCGGATCGCGGCCTTCTGGGACTCCGCCAGCGCGATCGACATCTTCCCCTCGACCCACGCGAGCGCCTTGGCCGCGTCCACGTTCGGCAGCGGGTGCTCGCCGTCCTTGAGCGCGAGCAACTGACGCGCGACGCCGACCTCCGATTGGTAAAGATGTTTGAGATAGAGTTGTGAGTTGTGAGTTGTGAGTTGTGAGGACTCGCGGATCACTTCGTCCGCGATTTGGAGCGCCTCGATCGCGCTCGCGACCTGTTCGGCGCTCGCCTGCGTGAGCGCGGCCGTCTCCTCGACGAGCACTTCCTCCGGCAGGCAGACGTGCCCGTGGCTGCCGGCGGCGTCGTGCAGGACGTGGCGCACGGCGGCCTGGATCCGCTGCGGCGCGTCGCGGGGGAGGCCGAGCTTGAGCGCCAGATCGTCCGCCGTGCGGAAGCCGAAGCCCCAGATGTCGTCGCTGAGGCGGTAGGGGTTCTCCTGCACGATCTTGACGGCGTTCTCGCCGTAGGTCTTGTAGATGCGGACGGCGCGCGCCGTGCCAATGCCGTGGGATAGGAGGAACGTCATGATGCCGCGGACGGCGCCCGATTCCTTCCAGCCGTCGCGAATCAATTGCAGGCGCTTCGGCCCGATCCCCTTCACTTGGGCGAGGAAGCTCGGCGAGCGGTCGATGACGTCAAGCGTCTTCTCGCCGAAGGTGGCGACGATCTTCTTGGCGTAGACGGGGCCGATCCCCTTCACGAGACCGGACGCGAGGAACTTCGTGATCCCCTCGGCGGTGTGGGGCGGGGCGGCCTTCAGCTCGGCGGCCTTGAACTGCCGGCCGTGGGTCCGGTCGACCACCCATTCGCCGACGGCGGCGACCTGCTCCCCCGCGATCGCCTGCGGCAGGTGGCCGACGACCGTGACGAGGTCGGCGTGCCCCTTCGCGCGCACCCGCAGCACGCAGTAGCCGGTGTCCAGATTATGGAAGGTGACGCGCTCGATCGCGCCGCCGAGGGAGTCGGGCATGATTGCTGTGACGATACTCGTTCCAAGTTCGATTTCCAACTCGACGGCCATCGCGTACACTGGACGCACCGGCTCCCGCACCCCAACATCCGGCCGCCATGCCCGCACACCTGCTTTCGCTCACCGACGGGCCGAGCATCCTCATCGACAAGCCGATCCTGCTCTTCGGCCGGCACGCCGAGTGCGACGTGCAGCTCCAGTCCAAGAAGGTGTCGCGCCGCCACTGCGTCCTCGCCCAGGTGAACGACTACCTCGTCGTCCGCGACCTCGGCAGCACCAACGGCATCCGCATCAACGGCAAGAAGCTCTCCGAAGGCAAACTGCTCCCCGGCGACGAACTGACGATCGGCAAC
>CAYVRB010000487.1:0-2726 GCA_964453375.1 uncultured Alcaligenaceae bacterium
CGAACGTGCGGACCTCCATGCCCACACGGATTTCGTCCTCCGGCGTCTTCGGTGGCTCGGCGGGTCGCAGACCGACGAGCATCACCTCGCCCATGATGCTGGAGATCGGGGCCATCACCGGGTTAGCGTCTTGGGGTAGCCTCTCCCGAACCAGTTGCAACTTTTCGGCTACGACTTGCCGGTCTTGGTAGATGTCCGTTCCCCAATCGAACTCGACCCACACCACCGACAACCCGATGCCCGACGCCGACCGCACCCGCTTCACCCCGGTCGCGCCGTTGAGTTGGTATTCGATGGGGCGACTGACGAGTTGCTCGACTTCTTCGGGCGCAAGACCGGGGGCTTCGGTCAACACCGTCACCGTCGGCCGGTTCAAGTCCGGGAACACGTCCACCGGCGTGCGCACGAGTTGGTACGCCCCGCCGACGAACAGGGCCAGCGCGGCGATCAGGACCATCCCGCGGTTCTGGAGCGAGAAGCCGATGACGCGATCCAGCATGACGGCCTCCCTCCTTACCGCAATGAGGCAAACCCGGTGACGAGTTCGGACACACCCCGGACGGCAACTTGCTCACCGACGGTGAGGCCGCCGACGATCTCGACCACGCGGTCGTCTGCTTTCCCCGTTTCCACAGTTCGCCGCTCGAACACGCCGTCTGGACGACGGACAAACACGACCTCGGCCCCCGGCTCGCCGGCCACCGCCCCGCGAGGCACGCGGACCCCCACCGGGCGCGTCTCGGTCACGACCGTCACACTCGCCAGTTGCCCGTGGACCAGCGGCGGCCGATTCCCGCCTTCGAGTTCCACCCACACCGCCAGCGACCGGCTGTCCACCCCGACCGTCCGCCCGCTCCGGGCCACCCGCCCGGTGAGGACCGCCTCCGGGTCGGTCACGAGCCTGACGCGGACGAGTTGACCGACGTGAACCCGCGAGAGGTCGCGCTCGGACACCGCCGCCATCACCAGTGGCCGGGCCGCATCGTGGACCGAGAACAGAACCTCTTGGGCCGCCACCGCCTGTCCGAGCGCCTTCTCGAATGTCACGATCACCCCAGAGATCGGCGACCGCACCGGGACCGCCGAAACCACCTGCTTGGTTTCCATCACCCGGTCGATGTCCGCGGCGGCGAAGCCGACCGTTTCGAGCTTCCGCCGCAGGGTGTCCACCTGACTCTTGAGCGAGGCGACTCGTCCCTCCGTTTCCCACACCCGGCGCTGGGCGACAGCCGGCAGGTCTTTGATCCGGGCGAGCGTGGCGGCTTCAAGTTGGAGGTCGAGGCTCGCCCGCACGAGGTCGAGTTGCAGGGTGAGTAGTTCGGGGCTGACGACTTCGGCGAGCACGTCACCGGCCCTCGCCGTCCGCCCCCGGTCGGTGCGAACGCTGGCGATCACACCCGCCAAGGGTGAGGCGGCCGAGCCGCGGTCGGCCGGGGGCAAATCCACTGCCCCGTCGAGCACGACCGTCTCGTCCACCACGCCGGCCGTCGCCGC
Organism: uncultured Alcaligenaceae bacterium; assembly: GCA_964453375.1. Taxonomy (GTDB): domain Bacteria; phylum Planctomycetota; class Planctomycetia; order Gemmatales; family Gemmataceae; genus Limnoglobus. Next base: position 1,495 of record CAYVRB010000487.1, read on the forward strand.
CTCCACGCGGAGGCCGACGGCTCGTTCCGCCTCGGGGCCGAGCCGCAGCACGCCGGGGGCGAACAGCCCGCCGAGTTCGTGTGACCCTCGGACTACCACCCGATCTCCGGGGAACAGTTCCCCGGCAAGAATCTCAACTCGATCCCCGCTGCGGCGGCCCAGGGCGACGGGCTTCTTGCGGTACTCCGACGCCCCGGCCGCACTCGCCTCTTCGACGAGCACGAACCGGTCCACCCCTTCGCGGGCGACCGCCGCCACCGGCACCGTCGGCAGCGGCTTGTCCGCCGGCAGGATCACCTCCGCCCGGCCGGTCATCCCCGGCACCACCCGCGGTTCCGGCCCCGAAGGGTTTTTCAGTTCGGCCCAGACGGACCCGAGATGTGTAACTGGGTCTAGGTACGGGGCGAGTGCCGAGACCTTTGTCCGAAACACCTCGCCGGGGTGGGCCGCCAGCCGCACGTCCACCGTCGTGCCGACGGCCACCCGCGTGAAGTCCTTCTCCAGCACCCCCACCCGTACCCAGACGGTGGACAGGTCGGCGACCTCGGCCAAATGCTCGGTCGGTTCGACCACCTTCCCAACCGTCAGTTCGGCGTGGATCACCGTGCCGCCGACCGGCACCCGCACTGGCAGCGTCAGTTCGGCGTCGGCCTTGCCCCGTTTCAGAAGGGCGTCGAGCGACTGGCCCTCAAGCCCCACGGCCAGCCACTTGCTGCGGGCCACCACCAGGGCGTTCTTCGCCTGGGCCAGTTTCGACTCCGCATCGATCAACAACTGCCCGGCGACCGCCCCAGCATCGACACTCGTTCGCAGTTCCTTCACCACCTTCTCGCCGAGCGCCACCTCCGTCTGGGCGGTCAGCGCGTCGAGTTGGAGGGTGTCCAGGTCCAGGCTCCTCACCTCGGCCACCAAGTCACCCGCCCGGACTTGTTGGCCCGGTGCGACACGCACCTTGACAATCCGTCCCGGCAGCCGGGCGGTGGCAAACCCGTGGTGCGTCCACGGCAGTTCCACCGTCGCATAGGCCAGCAGTGCCCCCTCGACCGGCCGCACCTCGACCTCGGCCGTGGTGACGGCCAGACTGTCCCGCGCCGCGGGGGTGAGGAGCAGGTGCCCGCGGGCCACGTCCACCTGCACGCCTTTGGTCGGCAGCGGGGCGTGCCCCTCGTGGGCGAGCAGCACCGTCACGCCGACCGTCAACAGGAGCGTGAGGGCGAGCGCGGACCGCCGGG
>CAYVRB010000488.1:0-2696 GCA_964453375.1 uncultured Alcaligenaceae bacterium
GATTCGAAGACCGACGCGAGCGGCAGCGACATGGGAAGGCCCTCCGGGACTTCCCCCCGGTGTAGCGCAACCGCCCGCGCCGTCAACCGTTATCGTGCGTGATCCCTGCGGCGGATCGGATGCGCGGCGAACGGCGGGCGGGAGCCCGCCGTTTTGAATTTGTCTTGGCGAGCGGGGAGCGTCAGCCCCCGGTTCTCGAATTTTTTACTTGAGAATCAGGGGGCAGACGCTCCCCGCTCGTCGAAAACGAGAAGCACACCCGTGGAAAACGTGGCCATGTACTATCTAGATCACGTTGATATTTGAGCGTATGATTTTTGCCAATTCATCCTCGGCATCTGGATTAATGTCGGATGCGGAAAATCTCTTTTGCAGTAACACGTATACACCATCAACGTTGCCTCCGCTCGCCGCACCCCAAGTGATGCCAATCGTGGAGCCAATCGAGGCGTTCTTTACGCCGACCCCCACTGTTCGTGGGATAATCTGAATCGCTTCCCAGCCTTGTAATCCCAGGCCGAACAATTTCGAGATATCGAATCTTCCATTGAGCGGTTCATCGAAGACTTTCGAGTCGACTGGCAAGTATAGAGAATGATAGACGATAACAGGTAGATTATTTTTGATTCGACCCAGCATCTGCTCCTTGATCTTATGGATCTTCTCCAATATTTTTTGCTCTCTTTTGGCATACTCAGGATCTGAGGCGATGGCTTCTCTTCTCCGTTGTTCTTCGAATGCTTGACGCTGCTGTTTGAGCAATTCCGTTTTTTGTTTGTGTTCGTCGACTCGAGACTCTTTCGCCATTCGAGATTCTAATTTGGTACATTCATTGCAAATTCCGGTCTTGATATCACGCGACCAGACTGATGTTTGATTTCCGCATTTGGGACAATCGGCCATGATCTGTCTCCCCGGCATGAATCGAGATATTCAATAGTACCGTCAGACGGTATCTTCCAGCATCGCCCGGTGCTGCGGCAGCACGTCGGCCATCGCCGACTGGTACATCGGCTCGAACGGCACCGTCACGTACCAGTCGCGCGCGAGGAAGAGTGGGATCTCCGGCAGCGGGTCGCCGACGGCGAAAGGCTGCACGTAGCAGCGCGGGCCGTCGCCATCCGGGATGCCGGCTTCGTAACTGGAGAGCGCCAGGGGCTGGTCGACGGGAATTTGGTAGTCGCTTCCGCCGAGGTCGGGCCAGACGAGGCCATGGAGGCCGTTCGGGTCGCGGCGCGTCGGCGGGAAGGGATCGATCACGAGCACATGAATGCCGGCATCGACCGCGCGCACGATCTTGTTCGTGAATGATCGCAGCGCGGTCTTGCCCGCCTTGTTGCCAGGCGAGACGAGTTCGAGGATCGCGACGAGCCGGTCGTTGCTCGAATGGCGGATTGAGAGGCGTTTCTGCTTGAACCCCGGCGGCCTCGCCGTCGCCCGATCCATAACGGCGACGCGCGGCGGCGACGCGACGGCCCCGCTTAATGGTCGCGGTCCGTGGTTCGCTAAATGGGGATCGGCGGAGCGGCTCTGGAGCGTCAACACATCCGGCCCCATCGTGCGCGTCGATTGTTCCGCCATCGCGTAGAAGCCGGACGGCAGCAGGGCGTTCAAGCCGCGCTTGATCGCGACGAGGAAGCAGGTGTGAAAATCGTGGTAGACCCACGATCCGACGCGAGTCCAATTGTGCATCGGCATGGCGCTGGCTCCGGCAACTTCGATATTTTATCCGCTCCGCACGGGAAGCGGTATGGTCTTTCCTTCGAACGGGATTCCCGTTCCTTGGTGAAAACACATGTCTCGGAATCGACGCAACTCCTTAAAGGGCCATCGTGCTTCCGTTAATCGGCCATGGGTCCACGAGACGGTGACGCGGAGGCGGCGGAATCATCGCGGAACCGCTTTCGCCGGCCCGATCACTCCCCGCGACGCTTCGATTTCGTAGCTTTTCCCCACGAATCCCCCCCCGCGAGAGCCTCCCCATGGCGTTCTTCCCCGACGTTGCCGCGATCCAGTACGAAGGCCCCGACAGCGCGAACCCGCTCGCCTTCCGGCACTACAACCCCACGGAAGTCGTCGACGGCAAGACGATGAAGGACCACCTCCGCTTCGCCGTCTGCTACTGGCACACCATCTGCGGCACCGGCAGCGATCCCTTCGGCCCCGGCTGCGCCGTGCGGCCGTGGGACGATCAGGGCGGCTCGCCGCTCGACGTGGCGCTGCGGCGCGTCGATGTCTTCTTCGAGTTGGTGACGAAGCTCGGCGTGCCGTTCTATGCCTTCCACGACCGCGACGTGGCTCCCGAAGGTAAGGACCTCAAGGAGACGAACGCGAACCTCGACGCCGTCGTGAAGAAGCTGAAGGCCAAGCAACAGGAGACCGGCGTTCAACTGCTTTGGGGCACCGCGAACCTGTTCAGCAACAAGCGGTTCGTCCACGGGGCGAGCACGAGCTGCAACGCGGACGTCTTCGCCTACGCCGGGGCGCAGGTGAAGAAGGCGCTCGAAGCCACCAAGGAACTCGGCGGCACGAACTACGTCTTCTGGGGCGGCCGCGAAGGGTACCACAACCTCTACAACACGAACCTCCGCCGCGAGTTCGACCACCTCGCGAAGTTCCTGCACCTCGCGATCGAGTATCGCAACAAGATCGGCCTCGACGCGCAGTTCCTGATCGAGCCGAAGCCGAAGGAGCCG
>CAYVRB010000489.1:0-2655 GCA_964453375.1 uncultured Alcaligenaceae bacterium
GTCTTCGGAGCCGAGCGCGTGAGCAACGTCCCACGCTCGGCTCAGAAGACTCCGCCTCGCCGCTCAACTTGGGAGTGAATATGAATCCGCAACGCGGCCGCTCGCTCGCCCTCGTCGCCGCCCTGCTGGGGTGGATGTTCGACGGCATGGAGATGGGCCTCTTCCCGCTCGTCGCGCGTCCGGCGCTCGCCGAATTGCTCGGCGCCTCCGTCGGCGAAGGGCGCGTCGCCACCTGGTACGGCGTCATCATCGCCGGGTTCCTCGTCGGCGCCGCCACCGGCGGCGTCCTCTTCGGATGGCTCGGCGACAAGATCGGCCGCGTCCGCGCCATGACCGTCAGCGTCCTCCTCTATTCCATCTGCAGCGGCCTCAGCGCCGCCTCGCAGGAAGCCTGGCACCTCGCCGTCCTCCGCTTCGCCGGCGCGCTCGGCATGGGCGGCGAATGGGCGCTCGGCGTCGCCCTCGTCATGGAAGTCTGGCCCAACACCTCCCGCGGCTGGCTCGCCGGCTGGATCGGCGCCTTCGGCAACCTCGGCTACACGCTCGTCGGCTCCATCGCCTACGGTCTCATCCACTACGGTTCGCAGGTGCCCGCCACGCTCGCCAGCGCCGGTCTCCCCGAATCCTGGGCCGCCGCCCTCACCGCCAACGGCAACTGGCGCCTCCTCATGCTGATCGGCGCCTTCCCGGCGCTGCTCACGCTCCTGATCCGGCTGTTCGTCCCGGAATCGGAGAAGTGGAAGCGCGAGCAGGAATCGGGCGCCGTCTCGAATTGGTCGGAACGGGACCTGCTCGGCGTGCTGGTCGGCGCCGTCGCGGCCAGTGGGCTAATCGCGCTCTGGGCCGTGCAGGGGATCGACCTCGTCTGGCGCGTGCTCGGTTCGATCGTCGCGCTCGGCGTCATCACTTGGGGCTACCTGTTGCCGGCGATCGGCTACCTGAATCGCTCGAATTTGCCGGTACACACCAAGAAATTGACGCTGCGAAACATGTTGCTGGCGGCGGGCCTCAGCGGCGTGCCGTTGCTCGCGACCTGGTCCGGCGTCATGTGGATGTACCAATGGGTGGACAAGCTACCCGGCGGCACGGTGCCGGAGGCGCGGCCGCTGATGCAGATCGCGTCGTCGATCGGCGCCGCGATCGGGTGCCTCGTCGGCGCGGTGGTCTGCGAGAAGTTCGGCCGCCGGCCCGTTTACGCGTTCCTCTGCATCGCCTCGCTCGTCACGATCGTAAGCTTCTATCAACTGAACACCGCCTACAACACGACGTACATTCTCTCCGCCGGCGTCATGGGCCTCGTGACGGCGTCCTTCTATGGTTGGCTGCCGCTCTACCTTCCAGAGCTATTCCCCACGGCGATGCGTGCGACCGGTCAAGGGTTCGGCTTCAACTTCGGGCGCATCATCGCGGCGGTCGGGAACCTGCAGATGGGGAACCTGCTCGCGGCGTTCGGCAACGATTACGGCAACGCCTGCGCCATCGTCGCCGGCGTGTACGTATTCGGCTTGGTCCTGATCGCGCTCGCACCCGAGACGAAGGGGAAGCCGCTGCCGGAGTGATCGTGGGCCGACCGGCTCAATGGTTGAACGCGAAGTCCTTTGAATTGAGGATCGCCCACATCAGGTCGCCGAAAACGTCGTGCCGCTTCTCGCCGTCGGCGAGCAGTTTCCGCACGGCGGCGCGCTCCTCCGCCTTCGGCTCCCGCGCCAGCGTCCGCAGGAACAGCTCGCGCAACGCCTTCTCGTCGTCCTTCTCCTTCGCGAGCGTGGAGTAGACCCAACCGGCGGCGGTGGTGATGCGGCTTTGCAGCGCCTCGTTGTTCTGGAGGTGCAGGAGTTGCGGGAGCGTGACGTCGCCGCCGCGCTCGCACGCGCACGCCGTCACGCGGTCGGAACGGCCGAACATGCGGAGGAAGGACGAGTTCAGGTTCGGATCGGCCACCTGCACGGCGCGCATCCCGTAGGGATAGCCATCGAGCCGGTCCGGCACGCCGACGGCGTCGCCGATGGCGTCGTGCAGCACCTCGGCCGGCAGGCGGCGGGCGTAGTAGTGCGAGTAAAACTTCGCGTCGGTTTCGTTCGTCGGCCGCGTCGTGGAGCTCAACTGGTACGTCCGCGAGTTCAGCACGAGCCGCATCAGCTTCCGCAGATCGAACTTGTTCGCGACGAATTCGGACTTCAATTCGTCCCACAGCTTCGGCACGGTCGGCGGGTTCGTCGCGCGCAGGTCGTCCACCGGCTCGACGAGGCCGACGCCGAGATAGTGCTTCCAGACGCGGTTCACCATCGCGCCGGCGAAGTACGGATTGTCCGGGTTCGCGATCCACGCCGCGAGCGCCGCGCGCGGATCGTCCGTCGGCGCGATCGTCGCGGCCGAGCGATCGAGCGTCTGCGGCTTCAGGAACTTCCCCGTCCGCGGCTGGCTCACGCCGACCGTCTGCTTGTTCTGGTTCGCATCGGGATGGCTCACGCGCAGCACCGTCGCCCCGCCCGCCTTCGCCTCCTTGCGATCGAGCTTCACGCGGCTGAAGAACGCGGCGAAGTGGTAGAAGTCGTCCTGCGTGTAGCGTTCGAGCGGGTGGTTGTGGCACTTCGCACAGCCAATGCGAATCCCCAGGAACGACTGTGCGACCGACTCCGGAGCCTCCGAACGGTC
>CAYVRB010000490.1:0-2640 GCA_964453375.1 uncultured Alcaligenaceae bacterium
ATTAAATCGTATCGCCCTTGATCGTCGCGGTGGCGGGTTATAAGTACTTGTCATCCCCGCATATTGTGAAGCCGTAGAGCACGCGGCCGCGGGCGACGAGGCCGCCGCCGAGGTGGTCGAAGCTGAGGACAACCTTGTCGCCCTCGATCTTGTGGGACTTGTAGGTCGGGCCGCTGTATTCGATCTTCTGGCCGTAAGCGAGGGCGCGGGCGGCGAGGGCGAGGCGCTGGCCGGCCGGTTCCTTGTGCTGCGGGTGGATGTCGAAGAGGTCGCCGACGTCGGTGATGACGGCCATGCCGACCTTCGGCAGCTTGGTGGTGGAGTACAGTTGCGCGTCGCGAAGCTCGGCATAGTTCACGCCGTGGGCGTCGCCGTCGTGGAACGGGGCGAGCTGCACGAGGCAGAACGGCAGGTCGCTTTTCCACGCATTGCGCCAGTCTTCGATCATCGTCGTGAAGAGCGTGCGGTACTCGGCGGCGCGGCCGGCGTTCGATTCGCCCTGATACCAGATCGCGCCCTTCACCGAGTAGTTCAGGATCGGGTGGATCATGCCGTTGTAGAGCGAGGTCGGCGTGTGCGGGTTCAACCCCTTGCCCGCCTGGGAGATCATCTGCTCCTTCTTGCCGAGGTAGTGTTTGATCTCGTCGTCGCCGGCGAGGGCTTCCTTCGAGGTCCACGCTTCCGCCGGGGTGCCGCCCCACGAGGTGTGGATCAGGCCGACCGGCACGTTCAGCGTCGGCTGGAGGTGCTTGCCGAAGTACGTCGCCACGACGGAGAAGGTGAAGACCGATTCCTTCGAGGATTCGAGCCATTTCGTCTCGTAAGACTCGCCTTTGCGGACATGCGCTTGCGGTTCGGCGACGGCGGTCTTCGGCACGGTGAACAGGCGGATGTTCTTGTTGACGGCCTTCTCGGCCATGTCGAGCCCGCCGCGGATCTGCGTGAAGCGCCATTCCATGTTCGACTGGCCGGAGCAGACCCAGACCTCGCCGACGGCGACGTCGTTGATGGTGAGCTTGTCGTCGCCGGCGGCGACGGTGAGCGTGTAGCCGGTGCCGGCGGCGGCGGGCGGCAGCTTCGCGGCGAACCGGCCCTTGTCGTCGGCCGTCGCGGTCGCGGCGTCGGACTTGTCGCCCTTGGTCAGCGTCACGGTGACTTTCGCGCCGGCGCCGGCCGTACCCCAGACGGTGTTTTCGACCTTCTGCTGGAGGACCATGTGGTCGCCGAACAGTTCGTGCATCTTGATGTCGGCCCGCGCCGAGGGCGCGAGCACGCCGACGACGGCGGCCAGCAGGAGCAATCGCAGGAAACGCATGGAGAAGACTCCGAAGGAGGGAGAAGGCGGGTGGGAACAGGTTAAATCGGTGTCAAGCCGGTGGCAACGGGATGGCGTGGAAAATGTCTTTGCCTATTCGTCCGAGCGGCATCAGAATGGCCGTACCAGTGGAGTTTCGCCCCATGGCCGTGCCCAGCTTCTACGTTCCGGTGATGCTCCTGTGCAAGACGGCAACCGCTGAAGGCCCGCGTGGGCCGGGCGCGTTGGCCCGATTGCCTTACACGCTCGAGGGAGTGAGCTACGTTTTCAAGATCGAACAGAACAAGGAAGCGCCGATCGAACTGGAGGAACTCTGGCTCTACGTCAGATTGATCCGGAAGAATTTCGCGCCTGGCGATCGCGAATTGGGGTTGAGGTTATTCCGGATTGGGTCACGACTTCGACTCATCCCGGGATGCTAGGCTATCACATCTAGCATTGGTCCGTGGATATATTTCGTAAGCATGAACCCGGGGGCTGGTGCCCCCCCCCGCTCGCCAAAGACTCACTCCCCCACTCGCACCTTCGGATACGTCATCTTGTACCGGTGCTTCACCGCGTTCGGCGTGTCGTCCGGCGGCAGTTCGAACGGCAAAGCCTTCAGGAACTCCACCAGGTCGTGCACCTCGGCCGGCTTCAGGTGGCTTGTGCGGCCGTGCTTGTCGCCCTTGTTGTACGTCGACAGCACGTCCGCGAGCGTCGCGGCGCGGCCGTCGTGGAGGTAGGGGCCTTGGCGGTAGACGCCGAGCAGCGTCGGGGTGTCGTAGAGCGGGCCGATCTTCTCGGCGGGGTGGTCGCCGGTGCCGACGTCGTGGCGGACGAACGGCTTCTTCATCGTGCTGTCCGAGTAGTACGCGCCGGTGTGGCAGCTCGCACAGTTCGCCTCCTTGCTACTGAAGATTGTCTGGCCGCGCTTCGCGGAGTCGTTCAGCTTCCCCTCCGGGGCGTGCGGCGAGAGGCGGAACGTGAAGGCGTTCGTGTAGAGCGCGAGCGCGTCCAGGTCGGCGGACTTGTCCGAGAGCGGCTGGTCGAGTTCGGCGAAGTCGGTGAAGGTGGTGCGCGGCTTGAGGCGGTCGGACGCGAGGCCGCGGCCCTGCATCAGCTTGCCGCGGATCGTGTACTCGAAGTCCTGCACCTCGTCGCGGTCGGCGGACCAGTGGAGGGGGTGCGTGTGGGCGAGGCCGAAGAGGTGGGGCGTGCGGCGGTGGCCTTCGGGGTTCTGCCAGACGCGGCCGTCGGTCAGGCCGTCCGGGTGGCACGAGGAGCAGGAGACCCAGCCGGTGCGGCCCATCGGCGGCTTGGCGGTGACGAACAGTTCCTTGCCG
>CAYVRB010000491.1:0-2635 GCA_964453375.1 uncultured Alcaligenaceae bacterium
GCGTTGCTGTTGGTCGATCCGTACAACGATTTTCTGTCCGCCGGCGGCAAACTCTGGCCGGCGGTCGAAGGGGTCGCAAACGAGGTGGGGCTTCTCGACAATCTGCGCGCCGTTACGGCGGCAGCCCGGGAGGCGGGCATCCAGATCTTCGTCGTACCCCACCGCCGCTGGGAGCGCGGCGACTACGAGGGATGGCAGCACCCCAATCCGTATCAACTGGCATCGGGGAGTATGCAGATGTTTGCAAAGGACTCGTGGGGTGGCGAGTGGCATCCCGACTTCGCGCGTGTACTTCTCGAGGAACTTCGCGTTGATGTCGCGCCACAGTTCGCGCGTCGGATCGCAGGCGACGTTGAGGAGTTCGACCGGGCCGTCGTCGCGGACGACGCCGGCGGCAATCACCCACCACGCGGCGAAGCCGAGGTAGCCGACGAGCGCGATCGCGAGCAGTTTTCGGAACAAGTGACCATCCGCCAGTTGAATCAGCACTATTGTTATCGACAAAAGCGAGTTAATTGTCCACAGCCAGTTATTCCTTTCGGAATCTTGACTTCGGAATACTCTATTGAATCGGTGAGGAATGGATTCGCCATCGGAGCATCGCCAGGGTCAGAAACAACACGACGCTCCCGGCCGCCGTCACGCCGTAGGCTTGGAGCGTCGGGTCGAACTGTTCCGAGAACGCGGAGGCGAGCAAGAGGCCGCCGAGCGCGACGGGAAACCGAATCGCGGACTGTGTTCTCCAGGCCTGCAGCAAGACGGCCCACGCGGGCAGGAGCCAGCAGAAGAAGTAGGTCCACGCCAACGGCGAGCAGAGCACCGCGAGGATGAGCACCATCGCCGTTTCGAGCGCATCGGCTTCGGGCGTCGGCGCGAACCGGCAACGCGTGGCGACGAGCAACGCCAGCCCCAGCAATCCGACCGCGACAAGGCCAACGAGCTGCGCCTGCGCCGGTTCGAGATTCGCGACGTTCACGCGCACTCCGCCGCCGTCCACGTCGCGCGTCCATCGATGGGCGACCGCGACGAGCGATTGATTCCTCCGCGTGAAGCCGGTGCTCGACCGCGCGGACATCGTCGTGCCGGATTGATCGCCGACCATGAGCTGGAACCATTGTTTCCATTCGTCGGCGTTCCGCCCCGGCCCGCGGACCAAACCCGGCAGGAACGCGAAGAGAACCACGAATAGTATCGTCGCGAGGATCGCCCGCTCTTCCCGGCGCACGACCCAGTAGACGAGGATCGGCAACGGGAACACCTTGATGACGATCGCCAGCGCGAGGCTGAACCCCGCGAGCCACGACCGCCCGCGGCGCAGCGACTCCATCGCGAGCAGCACGAGTCCGAGCAGGATGAGATTCACCTGGCCGAGCAGGAACAGGTCGTAGACGTGGAAACCGCCGAGGAGGACGACGAGCAGGTAGTACCAGTGCGGATTCCCCCGCCATCGCCCCGTGGCGGCGCGGACGTCGAGCACGACGCAGCCCGCCCAGGCCAGCCCCGTCAGCGCCGCCAGCGTGGCCGTGAAGCCCACGGGTCCGAGCCACGTCAGCGGGGCGAACACCAGCACCGCGGCGGTCGGCGGATACATGTATGGGATTTCGCCGTTCGCCCCGGGGGCGTAGAGCGGCGCATCCCGACGGACTTCCAACCCGATGCCGTACCAAGCGGAGTAGTCCTTGTTGAACTCCGGCTGGCGGACGGCGTTGACGAGCGGAACGACGGAGAATCCGAGCGAACAGACGAGGACGATCCAGAGTGCGATGCGATGGCCGGACTCGGACGACATGGACGCTCCGTCGGCAAAACGCGGTCCGGCTGTTGTACCCGAAGCCGCGCCGCGATACTATCGGAACATCCCGCCCGGCCCCTCTCCCAGGTGTTCGCATGACCGACCTTCCCCGCCGAACCTTCCTCGCCTCCGCCGCCGCGACGGCGGCCCTCGCGTCCACCGCCCGCGCCGTCGCGAACGACAAGGTCGTCGTGGGCGTGATGGGCATGGGAGGCCGGGGCACCGGCCTCGCGAAGACGTTCGCCGGCCTGCCGAACGTGAGCGTGGCCTACGTCTGCGACCCGGACGCGAAGCGCGCCGGCGCCGCGGCCGACGCGATCGAGAAGCTGAACAAGCCCAAGCCGCAGATCGTCGAGGACTTCCGCAAGATCCTCGACGACAAGGGCGTGGACGTGCTCGTGTGCGCCGCGCCGAACCACTGGCACGCCCCCGCCGGCATCCTCGGTTGCACGGCCGGGAAGCACTGCTACATCGAGAAGCCGTGCAGCCATACGCCCCGGGAAGGCGAGATGCTCGTCGCGGCCGCGCGGAAGAACAAATCCGTCGTACAGATGGGCAACCAGCGCCGCAGTTGGCCGAAGGTGCAGGAGGCGATCGCGAAGCTGCACGAGGGCGTCATCGGCCGCGTCTACTTCGCGCAGGCGTGGTACATGGCCGACCGCGGCACCATCGGCGAAGGGAAGCCGGGCGACCCGCCCGCCGGCCTCAACTACGAACTCTGGCAAGGCCCCAGCGCCCGCAAGGAGTTCCGCAGCAACTACCTCCACTACAACTGGCACTGGTTCTGGAACTGGGGCAACGGCGAACTCGGCAACAACGGCATCCACACCATCGACCTGCTCC
>CAYVRB010000492.1:0-2619 GCA_964453375.1 uncultured Alcaligenaceae bacterium
CTCGCCCAACCGACGCTCGTCCTGCCCAAACACGGAGCGACTGCGTAACTCGTAAAGGTAACAGTCCCCTTTATTTCAGGGCGACGCGCAGCCAGGCGCGGGCGTAGCGCCACATCCGGTCGGCGGTGGCCGGCGAGACGCCGAGCGCTTCGGCCGCCTCGGCGCCGGTGAGGCCGCCGAAGAAGCGCAGTTCGACCAGGCGCGCGTGGTCGGGTTTGTCGGCCGCGAGCGCCTCGAGCGCGTCGTCGAGCGCGAGCAGGTCGGCGTCGGGCAGCGCCGCCGGCGCGGCGACGAGATCGACGCGCCGGCCGCCGGCGCGCTTGGCGGTGGCCTTGGCGCGGGCGCGGTCGACGAGGATGCGCCGCATGGCGGTCGCGGCGGTGCGGAGGAAATGCGTGCGGTCCTGCCAGTCGACGGACGCCGGCGCGAGCGCGAGCCAGGCTTCGTGGACGAGCGCCGTGGCGTCGAGCGTGTAGCCGGGTTGCTCCGCCGCAAGCCGCGTCGCCGCGAGCTTGCGGAGCTCGTCGTAGACCAGCGGCAGCAAGTCGCGCGGGGTCACGGCTTTGCCTTCGGCGAGGGGGAATTCGCCCGTGTTGTTCGTCGCGAGATCGAGCCTACCCGGTAGAATAGCCGCAGGGGAATTATCCAATGCCTCTGCACGATCACTTTCATCCACCGGTGTCGAACAAACGCCATTGGAGTGAACTCCACGGCTGGTGGCCGGGCGAAATCGCTCGCCAATTGTTCGATCGGCTCCCGCCAGGATACCAAGCCGGTCCGCGATTGTACCTCGGTTCGTCGTTCGAGGTGGACGTGTCCGTCGCCGAAGACGACAACCGATCGGCGGACCAGCCCGACAACGCCGCGGGCGGCGCCGCGACGTCGACGGCCCTCGAACCGCCGTTCACCGCCGTCGCCGAATTGCTCGATTACGACGACTACGAAGTCCGCATCTACGACGAGCAGCGGTCGCGGACGTTGGTCGCGGCCATCGAGATCGTCAGCCCGTCGAACAAGGACCGGCCCGAAAGCCGGACGCAGTTCGTCAGCAAGTGCGCGGCCCTCTTGCGAGAGGGAGTCTGCGTCTCGATGATCGACATCGTGACGGAGCGATTGGGCAACCTCTACGCCGAACTCCTGAGTCGCATCGGTCAGGCCGATCCCCGCGTCGGCGTCGATGCGCCGATGCTTTACGCGACTACGCTCCGCGCCCGACGCCGGACGAAACAACGGCCGCTCCTGGATGCCTGGTACTTCCCGCTCGCGCTCGGCCAGTCCCTTCCCACGATACCGATCTGGCTCGGCCCCGGCATTTCCATCCAACTGCCGCTCGAAACCAGCTACCAGGAAGTGTGTCGACTGCTTCGCATCCCGTAACGCGTCTGGGCGAGCGGTCACTTTTTCTCGTTCGGCGGAGGGGCGACTTCCCTCGAGGTCGGATGCTTTTCCCGCAGCGCCCGGAACTTCTTCGCCTCCTCCGGCTTGTTCGTCGCCGTGTACAACTCGATCAGCCGGTCGAGGGCTTCGGGGATGCGGGAGCGGCCTTGCGGTGGGATCGCCTTCTCGCGGGCCTTCATGCCTTCATAGCCCTTGACCAACAGCGGCTCGGCGTCGGTGTACTTCTTCTGGCCCAAGAGCGCCCCGCCGAGCAGCGATTGCACATTGAAATTCGCCCAAGACTCATGCTGAATCTTCTCGCCGATGGCGAGACACTCGCGCAGCGGTGGTTCGGCATCGGTAAACTCCTTCAATTCCATCAACGACACGCCGGTGACGTAGAGCAGGCCGACCAAATTCAAGCTTTCTTTCGGCATCGACTTACGTGCGTCGGCGAGTAGTTCGTCGATCAACTTCTTCGCCTTATTGGTCTTGCCGGCCGTTACATAGGCATCCAGTAACTCATTGCCAACCCAGTGGAGAGACACATGCTTTTTCGAAGATGTATATGCCTCCTCTAGTAACGGAAGGGCCTCCGCCAGTCGCCCGGCGTCCCGGTAGTTCACCCCGAGATTGGCGATCACCATGAGCGTGGCCGGGTGTTCGCGACCCGATTGTTTTTCCCGAAGCAGGAGCAGCTCTTCGAACAGTAGGATGGACTTATTCAGTTGCCGTAGTCTCCAGTAGCAGACGGCCAGGTCGTTCATGCTGTTGAGGGTGGTGGGGTGGTCGGAGCCGAGCTTGACATGCAGCCCCTTGAACGACTCTTCGAATAGTGGCAGGGCTAAGTCAACCTTCCCGGCGTCACGGTAGCCCCCTGCTAGGTTGCCCATGCCGGTGAGGGTGTAGGGGTGATCGGGGCCGAACTTGACCATAAACAAACTGAGCGTCTTCTTGTGCAGCGACAGGGCTAAGTCGATCTTGCCCGCGCTCCGGTAGCCCAACGCCAGATTGTTCATGCTGACGAGGGTGTAGGGGTGGTCGGGGCCGAACTTGGCATTCATTCGCCTGTAAGTCTCGTCGAATAGCGGTAGGGCCAAGTCGAACTTGCCCGCGCTTCGGTAGCCCAACGCCAAGTCGTTCATACTGGTGAGAGTGTCGGTGTGGTCCGGACTGAGTTTGGCCTTTCTCAGAGCCTGTTTGTGAACCTGCGTGTTGTGGGTGTTGGTCTGGAGGATTTGG
>CAYVRB010000493.1:0-2608 GCA_964453375.1 uncultured Alcaligenaceae bacterium
ACAATCATTTCCACATCCTCCCCCAACGGAGCCGAACCGTGGACGTCGTCGAATATCGCGGCTGGAAGAACAACCTCCTCCTCGCCAACGGGCACGTCGAACTCGTCGTCACGCTGGACGTCGGGCCGCGCGTCATCGCGTACCGGGTGCCGGGCGGGTTCAACGTCATGAAGAACTACGATTCCATGCTCGGCGGCACCGGCGAAGCCGAGTGGCAGATCCGCGGCGGGCACCGATTCTGGCTCGCGCCGGAAGACCTCACGCGCACCTACTTCGCCGACAATCGGCCAGTGAAGTGGGAACAGACCGGCCCGCACTCGGCGAAGTTCACACCGCCGCCGGAGACCGAATACGGAGTGCAGAAGACGATGGAGCTGAAACTCGGCCCGACCGGCACGAAGGTCGAAGTGATCCTCACCGTCACGAACATCGGCAAGGAGCCGACCGAGCTCGCGCCGTGGGGGCCGACGGTCATGGCTCCCGGCGGCGTCGAGGTGATTCCGCTGCCGGCGAAGTACGACCACCCCGGCCACCCGAAGCGCGCCAAGTCCCCGGCCGACTTCGCGCCGAACCAGGAGCTGATCCTCTGGCCGTACTTCGACTTCGCCGACAGCCGCTGGACCTTCGGCAAGAAGTACCTCTTCCTCCGCCAGGACGTGAACAAGGGGCCGACGAAGATCGGCCTCGCCCACCGCGAGGGCTGGGTTGGCTACGTCAACTCCGGCACGCTGTTCGTCAAGCGGTTCGACTACCGCGAGGGGGCCGTCTACCCCGATCGCGGCACTCGCTACCAGACCTTCAGCAACGAGGACATGCTGGAGATGGAAACCGTCGGCGAGCTGGTGTCGCTCGCGCCGGGCCAGTCGGCGGCGCTCGTCGAGAGCTGGGAACTGTTCGGCAACGTCCCGGACGTTCGCACCGAAGGCGACGTGGACCGAGTCGTGCTGCCGCTCGTGAAGGGATGAATTCGCTTCAATGCGCGTGCGGCTCGATCACGCGCATCGACTTCCACTTCCCGGTGTTGAAGCGCCACCAGAAGCAGCTCGCCATCACGGCGATGTAGAAGGTCGCGAAGCCCCACGCGAGGTAGACGCCGCCGCCGTACTTCACGACGAGGTACGTCGGCACGATCATGCACGGCCAGGCGAGCGCGAACGTGAGCAGCGACACGAACCGCGTGTCCCCGGCACCGCGCAGGGCGAAGGAATACGTCACGTTCAAGGTGTCCGCGATGGAGTAGATCGCGACGCACATGAGCAGCGTCGGCACGATCGCGACGATCGCGGGCCACTCGGCCGCCTGCTCCGTGCCCGGCGCCGGCTCGAACGGCAGGATGAGCCACTGCGGGATGAAGAAGTACGCGGCCGCGACGAGGCACGAGTACGCGAGCGTCCAGCGCATGCCGAGGATCGTGGAGCGCTCGGCGAGGTCGGGGCGGTTCTCGCCGAGCCGCTGGCCGACGAGGATCGCGATCGCTTGGCCCATCCCCATCATCGGCAGGAAGCCGAAGAGGTTGAGCGTGAAGGTGAGGCTCGTGGCGTTCTGCGCCGCGGTGCCGAGTTGGCCGACGAAGACGGTGAAGAGCGTGAAGGAAATCGCGTCGAGCGCCCATTGCAGGCCGGCGGGCGAGCCGAACTTCAAGAGGCGCGTGGTCAGTTCGCGTTCGAGCTTCCAGTTGAGCGCGTCGTATTGGTCGCGGTAGCGGCGGCGCAGGAAGAGGCCGACGGCGAGCAGGGCCGAGGCCCACGATCCGGCCACGGTCGCCCAGCCGGCGCCGGCGATCCCCATCTCGGGGCAGCCCCAGTGGCCGAAGATCAGAAGCCAATCCAGTCCGATGTTCACGACCGTGCCGATGGCGTTGATGCCGAGGACGGTCCAGGAGTCGCCGCGCCCGGAGAAGAAGCTGGAGACGGCCGCGACGATCGCCATCGGCATCGCGGCGGCGCAGAGCGTGCGGAAGTAGGTGGTTTCGAGTTCCTGCATGCGCGGGGCGTGGTCGGCCCAGGAGAAGAACGCCGGCGCGGGAATCCAGAGCAGCCAGAAGAGCGCGCCGGCGACGAGGCTGAAGTGGATGCCGTGCCAGACCGCCGGCCCGACGCGGCGCGGGCGCTCGGCGCCGGTGTACTGCGCCACGAACGTGGAGACGTAGCCGGCCGTGCCCTGCACGAACGCGAAGACGAACCAGAACACCATCGCCGCGGGCATCGACGCGCCCATCGCGTCGGGGTGGTACCAGCTCAGGAAGAGCCGATCCACGGTGAACTGGATCGTGGTGAAGCTGTTCGCGAGGATGAGCGGCCCGGCGAGCGCGAGGATCTCCTTCGATCCGCCGGGGGAGTATTTGGGAGGTGGTACGGATTGCGGAACGGCGGCCGGGGAAGTCGACGGGTCTTGTCCCATTCCGCACGGTCCGTTCGGGAGGTTGGTTCGTTCAGAGCTGGACGGTTCGCAGGAAGCCGGCGAGGTCGGTCGCGGCCAGGACGGCGCCGCGACGATACGAAAATCCATTCGTTCTTATCATACCGCCGGTCCGTCGGGAGATTACGGGAACACTTCCAAGTTTAGCCGCGAGGCGGAGTCTTCGGAGCCGAGCGCGGGTCCCGCGACG
>CAYVRB010000494.1:0-1920 GCA_964453375.1 uncultured Alcaligenaceae bacterium
CGCGCCTCGCCCTGCGTTTCGCATTCTTTGTCCTCCTCGCCACGTTCGTCGTCATCGTCTCGCACGGCTGCCACCGGGACGACATCGACTCCGAGCCGTCCGTTGCGCCGCCGTTACACGCCGAACGGGAATAACGGTTCGCGAAGGGTATCTTGTCGGTATCCCTTCGTTCGGAGCCTCTCCATGCGATTCACTCTGCTGCTCGCCGGCCTCGCGGCCGTGGCGCTCCTTCCCTCGCGACCGGCCGACGGCTGCGCGATCCCCTGGCGGCACGGCGAGTCCGTGAACGTCGCCTCCGAAGACGCGCTCATCGTCTGGGACGAGGCGACCAAGACCGAGCATTTCATCCGCCGGGCGAACTTCCAGACGACCGCGAAGGATTTCGGCTTCCTCGTGCCGACGCCGACGCAACCGGAGCTGAAGGAAGCGAACGACGCGATCTTCGCGGCGCTCGCCGATGCGACGAAGCCGCGCGTAGTCTATCAGAAGGTGAAGCAGCAGATTCAACGGAACGCCAAATCGGCGATGGCGGGAGCGGCTCCCGAAGCGCGCGCCCCGATGGCCCCGCGCGTGCAGGTGCTCGAACAAAAGAAAGTCGCCGGGTTCGACGCGGCCGTCTTGAAGGCGAACGACCCGAAGGCCCTGCGCGAGTGGCTCGAAAAGAACGGCTACGACGCCCGCAAGGAACTGATCGAGTGGTTCCAGTGGTACACCGACCACGAATGGATCATCACGGCCTTCAAACTCTCGAAGGACGGCAGCCTCGGGAATTCCCTGCAAGGCCGCACGGTTCGGATGACCTTCAAGGCCGAGAAGCCGTTCTACCCCTATCGCGAACCGGCCGACATGCGCAAGGCGAACCCCGGCGCCGGCCAGCGCATGCTCAAGGTCTACTTCCTCTCCGACAAGCGCTACGAGGGCACGCTCGGCGAAAAGGGCGATTGGCCCGGCCGCGCCGCCTGGGCGAACGCGACGCCCGAACACGCGTCCACCACGGTCTTCTCCAATCTCGGCCTCGACCCGAAGATCGCCGCGACCGAGGGCGCCAAGAAGTGGCACCTGACGGAATTCGAGGACAAATCGTTCCCGCGCCCCGGCACCGACGAAGTCTACTTCAAGCCGGCCGCCGACCAGACCACGCTCGAACGCCCGCCGGTCGTCGTGCCGGTGTACGAGTACGAGTACGTGGACGGCCCGGAACCCGGATCATCGACTTCGCCCGCGGCCGAAGGCTACGCATTTCCGATCCTGCTCGGCGTGCTGGCGCTGGTCGTCGGCGTCATCTGCCTGCTGGGGTGGCTGCTGACGCGGAAGTGAAAAAGACACAGAGATCACAAAAGCCCGAAAGGACGAAAGCCCGAAAGAAAACTCTGTATCGGGTTTTCGTCCTTTCGGGCTTTCGTGATCTCTTCCCGACTTCCTTCGATTTGACTCAGGGCCTTCAACCGATTATTCTCTAACTACCCACCCCACGGCTCCCGTCTTCGGAGCGTCTGAATGTCGGCCCAACGTTGCCCCGGTCCGAACCGCCGCGATTTCCTCCGCTTCGGCTCCGTCGCGTTCGCCGGCGCCGGCCTCGGCGGCCTCGCGCCGTTCCGCGCGGAGGCCAGCACGTCCTCGAACGATCCGGCCGTCATCTTCGTCTGGCTGCCCGGCGGTCCGCCGCACCAGGACACGTTCGACATGAAGCCGGACGCGCCCGAGGAGTTCCGCGGCGCGTACAAGCCGATCCATACGAACGTGACCGGCATCGACATCTGCGAACACCTGCCGAAGCTCGCGACGCAGGCCGACAAGTACGCCCTCATCCGCAGCGTCTCGCACAAGTTCGCCGACCACGGCGGCGGCCACAAGAAGTTCCTCACCGGCCGCGACCCGCTCCAGCCCGTCGGCTTCGTGAACGACTACCCGATGGTCGGC
>CAYVRB010000494.1:1930-2580 GCA_964453375.1 uncultured Alcaligenaceae bacterium
GTTGAACCAGCCGTCCTCGTACACCTCGTAGGGCCCGATGGTCGGCTCGATGGCCGCCAAGATGCTCGCCCACAAACACGCCGGCGTACCGAATTACATCTGCGGCGTCGACGGCGGCCGGCAGGGGATCGACGTCTTCAGTTTCGGCTCCAGCTACCTCGGGCCGAACACGTATCCGTTCATGGTCGTCGGCGATCCGTCCGACAAGAAATTCGAGATCAAGAACCTCTCGCTCCTGCCCGGGACGGAGGAGAAGATCGCCGATCGGCTCGCGCTCCTGGAGAAGGTGAACAAGCCGCTCGTCGGCGAGCGCACCGGGAACGCGGCCGCCCAAGACATCCACCGCGAGCGCGCCCTCGAACTCGTGACGAAGGACTCCGCCCGCGGCGCCTTCGACCTGTCGAAGGAACCCGAACGGCTCCGCGACCGCTACGGCCGGCACCGCTACGGCCAGCGGACGCTGTTGGCGCGCCGGCTCGTCGAACACGGCGCGAGCTGGGTGACGATGGTGCTCGAGAACGCGACCCCGCCCGGCGAACAGATGCAGCAGGACCACTGCTACAACTGGGACAGCCACGCGGTGAACTGCCACATCTTCAACGACACGAAGTACAAGCTCGGCTTCCTCGACCAGGCGATTTCGGCCTTGA
>CAYVRB010000495.1:0-2575 GCA_964453375.1 uncultured Alcaligenaceae bacterium
CCGCGGCCCCGGCCGGGACGATCGTGGCCCGCCGCGCGAACGCCGCGACCGCGGGGATCGCGGAGGCGATCGCGGAGGCGATCGCGGCGGCTTCCGCGACCGCGATTGAACGGGAACCCTCCCACGCCCAACCGTTCGCGGTTGGGCTTTTTTTTGGTACCCGCCATGCCCTACGCCATCCGCCTGCAAAGCGCGAACTTCAAGAAGCTCCGCAAGCTCGAATCCGATCCGGTCTCCGGCTGGGGGATGCCCAGCTTCGCCGACCTCGGCCTCTCGGACGCCGAACGCCGCGCCGCGATCGCCCTGTTCTCGCGCAAGGGCGGCCGGCGGCCCGGCATCGACGACCGCGTCCTCCTCACGGTGCCCGACGGTTCCGTCGTCGAGGCCGATTTCCCCGGCCTCTACACCGGCGGCGACTGCAAGGAGGGCGTCGTCTCTTCTCCGGAATTCACGCGGTCGCTCCTGCAACTGGCCGTCGAACTCGCCTCCGAAATCCGGCTCATCCTCTGGCCGCAGGGCTTCCCCCGGCCGCTCGTCGTCACCGAGGACCTGCGCCGCGACCTGCACGTGCGCTACCCGACGGTGCAGGCGGCCTTCTCCGCGCCGATTCTGTGGAACCTGCTGGTGCCGCGCTCGACCGAGCCGGGCGAACCGAAGCCCGCGCCGACGCCGTCGGAATAGAATGCCGGCGATGTCCGACCACGACGCGCTCCTGCTCGCCATCCTCGACAACCCCGACGACGACGCGCCGCGCCTGGTGTTCGCCGACTTCCTGCAGGAACTCGGAGACGACGACCGCGCGGCGTTCCTCCGCGATCAGATCGAACTGGCGAAGACACCGGGCTGGGAGCCGTTCGCGGTGCGCTGGCGGCGGCGGGACTTGGCCGAACGGGCCGGCGACCGCTGGCGATCCACCTTGCCCTGGCACGACAGTTGGAGCCCCCGGCATCCGTTCCGCCGCGGCCTCGGCTACTCCGTCAAGACCGACGCCGTCCGCCACCTCCTCGAACACGGCGACGAACTCTTCGCCTCCGCGCCGATCGGCGAGCTGCACCTGCCCGGCGGCTCGATGCAGGAATACGAGGCGTTCGCGCGCCGCCCCTGGCTGCCGCGCGTGCGGTCGGTGCGCTTCTGGGGCCTCGCGTCGCCGAACTTCCCCGTGCTCGCCCTGAGCGCCTCGCCGCTCGCCACGGGGCTGCGCTCGGTCTACTTCGAGAAGGCCAGCGGCCCCGGCATGTCGTTCCTCGTCGAATCGCTGTTTCAGTCGCCGCTCGGACGAACCTTGAAGGAACTCTCGTTCCGCGTCGGCGACGGCGCGCAGCTCGATCTCGTCGAGGCCCTCGAGTCCGGCGGCGCGACGAACCTCGAACGCCTGACCTTCGACAACATGGGATTGGACGACGTGGCCGCGTTCCGGCTCGCGGGTTCCCCGACGCTCGCGACGCTCCAATCGCTGGCGTTCGCGAACATGTTCTTCAACGCCCGGCAAGTCGATCGTCTGCTCGGCGGCCGCCTCCGCAACCTGGAGAGTTTCGCGCTGCGGAACATGAACTACCGGCCGGACCCCCACGACAGCCTCGTCGCGCTCGCGAACCGGGTGCGCTTCCCGAAACTGCGACGGATCGAATTGACGGACAGCTACGGGTTACGCGATCAGGTCCCGGAACTCGTCCGCAAGTTGAAGGTCGGCCTTCGATCGCTGCGGCTCGGCGGCATGGGGCTGGGCGACGGCTCCGTCCGCGAGCTCGTCCAATCGCACTGCTGGCCGTACCTGGTGGAGTTGGACCTCTCCAACAACCGCCTCGAAGACGGCGCCGCGACCTTTCTCCTCGCGGCCAATCCGCCGAAGGAACTCGTCACGCTCGACCTGCGCGGCAACGACGCGATCTCATCGAAACGGACGGCGGAACTTCAACGGCATTACAGCGACGCCATTCTGATCTGATCTACTTCACCAACTCCGGCAAATACTTCACCGGCAGCGTGCCCTGGTTCAGCACGTCTTCGTGGTACTTGCCTAAATCGAACGCGTCGCCGCGGTCGCGCTGGACCTTCTGGCGCAATCGGTAGAACGCCGTGCGGCCGACGAAGTAGGTGCTGAGCTGACACGAACTCTGCTTCGCGCGCTGGATCTTGCCGACCGCCTCCGCCTCGGTCTGGAAGCCGCGATCGATCAGCAACCGCAGGCCTTCCTCGTCCGTCATGTTCGAGCAGTGCATCCGGTGATCGAGGATCGCGTTCAGCACGGCGCGGATGTAGAACTTGAGCTGGTGCAATCGCAGAGCGAGGTCGCCGTCGCCGTAGCCCTGGTCGAGCATCATCTGCTCGGTGTAGACGGCCCAGCCCTCGGCGAAGACGCCGGAATAGAAGACCTTGCGGATCAAGGACGGGTGCCGGTTGCCGTATTCGAGCTGGACGTAATGGCCCGGATATGCCTCGTGGATCGTGAGGATCTGGAGCATGTGCCGGTTGTACTCGCGGAAGAACGTCTCTTGCCGGGCGGCGCTCCAATCCTTTGGCGGCGGGGCGACGGCGTAGAGGCCGACCGCCCACGCCGCGCGCTCGCGGCCGAGCC
>CAYVRB010000496.1:0-2570 GCA_964453375.1 uncultured Alcaligenaceae bacterium
CGAATTTTCCCGAGCGCCCCGAGAAGGACGTGCTGCTGTTCCTGATCGAGCACGCGCCGCTGAAGAATTGGCAAAGGGACGTTTTATCAATTATTCGCGATGAGGCTTATTACTTTTATCCTCAAGCTCAAACGAAGATTATAAATGAAGGCTGGGCCAGCTTCTGGCATTCCACCATGATGACCCAGAAGGTGCTGCAACCCTCCGAGCTCGTCGACTACGCCGACCACCACTCCGGCACCATGGCCACGAGCGGCAAGCGCCTCAACCCCTACAAGCTCGGCATCGAACTCCTGCGCGACATCGAACGCCGCTGGAACATGGGCCAGTTCGGCGCCGAATGGGAGGCCTGCGACGACCTCGAGAAGAAACGAAGCTGGAACACGAACGCCGGCCTCGGCCGCCAGAAGATCTTCGAGGTCCGCAAGATCCACAACGACATCACCTTCATCGACACCTTCCTCACCCCGGAATTCTGCGTCGAGAACAAATTGTTCTCGTTCAACTACCAGAACCAGTCGAAGAACTACGTGGTGGAGAGCCGCGAATTCGAGAAGGTGAAGCAGCGGCTGCTCTTCAGCCTCACGAA
This sequence comes from uncultured Alcaligenaceae bacterium, assembly GCA_964453375.1. Lineage (GTDB taxonomy): Bacteria > Planctomycetota > Planctomycetia > Gemmatales > Gemmataceae > Limnoglobus. The sequence continues at coordinate 590 of CAYVRB010000496.1, forward strand.
CTTCGGCAAGCCGTGGATCCACGTCTTGAACGGGAACCACGCGAACCGGGGGGAATTGCTGCTGAAGCACGGGTATAATGGGGTGGAGCTGAAGGTGCCCGAGGCCCGCGACGTGCTGGCGAACATCCAGTTCATCTGGGGCCGCCCGGTGCACCTCGAGACCGTGATCGACGACAAGCCGGCGCTCCTGAGTTTCGACGGAACGGAACACTCGCACCAGATCATCGGAGGGGACCATGACGCTCGCGGAAAAGCTCCTGCGCGAACTAAGTGACTGGCGGCCCGCCGGCCGGGAGACGCTGGCGGTGCGGACGCCGGACGCCGGCGTCGCCGTCGTCGCGGACGTGAACACCGAACTCGGCGCCAAGCTGTGGGACGTGACGGTCGACCGCGCCGCCCCCGACGGCGTGTCGATGCGCGGCTGGGCCGAATCGATCGCGGCGCGCTCGTCCGGCCTGATGGAACGGCTGCGCCTGCTGGAGGTGGACGACGGCCGGAGCGAAACGCTCCTCCGTAGCGACCGGCCGACCGCGAAGGGCGACGAGAAGGCGTACTACGAGATCGTCCTCGCCGGCACGACGAACGCGACCGTGCGCCGCTATCGCGCCGCCGAGGGAAAGCGGGAGCAGGTGCCGTTCGCGCTCACCCACGAGGCGCTCGTGAAGCTCGTGGACGACATCGCCGCCTGATCTAGTGGCGGAAGTGGCGGACGCCGGTGAAGAGCATCGCGATGCCGTGCTGGTCGCACGCGGCGACGCTGTCGGCGTCCTTCACACTGCCGCCGGGCTGCACGATGGCGGTCACGCCGGCGGCCGCCGCCAGTTCCACATTGTCCGGGAACGGGAAGAACGCATCCGACGCTAAAACGCTTCCCTTCGCCCGCTCGCCGGCCTTCTTCGCGGCGATCTCCACCGAGACGACGCGCGACATCTGCCCGGCCCCGACGCCGACGATTTGCGGTCCGTTCGCCAATACAATCGCGTTCGACTTCACGTGCTTGCAGACGAACCAGGCGAAGTGCAACGCCAAGAATTCGTCTTCGGTCGGCTTGCGCTTCGTGACGACCTTCCATTCGTCCGGCTTGTCGGCCCCCACGTCGCGCGTCTGCACGAGCAATCCGCCGTCGACGCGCCGGTAGTCCAGCCCCTGCGGGAAGCCGGCGAGCGGGCCGGTCTTCAGGAGGCGGACGTTCTCCTTCCATTTCTTCAGGGCTTCGAGCGCGTACGGGTCGTAGTCCGGCGCGACGACGCACTCGATGAACCGCTTCGCCTTCGGGTCCATCAGGGCGGACGCGGTGTCGGCGTCCACGGGGCGGTTGAAGGCGAGGATGCCGCCGAAGGCGGAGAGCGGATCGCCGTCCCACGCGAGCCGGAACGCCTCCGCGAGCGTGGAGGCCGTGGCGGCGCCGCAGGGGTTGTTGTGCTTGACGACGACGGCCGTCGGCCCGGCGAACTCGCGGGCGAGGTTCAGCGCCGAGTCGAGGTCGAGGATGTTGTTGTAGCTCAGCTCCTTGCCGTGCAGTTGCTCCGCCGTGGCGACGCAGGGCCGCGCGACGTCGAGATCCTTGTAGAACGCCGCCTCCTGGTGCGGGTTCTCACCGTAGCGGAGCTTCTGGACGAGATTGAACGGCGGATCGAATTCCTCCTCCCATTCGTCCGCGCCGGCGTCGTCCTCCACCTCGTCGAGCAATTCCTTCAGTTCCTGGTCCCCTTCGGAGAGGAAATACTCCTCGATCGCCTCGTCGTATTGCCGGACGAGTTGGAACGCGATGGCGGCCATCTCCTTGCGGAAGACGCGCGTCGATCCGCCTTCGTTCGCCGCCAGTTCCTGAAGCAGTTCCGAATACAGGCCCGGATCGGGCATGATGACGACGGCGTCGAAGTTCTTCGCCGCCGCGCGGACCATGCACGGGCCGCCGATGTCGATGTTCTCGATGGCCTCGGCTTCCGTCACGCCGGGCTTCGCCACGGTCCGCTCGAAC
>CAYVRB010000497.1:0-2554 GCA_964453375.1 uncultured Alcaligenaceae bacterium
GCCCCGACAATCTCACCGCTCGGGAAGACCTCGGCGAACTTGATCATCCGCGCCAGGTTCCGCTCGCCGAACCCCTGGCCGTACTCCGGGACCAATTTTGCCGACAGCGTCGGCAAAATCTGCTCGCCGTAGCTCGCCCGCTTCTGCCGGAGGATGTCGCGGCGGATGCGGTCGCCGATGTTCCAGTACAGCAGAACGAGTGCCGAGTTCACGGCACGGGCGGTGGCGTCGCGGGCCTGCTCGATGAGGGCGCGGAGGTCGGTCAACAGGTCGGCCGGAACGACCGGCCCGGCCGACTTGGAAGCCACGAGTTTCCGGGATGTCGGTCTCTTCTTCTCGTTGCTCACGCCACTACCTCCCGTTTCCTGGGTCAAGTTACCACGGCCGTGTCGGCTCGCCGACCCTGGGGTGCTACGGGGTCGTCGTCATCGATCCGCAGAAACGGAGACGGCACCTCACGGGCGAGCCAGACGTGCGGGTTGGCCTGGAAGAACTCGACCCCCGCCGCGACCGCCTCTCGCGCCCGGACGCGGATCACGACGCCCCCACCCTTCGCGGCCACGACCTGGGTCGCGTAGTCGGGGTTCGTCGTGAGGTGGACGAACGCCCGGTTCATCGGCCGGAGGGCGGTCGCTAGAACCGTCGGCGCGGCGTCGGCCGACGTGCCGTGCAACAGGATATCCGGCGGCGGTCGCACCTCCCCCGGCGAGCCGAGCGCGACGCTGTGGCCGTAGCGGGCGCGGACCAGTCCGTCCCGGACTTCGAACCGTCCGGGGTCGGTGCCGCGGACCGCGGCTTCGACCTGGTGCCGGTCGAGGGTGGCCCAATCGTAGTGGCTGAACCGGATGCCGACGATGAGGTCGTCCAGGCCGGCGAACCCTTCGTCGTCCAAAGCGACGCCGAACCGTAGTGGCTGGTGCCGCAGGGCGAACGCCAGAACCCGGACGATCCGCTGCGGCTCGATTGGCTCGGTCATGACGACTTCCGATGTGGTCAGTGGAGTAACGGGCGGACCGTTTCGCGGGGCAGAATGCGGCCGATGTCCTTGGCACTCCGGTCGAGCAGGGCGAGGGCTTCCCGTCGAAACCCGTGCTGGACCAGAACCCGGACCGAACTGGCATCGTCGTCGCCGAGGACCGCCCAAAAGCCCACCCGAAGCCGGTTCAGTTCGACGTAGCGCTCGACCGCGGACAAGGTGTCGTCCTGTTCCGGCTGGAGGACGGCGAGACCGTGCGGGGAGGCGATTCCGACGTAGGCTTTCGGCATCTCTCATGTCTACCACGGGTCGCCGGCCGGGTTCAACCGCCGAACACCTGACAAAGAACTTGCCGTTGTTGGTGCGGGAACAGGTGCCGGTAACGGCGGCGCTGGGCCTCGGTCTGGTGCCCCAGGAACTCGTCGATGAACCGCTGGTCCACCCCCTTCGCCGCCAGGTTCGACGCGAACGAGTGGCGGAGGACGTGCCACCCCCGCAGCACCGCCCACTTCGACCCCCGGACCGTCAGGACGAAGTGCCAACCGGCGTCGTCCACCGTGATCGGGATGGTCGTCTCGCCCGCTGCCGGTTTGAATCCGGCTTTCTCCCGGTGGCAGAAGAGGACGGACCCGCCGGGATGATCCTTCCGAATCCACTGGAGCAAGACCTGTTCGAGGACGGGGGTGAGCGGCACGCGGCGGGTCGTGAGTTGGCCCCTCACCCGCTTGCGCTCGTGAACGAGGACGGTCTTGTCCTGGAAGTCGATGTCATCGATGTGCAGCCGGGCCAGTTCGCTCCGCCGCGCCCCGGTGTGCGCTGCGGCGACGCACATCGGGTAGACCCACGGCCGCGAGGCGTGCGATTTCACATAGCCGAGGAACTCATCGATCTGGCAGAGGTCGAGGAACAGAGAGTCCCACAACCGCTTGGTTTCGTGGGCGGTTAGTCCGCCCCGGCCGACGCGGCGTTCGATGTCCTCCCAGGTCATGAACGGCCGCTTGTCCTGCCCCTTCGGAAAGCGGAGGCCGCGGTTCGGGAACCGGCCTGTGAGGAGACCGGTCTGCTCGGCCCAATTGAAGCAGGCCCGGAGCGTGGCGACTTCCTTCCGCAGCGTCACCGTACTCAAGGGAACAGACGACTTGCCCTTTCGACGGACCCGCGTGTTCAGGTAGTCCTGGAGTTGGCTCGTCGTGAGTTCTTGAAGCACGAAGCCGTCGCCGAACTTGCGGCAGAAGTGGTTCAGGTGCATGGTGAGGTTTTCGAGCGAGTTGGCCTCGACCGAGCCGTTGCCGAGGGCGGCCAGGTAGAGGTCGCCGACGACCCGGAGGGTTTTGTCTTCGACGACGGCCGCTTTCGGGGAAGTCGCCAGCTTGCCGTCCGAGAGGAGGAACGTCATGATGTCAGCGGCGGGCGGCAACTCCAACCGGCCGCGTTCGAGCAGGGCGACATTCTCCTCGAACCGCAGGCGGATGGACTCGGCGGCTTTGGCGTCGTCGGTTGAGAGGGACCGACGCTTCCGCTTGCCGTTCCAACGGAAGCACAGGTGGAAGTGACCGGAGGTCGGGTGTCGTTCGAGCC
>CAYVRB010000498.1:0-2552 GCA_964453375.1 uncultured Alcaligenaceae bacterium
CAAAACCAAAATGTCCGACCGGGCGATTGTCGTTGCACCGGCCGCGATCGACGGCGAGAATGGGGAGCGTCGAATCCCTTGCGTGCCTCCGAAGGGAACGGGCGACAACGGCGAACGTCGCCGACGGACCCGTCATGCAGGGATACGTTCGGCCTTAAAAGACAGGAGCGTTCTCGGGTTCCAGGTCCGTGTCGAGTTCGCCTTGCGTATCTCCGTCAGGTGGAGTGTCACCTTCTGGGCGTCGGTGCTGTCCTCTTGCCTCAAAGCGGTCGTGGCCAGTGTCCTCAACCTCAAGGAGACTCTCATGAACACTCTGCACGTAATGGTGATGGTGGGAGCCGCTCTGCTGCCGGGGCCTGGTTGGTGACGCTCCACCTGATCAGTGGTACGATAGCGATTCTTGACAAGGCAACCTGCCGAGAAGCAGAGCGGGGGGTTCGATTCCCCCCACCGGCGATACAGGCCGAACCCGGATTAGGTTTTTCCAAATCAAGTAAATAATTAACCCACTGCACGACTGATGCATCCGCATTCAGCGTGTCGGGGCCAAGCATTCTCGCGGGCCAACGGCTTCCGGCGATCAGTCGCCTCGGTGTCCGTGTGCCTCACCGGCCCACTTCGATCTCGCTGTCGAGGTACTCGGCCACGGGGTGCGCCCGCAAGGCTTCGGCGATGGCGTGCAGGGCGCCCTTCACGGCGGCGTGTTCGGCGCCGACGATCGCGAAGCCGAGCGTCAGCACCTTCACGTCGTCGTGCGTGTCCACTTCGGCCGCGGAGACGTTGAACGAGTTGCGCAGCCGGTCGAGGATCGACCGGACGACCTGGCGCTTGTCCTTGAGCGAGCGGCTCTGCCGGAGCAGGAGCCGGGCGCGGAGCGTGCCGGAGATCATGGGGGATTGCGCCGTGGCGGCGCTGGGGGAAGCGGAGCTTGTCCGTAGAAAAGGGGACTGGCACCTTTTCCCAGAGCGGAAAAGGTGCCAGTCCCCTTTTCCACCCCGAAATCCGCGTTCCGAATTTCCTAGAGCGTGCGCTGGCGGATCTCGATCTTGAACGCCTCGATGACGTCGTCGACCTTCACGTCGTCGAAGCCCGCGATCTTCATGCCGCACTCGAAGCCCTCGCGCACGTCCTTGGCGTCGTCCTTGAAGCGCTTGAGCGAATCGAGGCCGACGACCTTGTCGGACGGCGGGTAGACCACGACGCCCTGGCGGATGATCCGCACGCGGGCGGAGCGCTCGATGACGCCGCTGGTGACGTAGCAGCCGGCGATGGTGCCGACCTTGCTGATCTTGAAGGTGTCGCGGATGACGGCGCGGCCGAGGTGGACGATCTCCTCGATCGGCTTGAGCTTGCCTTCGAGGGCGGCCTTCACGTCGTCGGTGAGCTTGTAGATGATGTCGTATTCGCGGAGGCTGATGCCGCGGCGCTTGGCGAGGTCGAGGGCGGCGTCGTCGGCGGTGACGTTGAAGCCGATGACGAGCGTGTCGGCCGGCGAGGTGAGCGCCAGTTCGACGTCGGACTCGTTGATGGCGCCGATGCCGGCGTGCAGGACGCGGCAGCGGACCTCCTCGTGCACGAGCTTCTCGAGTTCCTTGCGGATCGCCTCGACGGAGCCGCGCGCCTCGGCCTTCACGATCACCTTCAGCTCGGTGATCTTGAGGGCGGCCTTGGCGGCGTTGAAGGTGTCGAGGCTGACCGGCGTGAAGGTGTTCTGCGCCTCGCGCTGCTTCAGGGAGCGGCGAGTCTCGGCGATCTCGCGGGCGGTGCTGAGGTCCTCGACGACGTAGAACGGGTCGTCGGCGTCGGGCACCACGTCCAGGCCGGTGATCTTGACGGGCGTGCTCGGCCCGGCCTCGTCGATGGCGACGCCCATGTCGTTGTACATGGCCCGCACGCGGCCGAAGGTGCTGCCGCAGAGGACGATGTCGCCCTTGTTCAGGGTGCCCTGCTGGACGATGAGCGTGGCCTTCACGCCTTCGTCGGAGTCCTGGTACGCCTCGAGGCAGGTGCCGGAGCCGGGGTGCAGCGGGTCGGCCTTGAGCGGCGGGTCGGCCAGTTCGGCGACGAGGAGCACCTGCTCGAGCAGTTCGCCGACACCCTCGCCGGTGACGGCGCTGGTTTCGACGAACGGCACGTCGCCGCCCATGTTGTCGGGGAGCAGTTCGAGCTGGTAGAGCTGCCGGCGCGTCTTGTCGACGTTCGCGTTCGGCATGTCGATCTTGTTGATGGCGACGATGATCTCGACTTCGGCGGCCTTGGCGTGGCTGATGGCTTCCTCGGTCTGCGGCATGACGCCGTCGGTGGCGGCGACGACGATGACGCAGATGTCCGTGACCTTCGCCCCGCGGGCGCGCATCTTGGTGAACGCCTCGTGGCCGGGGGTGTCGAGGAAGGTGATGCGGCTGCCTTCCTTCTCGACCTGCCAGGCGCGGATGACCTGCGTGATGCCGCCGGCCTCGGTGGAGACGACGTCGGACTTGATGCCGTACTCCTGGCGGATCTTGTCCAGGAGCGAGGTCTTGCCGTGGTCGACGTGGCCCATGATCGTGACG
>CAYVRB010000499.1:0-2516 GCA_964453375.1 uncultured Alcaligenaceae bacterium
GTAGAGGTGGCCGGCGACGAAGGCCGCGCTCGTCGGCACGACGTTGTTGGTCGGCCCGTACGGCGTGAGCGCCGAGGTGGCAGGGTCGACGCCGCCGACGAGCGGGGTGCCGAAGGAGACGCCGGCGACGAACGTCTGGGCCCCATCGGTCGCCAGTCCGTAGACGGTGGTCTCACCGAGCACGACCATCTCGGGCTGCGTGAGTACCCCTGAGATGCCATCGACCGCCGCGTAGCCGTAGGCCGGCGACATCATGAATCCGTCGACTCCCAGCTCCGTCAGGTAGGCCAGTAGCACGGCAATCTCGTTCATGTCGGTGTCTTTGTAGATCGTCGTGTTCGTGCAGACGAGGAAGCCCGCCTTCTTCGCGGCCTTGATTCCCTCGATCGCTTGGTCGAAGACCCCCTCGCGTTCGACGGCGATGTCGTGGGTCTTGCGCATCCCGTCGAGGTGGACGTTGAAGAACAGCCGGCTCGTCGGCTTGAAGAGGTCCAGCTTCTTCTCGAGGAAGACGCCGTTGGTGCAGAGGTAGATGTGCTTGCGGCGCTGGAGGATGCCCTTCACGAGATCGCCGATGCCGGGGTAGATGAGCGGTTCGCCGCCGCAGATGCTGACGATCGGCGCACCGGCCTCGTCCACCGACGCGAGGCATTCCTCGACGGTGAGCTTCTGTTTGATCGTGGATTCGTATTCGCGGATGCGGCCGCAGCCGGTGCAGGTGAGGTTGCAGGCGTGCAGCGGTTCGAGCATCATCACGAGCGGGAACCGCTTCTCCCGCTTGAGCTTCTTCTTGACCATGTATCCCGCCATGTCGGCGGTGAGGCTGAGCGGGAAGCGCATGGCGGGCCGTCCTTGCACGCGGTGAATCGAAGCGGAGTGGTGAACTCTGTATAGCAAACGTCGGGAACGACAAACAGGCCGGGGGCGGACATGCTGCGGATCGCGGGCGGAACGGTGTACGATCCGGCGAACGGCGTCGACGGCGCCGTGAAGGACATCGTGCTCGACAACGGCAAGGTCGTCGCCGACGGCGCCGGCGGCCGCACCATCGACGCCACGGGGATGATCGTGATGCCCGGCGGCGTGGACGTCCACACGCACGTCGCCGGAGCGGCCCTCAACTTCGCCCGCGCCATGATCCCGGAGGAGCACCGCCGGGCGCTGCCGTTCCTGCGTTCCAAGACGCTGCGCGCCGGGATCGGCGGCACCACGCCCACGACTTACGCCACCGGCTACCTCTACGCCGGCATGGGCTGGACGACCGTCAACGAGGCGGCCGTGCCGGTGCTGAGCGCGAAGCACACCCACGAGGAACTGCACGACACGCCGATCGTGGACAAGACGACGTGCGTGCTGATGGGGAACAACGAGGTCGTGCTGGACCTTTTGGAGAACGGCGAGTTCGAGCGCGCCAAGCAGATCGTCGCATGGTATCTCTGGGCCGCGAAGGGCTACGGCATCAAGTGCGTGAACCCCGGCGGGATCGCCGCCTGGAAGTGGGGCAAGGACGCGAAGCAACTGAGCGACGTCGTCGAAGGGTACAAGAAGCTGACCGCCGGCACGATCGTCGCGAACATGGCCCGTATCGTCGACGAGCTGAAGATTCCCCACCCGATGCACCTGCACTGCAACAACCTCGGCGCGCCCGGCAACGTCTCCACCACGATGGAGACGATGAAGACGCTCGAGAGCCATCGCGCCCACATGGCGCACCTGCAATACCACGCCTACGGCGGCAACGACTGGGAATCGATCCGCTCCGAGGCCCCGGCCATCGCCGAGTACTTCAACGCGCACAAGAACCTGACGACCGACGCCGGGGCCGTGCTCTTCGGCAACACGATCACGCTCTCCGCCGACGGGCCGTGGCAGTATTTGCTCTACCAGCTCACCGGCAAGAAGTGGGGGAACATCGACGTCGAGAACGAGACCGGCTGCGGCGTGGTGCCGTACGTCTACCGCGAGAAGAACATCGTCAACGCCGTGCAGTGGGCGACCGGGCTGGAGCTGATGCTGCTCATCGACGACCCGTGGCGCGTGAGCCTGACGACCGACCACCCGAACGGCGCGAGCTTCTGGCGGTACCCCGAAATCCTGCAACTGCTGATGGACGCCGCCTTCCGCAAGGAGGAGTTCGCGAAGCTGCCGGAGAAGGCGAAGGCGCGGACCTGCCTGGCGGAGTTGACGCGCGAGTACACGCTGCGCGAGATCGCGATCATCACGAGCGCCGGCCCGGCCCGCACGCTGGGCCTGCCGCGGAAAGGTCATTTGGGACTCGGCGCCGACGCCGACGTCGCGATCTACCATCGGAACAAGGACATCGCCAAGATGTTCAGCCACCCGCGCTACGTCATCAAGGCCGGCGAGATCGTCGTCGAAGACGGCGACATCCGCATGACGGTCGAGGGCCGCGGCTTCATCACGAAGCCGAGCTACGACCCGGCGATCGAAGAGTATTTGAAGCCGCTGTTCCAGCAGCAGTATTCGATGTCGTTCGAGAACTACCCGGTGGAGAT